>NZ_JBIWNL010000021.1:132574-147898 GCF_044767225.1 Kitasatospora sp. NPDC101447
GGCGGGGGGGGGGCCCCCCCCCCCCCGGGGGCGGGGCCCGGGGGGGGGGGCGCCCCCCCCCCCCGCGCCCGGCCGGGCGGGGGGGGCCCCCCCCCCCCCCCCCCCCCCCCCCCCCCCGCGTCCTGCTGCTATTCCTGCTTCTTGCGCCGGCTGCCGAAGACGATCTCGTCCCAGCTGGGCACGGTGGCCCGGCGCCCGGGCCGGACGCCGTCCGCCTCGGCCTGCCGGTCGGTGGTGCCGACCAGGCGCTCCCGGTGCGGGGCGACGGCGCGCGGCATCAGGATGTCGGCGTAGGCCGAGCCCGCGCCGACCGCCGGGGCGGCGGCCGCGGCCGACTCCTCGCTCTCCTCGGCGACCTCGGCGGGCACCGGTTCGATCGGGGTGGGGCCGCCGACGGCGAGGTCGCCGCGGAAGGCGGGGACGACGTCGAGCAGGCTGGTCAGCGAGTCCCGGGCGTCGGCGGTGGCCTCCCGCGATTCGCGGACCTCGCGGGCCGACATGATGCGGTCGGCCGAGGGCCGGTCGATCATCGGGCGGGGCGGCCGCTCCTGGGGGAGCCGGGCGATCCGCGGGATGAACGGGAAGACCGACTCCTCCTCGCGCTCGACGTTCTCGCCGATCAGCGCGCGGGCCTCGTCGTCGTTGGGCTGGACCAGGCGCCGGGGCGGGTCGTACGTCCAGGAGGCATTGCGGCCCTCGCCGTCGGCCCGGTAGGAGAGGATGACCTCCCAGGTGCCGTCGTCGCGGCGCCAGGAGTCCCAGCGCTCGGTGTCCTTCTCGGCGCCGCGCAGCGCGAGGCGCTCGGCGACGGCCTCGCCGAGCTGCGGGCCGGGGGACTCGCCGTTGCGGCGGATGGCGGTCTTGCGGGCGCGCTCGGCCATGAAGGCGCGCTCGGCGAGGACCGGACCCTCGAAGCGGCGGACGCGGTCGACGGAGATCCCGGCGGCCTGGGCGACCTCCTCGGCGGAGGCACCGGCTCGTATCCGGGCCTGGATGTCCCGCGGGCGCAGGTGGCTCTCGACCTCGATCTCGATCTGGCCGAGGCGCGGCCGGTCGCCGCGGATGGCGGCGCGCAGCCGCTCGTCGATGGGGAGGGTGTACTCCGTGCTGTCGGCAGCCTTGAGCACCAGCCGTGTGCCGTCGTTGCTGACGGCCACAACCCGCAGTTCGGGCACGCTTACCTCCCGGGTGGTGCCTGCCGACGTCACCTGCGTCGCTGCTCCCGTACTGAGTGTGGCCTGCCCACTCGCGACTGGCCACAACCTTGCTGAGTTCCCCGGCGTGTCGGGCTCATGCCCGCGCGCGCCGCTGTGGCACGGTTGCCTTTTTGCCACGCCATCCGTCGGCGTCGCGCCTGGGTGTCCCGGCCCTCCTCGCACGCGGAGTGTTCGCGACGATCCGGGACGGGCGTCGCCGTGCGTGCCCGTTCCGTGGCTCTTCGTCAAGCTGCCGGTGAAGGCGCAGTCGACAAGTCGACCCAAGGCTCAGGCTTTACGAACAGTACTCCATTCGTGGCACCCGAAGGGGCGGCTCGCCGCTCAAGTCTCCCGCGATTCACGGGAATCTCAAGAGCACGCACCACCGATGGCGTACCACCGACGGGTGGACGGTGATCATCTTCACACAATCCGGGCGTGCAGAACCGCATTTTCGTCCCTTGTGTCCTTCTTTGGGCAAGATGGAGTGGCTTGTTCGAGGAACAGTCGTACGGACCGAGGGATGTTGATGCCGGAGCGGAGCCCCGCCGAGGAGGGCGGCAAGGAGGAGCGCAGGCGGATCGATCTGAGTGCGGCTCAGGTCGTGGCGAGCGCGCTGGCCGCCGTCGTGGGCGCGCTGTTGGCCTCCGAACTGGGCGTGTACGGAACGATCTTGGGCGCTGCGGTGGTGAGTGTCGGGGCCACCACCGGCGGCGCGGTGTTCCAGCACCTCTTCAGGCGGACCGGTGAACAACTGCGCGAGGTGGTGGACCGGGGGCCGAACCAGACGGCGAACGCGCTGCGCCAGGTGCCGGTGGAGTCGGAGCAGTCGGAACAGTCGGCGCGTCGGCCGGTGCTGACCGCGGAGTGGAACGAGCCGCAGGTGGTGCGGGCGCGCCGGCGGTGGACCTGGAAGACCTACGCGGCGGTGTCCGGGCTGGTGTTCGTGGTGGCGATGACGCCGATCGTGGCGTTCGAACTGGCGACCGGGCAGCCGGTGTCGGCCACGGTCAAGGGCGAGTCCGGTAACGGCACCTCCTTCGGCGGCTCGGCGGCGCCCAGGTTGGCGCAGCCGCAGGACGCTCCGCCGCAGCGGCCGGCGCCGGGCGACACACGCGGACCGGCGGCGACGCCGTCCGGTGCTGCCTCGGCTCCGGCGACGACGCGGCCGGGCCGGGAGCCGAGCGGTACCCCGAGCACCGGCGCGGGTACGGCTTCGCCCTCGGCGGGCCCGAGCGCGAGCCCGTCGGCCGGGTCCTCCCCGTCGGCGGACAGCGGGAAGCCCACGGGCGGGGCCACCTCGCAGCCGCCCGTGGCGGGGGACGAGCCCACCCGGGCGCCGGCGGCCCCGTCGCCGGCGGCCGGGACCCCGGCGACCTGACCGGGACCCCGGCGAGCCGATCGGCACTCCGGGTGAACCGGCGGGACCCCGGCGAACCGGCCGGGTCGGTCCGGCTCCCCGGGGGGATCAGGCCCCCAGTACCCGGCGCAGGTAGTCGTTGCCGAAGACCCGCTGCGGGTCGACCTCGTCGCGCAGTGCGGTGAAGTCGCCGAAGTGCGGGTAGACGCCGGCCAGGTACTCGGCGTCGCGGGTGTGCAGCTTGCCCCAGTGCGGGCGGCCCTGATGGGCGGTCATCAACTGTTCGACGCCGGTGAAGTAGCCCTGGTCGGCGGTGCCCCGGTAGAGGTGGACGGCGATGTAGGCGCTGTCCCGGCCGGAGGCGGTGGAGAGCCAGAGCTCGTCGGCGGGGGCGAAGCGCACCTCGACCGGGAAGCTGATCCTCCAGTCGGAGCGCTCGACCAGGGCCTTCAGCTCGCGCAGCACCCCGCCGACGGCCTCGCGCGGCACCGCGTACTCCATCTCCACGAAGCGGACCTTGCGCGGGCTGGTGAACACCCGGTACGCGGTGTCGGTGTAGCTGCGGTCGGACCAGGCGCGGCTGGCCAGTGCCGCGATCGAGGGGATCGAACCGGGGAAGCGCCGGCCGACCCGGCAGGCGCCCTCCCAGACGGTGTTGGAGAGGAAGTCGTCCTCCAGCCACCCCTTGAACCGGGGCAGCGGGGCGGCCGGGCCCTGGCTGCGGTTGTTGCGCTTGGTGGCGCAGCGGTCGGTGTGCGGGAACCAGTAGAACTCGAAGTGCTCGTTGACGGCGGTGAGGTCGTCGAGTCGTTCCAGCACCTCGTCGAAGGCCATCGGCTGCTCGTGCGCCGTGAGCAGGAAGGCCGGTTCGACGCCGAAGGTGACCGCGGTGATCACGCCGAGGGCGCCGAGGCCGAGCCGGGCGCCCTGGAAGAGCCGGGGGTTCTCGGTGGGCGAGCAGCGCTTGACGGAGCCGTCCGCGAGGACGATCTCCAGCGCGCGGATCTGGGCGGCGAGCGAGCCGGAGTCGCGGCCGGTGCCGTGGGTGCCGGTGCTGGTGGCGCCGGCGACGGTCTGGACCTCGATGTCGCCCATGTTGGTGAGGGACAGGCCCTCGGCGGCGAGGAGCCGGTTGAGGCGGTGCAGCGGGAGGCCGGACTCGACGGTGACGGTGCCCGCCTCGCGGTCGATCTCGCGGACGGCGGTGAGCGCGTGCGGGCGGATCTGGACGCCGTCACCGGCGGAGGCGATCGAGGTGAAGGAATGGCCGGAGCCGACGGCCTTGACCGTGCGGCCCTGGTCGGCGGCGCGCAGGATCTCCCTGGCCAGTTCCTCCGCGGTGCCGGGGGCGGCGGACCGGGCGGGCTCGGCGCTCTGGTTGCCGGCCCAGTTGGTCCACCGGGTGCGGGTCGCGGTACTGGCCTGGGGCATTGCGCTGCCTCCTGCTCCGTGGCCGAACGGGTCGGCGCGGTCCGGGGCGGCGCGGCCGCCCTACCCACGGGTAGGCCCATGGGTAGGGCGAGAGATTAGTCAGTTCACCGTTCGACGTCTACGGGTCGATCGGCCGATTCGGCGGGCTCGTTCGCGGCGACTCCGGAGCGCAGGCGCCGGAGCCCGGTCAGTGCGACGAGCACCCCGAGGGCGCCGGCGGCCAGCGGGACCCAGTAGCCGGCCGGGGCGCCGGAGGCGTCGACCACCCAGCCGCCGATCGAGGAGCCGAGGGCCACGCCGAGGGCGAGGCCGGTGGTGGTCCAGGCCATGCCCTCGGTGAGCTTGGCGGCCGGGACGAGCCGCTCGACCAGGGCCATCGCGGAGATCAGGGTGGGGGAGATGGCGACCCCCGCGACCAGCAGGGCGGCGCCGGCCGCGATCAGCCCGCCGACGCCGTGCACGGTGGAGGCGACGAGCAGGATGGGGATCATGCTCAGCGCCATCATCACCACGCCGACGAAGAAGCGGGTGGCCAGCGGGGTCCTGGGCTTGAGCGCGCCGTAGACGACGCCGGCCAGGCCGGAGCCGAACGCCCAGACGGCGAGGACGACGCTGGAGAGCCCCTTGTGCCCCTGGGCGTCGGCGAAGGCGACGGTGACGATCTCGACCGAGCCGAAGATCGCACCGGTGGCGACGAAGGTCAGCACCAGCACGACCAGACCGCCGTTGAGGATGGCGCTGCCGCCGCTGTGGGCCGATGCCGGGTGGACCGGCGGTTCGGTGCGCCGCTGGGCGGTGAACAGGGCGATGCCGACGGCGAGCGCGACGACGGCCACCAGCAGGCCGGACTCGGGGAAGACGTTGGTGGCCAGGCCGATGGCGAGGATCGGGCCGACGATGAAGCAGACCTCGTCGACGACGGCCTCGAAGGAGTACGCGGTGTGCAGCTTGGCGGCGTCGTCGCGGTAGAGGTGGGCCCAGCGGGCGCGGACCATGGCGCCGGCGCTGGGCATGACGCCGAGGCCGACGGCGAAGAGGAAGAGGGCCCAGGACGGCGCGTGGAAATGGGCGCAGAGCAGGAGTCCGGTCGCGGCGGCGACGGTGATCGCGGTGGCGGGGAGCGCGACGCGGCGCTGCCCGCGCCGGTCGACCAGCCAGGAGACCGCCGGGCCGAGTGCCGCGGCTGCGACGGCCATCGTCGCCGAGACCGCGCCGGCCAGCCCGTACGACCCCGTCAGCTGGGAGAGCATGGTCACGATGCCGATCCCGGCCATGGAGATCGGCAGACGGGCCAGGAACCCGGCAGAGGAGAAGGCCAGAGTGCCGGGGGCGGCGAATATCCGGCGGTAGCTGGACAGCACGGGGAGTCTCCGTCTGGGTAAGGAACAAGGCTGGCCAACACAGCTTACGTAGGTTGGCAAACGGTATTTTCCGGACGCCGACGCGGCCCCGGCGCCGTCGCCCGGCCCCTCAGTGGCAGGATCGGTGCCATGTCCGACGCGCGCAAACCCGCTCCCTCCGGCGCCGCTCCGTACGACGCCCTGCTGCTCCTGTCCTTCGGCGGGCCCGAGGCCCCCGAGGAGGTCGTCCCGTTCCTGGAGAACGTCACCCGCGGCCGCGGGATCCCCAAGGAACGGCTGAAGGAGGTGGGCAAGCACTACTTCATGTTCGGCGGGGTCAGTCCGATCAACGAGCAGAACCGCGAACTGCTCGCCGGGCTGCGCAAGGACTTCGCCGAGCACGGGCTGGACCTGCCGGTCTACTGGGGCAACCGGAACTGGGCGCCCTACCTGGTCGACACCCTGCGGGAGATGGCGGCCGACGGGCACCGCCGGATCGCCGTGCTCGCCACCAGCGCCTACGCCGGTTACTCGGGCTGCCGACAGTACCGGGAGAACCTCTCCGACGCGCTGGCCGCCCTGGCGGAGGAGGGCGTGCCTCCCCTGCGGGTCGACAAGCTGCGGCACTTCCACAACCACCCCGGCTTCGTCGAGCCGATGATCGACGCCACCCTGGCCGCGCTGGCGGAGCTGCCCGAGGCCGTCCGGGCCGGCGCCCGGCTGGCGTTCACCACGCACTCGATCCCGGACACCATGGCCGAGACCTCGGGAGCCCCGGACGACCCGGCCCGCGGCACGCCGGGCGGCGCGTACGTCGCCCAGCACCTGGACGTGGCCCGGCTGATCGTCGCGGCCGTCGCCGAGCGCACCGGCGTCGCCGACCGGCCCTGGGCGCTGGTGTTCCAGAGCCGCAGCGGAGCCCCGCACACCCCGTGGCTGGAACCGGACATCTGCGACCACCTGGAGGCCCGGCAGGCCGAGGGCGCGCCCGCCGTGGTGATGGTCCCGATCGGCTTCGTCTCCGACCACATGGAGGTCAAGTACGACCTCGACACCGAGGCCGTCGCCAAGGCCGCCGAACTCGGCCTGCCGGTGGCCCGCGCGGCCACCGTCGGCGCCGACCCCCGGTTCACCGCCGCCGTCCGCGACCTCGTCCTGGAGCGGGCCGCCACCGAACGCGGCGAGGACGTGACCCGCTGCGCCCTCGGCGCGCTGGGCCCCGGCCACGACGTGTGCGCGATCGCCTGCTGCCCCAACCCGCGCGCCCCGCGCCCGGCCGTCGCCGAGCGCTGAACCCGCCCGACCCGACGTTCCCGCCGCTACGGAGGAGAATCCCGTGACCGCCCCCGCCCAGCCCGACGACCGGCTCCTCGACGACCTGCTGGACGTCGCCCTGGACGCGGCCCGGCAGGCCGGCATCCTGCTGCGCGACGGCCGCCCGGCCGACCTCGGCGTGGCCGGCACCAAGAGCAGCCCGGTCGACGTCGTCACCGAGATGGACCTCGCCTCCGAGAAGCTCGTGCTGGAGCTGATCACCGACCGCCGCCCGGCCGACGGCTACCTCGGCGAGGAGGGCGCCGAACGGCCCGGCACCAGCGGGGTCCGCTGGGTCGTGGACCCGCTCGACGGCACGGTCAACTACCTGTACGGGCTGCCCTCCTGGGCGGTCAGCGTGGCCGCCGAGGTGGACGGCCGGGCGGTCGTGGGCGTGGTGTACGCCCCGGCGCGCGACGAGCTGTTCCACGCCGTTCTGGGCCGCGGTGCCCGACTGAACGGCCGGCCGCTCTCGGCCCGCCAGGCCCCGCCGTGGGGCCAGGCGCTGATCGCCACCGGGTTCAACTACGTCCAGTCGGTGCGGGTGCGCCAGGCCGAGGTCCTGCTGGCACTGATGCCCGAGGTGCGGGACATCCGCCGGGGCGGGGCGGCGGCGGTCGACCTGTGCGACGTCGCGGCCGGGCGGCTGGACGGCTACTACGAGCGCGGCCTCGCCCCCTGGGACCGCGCCGCCGGCTGCCTGATCGCCGCCGAGGCCGGCGCCCTGACCGGCGGCCGCCCCGGGCACGGACCGGACCGCGAGCTGACCGTGGCCGCCGCCCCGGGCGTGTACGAGCCGCTGCAGGAGCGCCTGGCCGCGCTGCGCGCCTGGGCGGACTGAGGGCGGACCGACCGGCTCCGGCCGGTCCGGCCCCGCGGGCCCGGACCGGCCGTACCGGGCCCTCGGGCGGCCCTGGTCCGGCGAAGGGCCCTCGGGCGGCCCCGGACATGCGAAGAGCCCTGACATACGGGGGATGCCAGGGCCTGGGTTTCGCACGGCCCCCGCAGGGCCGCAGGTGCCGGAGTGCCGGCGACGGGTCGGTGGTGCCGAACGGGTCAGGCAGCGGTGCGGTGGCGCTCCAGCACCGTGTCCACGCCGTGTTCGGCGGCGAGTCGGCGGAGGTCGTCCAGCTCGGACTGCTCCACCTCGGCGAGGAACTCGTCCCCGGCCTCGATCGCGCGGTGCAGGTCCTGCTCGGCGTTGGCTATGCGCTGCAGGATTCCGGCCTTGAAGGCGTCCATACGGGCCCCCTTACTGTGTCGGACGTGCACGGTCGTGCGTTCTCCGCCCCGAGGAAGGTCCAGCCGGTGAAAGCGCCCAGGCCGGAAACGGTGGTTCTCCGGTCGGACGCGGAGACGGCTTGCGGCCGCTCCCGGTGATGTCCCAACCCCAGGGCCGGCGCGGACGAAACGCACGGCGGGTGGGTGCGACCGGCCAACAGCCAGATCGCGGGTGTGCAGCTGTCCTCCCCCGGGTGGGGGCCGGGAAACCTCCGGGCGGAAGAAAGTTGCCCGTGTCACAGTCCAAGCGGAGTGATACCGACACGAACGGTCATCGCCGCGGACCCGGGACCCGTGCCCGAGTGGCAGCTTATCGCTGCTTTACCGCAGGACCAGGCAGGATGGAGGCACCGTCGGAGCCGCGCGTCCGCTTCCGGGGCCGGCCTGGAGAAGGGACAACGACCGTGCGGGTTCTCGTCGTCGAGGACGAGCAGCTGCTTGCCGAGGCCGTCGCGACCGGCCTGCGCCGCGAGGCGATGGCCGTCGACGTGGTGTACGACGGGGAGGCCGCGCTCCAGCGCATCGCGGTCAACGACTACGACGTGGTGGTCCTGGACCGCGACCTCCCGCTGGTCCACGGCGACGACGTCTGCCGCAAGGTGGTCGAGCAGGGCCTGGCGACCCGGGTGATCATGCTGACCGCCTCCGGCGACATCAGCGACCGGGTCGAGGGCCTGGAGATCGGCGCGGACGACTACCTTCCGAAGCCGTTCGCCTTCAGCGAACTCGTCGCCCGGGTAAGGGCGCTGGGGCGCCGCGCGACCATCCCGCTGCCCCCGGTGCTGGAGCGCGCCGGCATCTCGCTCGACCCCGGCCGGCGCGAGGTGATCCGCGACGGACGCACCGTCCAGCTCGCCCCCAAGGAGTTCGCCGTCCTGGAGGTGCTGATGCGGGCCGGCGGCGCCGTCGTCTCCGCCGAGCAGCTGCTGGAGAAGGCCTGGGACGAGCACACCGACCCGTTCACCAACGTCGTGCGCGTCACCGTGATGACGCTGCGCCGCAAGCTCGGCGACCCGCCGGTGATCGTCACCGTGCCGGGCTCCGGCTACCGGATCTGACCGGAATCCGCCCCGAGGACTCCACCCACCCCGCGCCCGCCCCCGGCGGACGCCCCGAGAGGACGATCATGACCACCCCGCCCCCGGCCGGCGGGCCCTCCGGCGCGCCCGCCGGCGGCCCGCGCGCCGTACCGCCCAAGCCCCTGCACCCGCCGCGCGGCTCCCGGTCGAACCCGTCGCGCAACGACACGACGTACGTCCCGGGCGACGGCATGCTCGCCTGGCTGCCCTTCCGCCCGACCATCCGCATCCGCCTCACCCTGCTCTACGGCGGGATGTTCCTGATGGCCGGCGTGGTCCTCCTGCTGCTGATGTACTTCTTCGTCCGGCAGGCCCTGGACTACGTCTCGCCGCCGCAGCTGAACTTCACCGTGGTCACCCCCAGCGGCGCCTCCTCCACCTTCATGGTCAACGGTGTCCAGATGTCCAGCGAGCAGCTCAACGCGCTGCTCGCCGGCCGGCACGAGGCGGCCTCCACCGTCGCCCTGAACACCCTGCTGCGCAAGTCGCTCACGGTGCTGGTCTGCCTCGCCGTGATCGCCTTCGTGGCCGGCTACGCCCTGGCCGGCCGGGTGCTGCGCCCGCTCGGCCGGATCACCCGCACCGCCCGCGACGTCGCCTCCTCCGACCTGCACCGCCGGATCGAGCTGGACGGCCCGGACGACGAGCTCAAGGAGCTCGCCGACACCTTCGACGACATGCTGGACCGGCTGGACCGCTCCTTCGACTCCCAGCGCCGCTTCGTCGCCAACGCCTCGCACGAGCTGCGCACCCCGCTCGCGATCAACCGCACGCTGCTGGAGGTCCAGCTCTCCGACCCGGCCGCCTCGCCCGACCTGCAACAGCTGGGCAAGACCCTGCTGGCCACCAACGAGCGCAGCGAGCAGCTGGTCGAGGGCCTGCTGCTGCTCGCCCGCAGCGAGAACGAGCTGACCGACCGCCGCCCGGTGGAGCTGTCCGAGGTGGCCACCCGGGCGCTGGAGCAGACCCGCTCCGAGGCGGACAAGCGCGAGGTCGAGCTGCGCTCGAAGCTCGATCCGGCCGTGGTCGGGGGCAACGGCGTGCTGCTGGAGCGGCTGGCGCTCAACCTGCTGCAGAACGCGGTGCGGTACAACACCGCGGGCGGCTGGGTCGAGCTGGCCACCGCCGAGGTGCCGGGCGGCGGCGAGCTGGTGGTCTCCAACACCGGCCCGGTGGTGCCGGGGTACGAGCTGGAGCACATCTTCGAGCCGTTCCGCCGGGTCAAGGGCGCCGACCGCACCCGCAGCGACAAGGGGGTCGGACTCGGCCTGTCCATCGTCCGCTCGGTGGTGCGCGCCCACGGCGGCACCATCGAGGCCACCGCGCGCGCCGGCGGGGGACTCACCATGCGGGTCCGCATCCCCTCACCGTAGGTTCCCCGCCCGGAGCAGGCAGGAAGAGCGAGCCGCCCCCGTCAGGCCGTCAAGACGACATAAGGCCTGGCGGGGGCGGCTTGTCTTTTGTGGCCCGAGCAACTTACGGTGTCGTAACCTACGCAACCGTAAGTGCGACCGTCGGTGCGCCCGCCGACATCGCACGACGTGTGCCCGCCCTACGCGCCCGTCCCCGCGCGTGCCGTCCCCCAGGAGCAAGCCCGTGACCATCGCCCCTGTGCAGAGCAGCACCTCGCTCGGATCGAGCGGCTGGACCGACGCGCGGCTGATCCTGGCCCTCGAAGAGGTCGTGGAGAAGGAGCTCAACCGCCACCTGGCCGTGGCCAAGGAGTGGATGCCCCACGAGTTCGTCCCGTGGAGCCAGGGCCGCGACTTCGACGGCGTGCTGGGCGGCGAGGCCTGGTCCCTCGACCAGTCGCAGGTGACCGCGCTGGGCCGCGTCTCGCTGGTGGTGAACCTGCTGACCGAGGACAACCTCCCCAGCTACCACCACGAGATCGCGACCATGTTCGGCCGCGAGGGCGCCTGGGGCACCTGGGTGCACCGCTGGACGGCCGAGGAGGGCCGCCACGGCATAGCCATCCGCGACTACCTGCTCGCCACCCGGGCCGTCGACCCGGTGGAGCTGGAGCGGGCCCGGATGAACCACATGTCCGAGGGCTTCGAGTCCGACAACGCGCACAGCATGCTGCACTCCGTCGCGTACGTGGCCTTCCAGGAGCTCGCCACCCGCATCGCGCACCGCAACACCGGCAAGTACGCCGGGGACCCGCTCTGCGAGCAGCTCCTGGCGAAGATCGCCAACGACGAGAACCTGCACATGGTCTTCTACCGGAACCTGCTGAAGGCCGCCCTGGAGATCGCCCCCGACCAGGCCATGCGGGCCATCGCCGACGTGGTCACGGACTTCCGCATGCCCGGCCACGGCATCCCCGGCTTCGAGCGCGCCGCCGCGCAGATCGCCCTCGGCGGGGTGTACAACCTGCGCATCCACCACGACGACGTGCTGCAGCCGGTGCTGCGCAACCTCAAGGTGATGGAGATCGGCGGCCTGGGCCCGGAGGGCGTGCTGGCCCAGAACGAGCTGGGCGTCTTCCTGGACGGGCTGGACTCGCAGGCGCGGAAGTTCGAGGAGCGCCAGGCCGCGGTGCAGGCCCGTCGGGCGGCCCGGCGCAGCGCCGAGTAGGGCGCTCCCGCGAGCGGTCGGAGTGGGTGGATTTTCCGTGGTTTGCCCCGGAAGATTCTGAACGTGACCAAGCTCACACCGTGTCGCTCCACGGTGTCGGTCAACCCCGGAGAGTGATCACCCGGTCGGGTGTGCCGATCGCTTTCCGTGACCGGATTCCGGGCCCGTGCGGACCTGTCGGATCGGTCGGAAGCCCCGGTGGGCAAGGGTTCGGGCGGGTATCCGCGCCATCCTTGCTCACTGTGCGTGTATGGTTCGCCGGGCCCGGGAAGGGGCGGCGATGGCCCAGCGTGAGGCCTTCCACAGCCCCGGGGATCACCCCGATGGACCCCCGGCTGAGTGTCGATTGAGTAACAGGGCTTGAAGTAAGGCAAAATCTCCGCCTCGGGTCGGGCACAAGACCGACCCCCCATGCGTTACGTGCGCTGGAGATACCGCACACACCGCACAACCCGGAGGGGGAGAGCGAAAAATGGCAACCGACTACGACACCCCACGCAAGACCGACGACGAGCTCAACGAAGACAGCATCGAGGAACTCAAGGCTCGGCGGAACGACAAGGGCGGCGGCTCCGTCGACGTCGACGAGTTCGACGCCGCCGAGGGCATGGAGCTGCCCGGCGCCGACCTCTCGAACGAGGAGCTCGCCGTTCGGGTGCTGCCGAAGCAGGCCGACGAGTTCACCTGCATGAGCTGCTTCCTGGTCCACCACCGC
The DNA here is from genome assembly GCF_044767225.1 of Kitasatospora sp. NPDC101447. NCBI lineage: Bacteria > Bacillati > Actinomycetota > Actinomycetes > Kitasatosporales > Streptomycetaceae > Kitasatospora > Kitasatospora sp. NPDC101447. Next base: position 144,871 of record NZ_JBIWNL010000021.1, read on the forward strand.
AGCCAGCTCTACAGCGAGAAGAACGGCAACCCGATCTGCCGGGACTGCGGCGCCTGAGCACCGCGGCGGACAGGGCCCGGTGCCCGCGGCTCCCGCGGGACCGGCACACCGCTCCTTCCGGCCCCGGGCAGCGGGGCCGGACGGCAGTTCCGGGGGCCGTCCTCACGGACGGGCCCGGTAGGACGGAGTCGGCCGACGCGTCGGCCCGTACGAAGTCGTAGGGACGGTCCCGCAGCAGCGGAACCGTCCCTCTCCGTTTTCCGGTCTCGTCCGGGCCCCGCGGGGCCCCGCGCCCGCCCGCTCAGGTGCGGGCGCCCCGCCGGGCCTCCTCCAGCGCCTCCGCCAGCTTCATCGGCGAGCGGGTCGACAGATAGAGGTACGGCGTCGGGTCGGCCGGGTCGCTCACCTCGACCCGCAGCGCCGTCGGGACGTAGCTGCGCAGCAGCATGAAGGCGCGCGGATCGGCCTTCGGGCCGCGCCAGGCCGCCGCCTCGGCGGGGCTCAGCGCCTGCGCGGTGCCGAGCGCGTCCACCGGGATCCGGGCCGGTCCGGCGACCAGCGAGCCCTGGACCACGCGGATCCGGGCCGAGCCGTAGCTGCTGATCGCGACGGCGCCGGCGGCGATGCCGGCCACCAGTCCGACCAGCGCGGCCGGGCCGCTGACCCGGATCAGGATCAGCGCGAGCGTGAGGCCCACTGCGACCGGGAGCAGCCACCAGGAGCGCGGCACCGTGAGGCGTTCGTCGTACATGCCCCCATTGTGGTCGCCCTGACGCCGGGCACGGGACGCCACCCCCACCCGGGGCCCACCTACCCCTCGGTAGGGTTGGGCACCGTGACCGGTACGACAGCCCCCACCGCCCCCGACGGCCGGCCGACGCCCGCGATGCCGCCGTCCCCGACGACCCCGCCGCCGGACGCCGTCCTGCCGCCGCGCGCCCCCGAGGCGCCGGCCCCCGGCACCCGGCTCGGCTCCCACTACGAGCACTGCTTCGGCTGCGGCCCGCAGCACCCCGGCGGCCTGCGGATCGACGCGGTCGCCGGCGAGGGACTCGACGTCACGGCCGAGTTCACCGTCCGGGACGTCCACCAGGGCGGTCCCGGCCTGGCCCACGGCGGGGTGCTCACCACCGCCATGGACGAGACCCTCGGCACGCTCAACTGGCTGCTGCACGCCCCCGCCGTGACCGGCCGGCTGGAGACCGACTTCCTCTCCCCGGTGCCGGTCGACTCGGTGCTGCACCTGCGTGCCTGGATCACCGGCGTGCACGGCCGCAAGATCTACAGCGCCGCCGAGGCGCGGATCGGCGGGCCGGACGGGCCGGTCGCGGTACGCGCTCAGGCGCTCTTCATCCAGGTGAAGCTGGAACACTTCACCACGCACGGTCGTGCCGAGGACATCGACAGGGTCCTCGACGACCCGGATCTGATGAAGCGCGCACGAGCCTTTGAGGTGAACCCTTGAGCGACACCCCCCGCCCGCAGCTGGACGTCCTGATCAAGCGCATCGACCCCGAGCTGCCGCTGCCCGCCTACGCGCAGCCCGGGGACGCCGGCGCCGACCTGCGCACCACCGTCGACGCCGAGCTGGCCCCCGGCGAGCGGGTCGTGCTGCCCACCGGCGTCGCCATCGCCCTCCCGGACGGCTACGCGGCCTTCGTCCACCCCCGCTCCGGGCTCGCAGCTCGTTGCGGAGTTGCTCTCGTGAACGCCCCGGGGACGGTCGATGCCGGGTACCGTGGAGAGATCAAGGTGATCGTCGTCAATCTGGACCCGCGCGAGGGAGTCAGCTTCCGCCGAGGGGACCGGATCGCCCAGCTGGTCATCCAGCAGGTCGAGAAGGCCCGCTTCCACGAGGTGGAGGAGCTGCCCGGGTCGGCACGCGCCGAGGGTGGGTTCGGGTCGACCGGCGGCCATGCCGCGGTCTAGCATGCCCGCGGCCTCGCAGGAAGCCGAGCAGGTATTCGCATCGGTCTTGGACCGGGAAGGACAGTGACCGTGTTCCGTCGTCGCCAGAAGAGCGAGGACGCTGTCGAGCAGCTCGCCGACGACGCCATCAGCGCCGACGAGACGGCCGATGACGTCGAAGGTTCCGCCGAGAGCGAGAACGTGACCGAGCTGGACCCGGCCGACAGGGTCGGCCTGCCGCCGGCTCCCCGGCCGGACGGTCCGTGGGACCACTCGGAGCTGGAGAACCCCGAGGAGGGGCGAGTCGACCTCGGGGGTCTGCTGGTCCCCGGTGTCGAGGGCATGGAGCTGCGCGTCGAGGTCGCCGGTGACGCGATCGTGGCCGCCACCCTCGTGCTCGGCAACAGCGCCATCCAGCTCCAGGCCTTCGCGGCCCCGAAGTCCGAGGGCATCTGGGGTGAGGTCCGCGAGGAGATCGCCAACGGCATCACCTCGCAGGGCGGCCTCATCGAGGAGGAGGAGGGCCCGCTCGGCTGGCACCTCCGCGCCCAGGTCCCGGTGCAGCTGCCGGACGGCACCCAGGGTGTCCAGCTGGTGCGGTTCGTCGGCTGCGACGGTCCGCGCTGGTTCCTGCGCGGCGTGATCTCGGGTCAGGCCGCGGTGCAGCCGGAGATGGCCGGGATCCTGGAGCAGGTCTTCCGTCAGACGGTCGTCGTCCGCGGCGAGGCCCCGATGGCTCCGCGCGACCCGATCGTGCTGAAGCTTCCCGAGGACGCCCAGATGGTGGCCGACGGTGGTGGGGCGGCCGCCACCGCCGGTGAGGGCGACAACCGCTTCGGCGGCACCTCGCTCGACCCGTTCGCGCGCGGTCCGGAGATCACCGAGGTCCGCTGATCGGTCGTGACCGGCCCGGATCGCCCCCGCCCGGACTCCCGGGCGGGGGCGATTTGCATGTGGTGGGCCGGTCCCCGTACAGTTCCGGAGTCGCCGCGGGAGACCGGGGTGACAAAGCGGAAAGCGAATCCGATGAATGAAACTCCGGAAAACGGAGCGGAAAACGTCTGATAAGCTGGAAACACGAAAGAACGAAGCCCGGAGGGTCCGCTGGAAGGCGGTCCGA
>NZ_JBIWNL010000022.1:0-121241 GCF_044767225.1 Kitasatospora sp. NPDC101447
CGCCTCCCTGCCCGGTTGTTTGGGCGGGGGGTCCGTGGTGTGAGTGTTGCGCGCCGCCCACAATTTCTAAATGGCCGCCCCCCCCGCGACTCGCTGGGGCCGCGGCCTTTTTGTGTTTTGCGAACGTGAAGAAGTCCGGCAGAACGGGACTTCCGCCCAGACGCGGAGGGTCCTGACATGCCGGACAATGGAGAAGGTGCGCGGGCCAGGAGGCCGGCGCCGAAACCGCGTGACGGCAGCGGGAGTTGCACGCACGGCCCACGCGGTGAAGCTGAAGCAGCAGAAGGAGTCACCACGATGTCGAACCAGCCCCAGGACCGTCCCGAGCGTCGATCGGACGACGGCCGAGGCTATGAGCCCCGGTCGCGTGGGGGCTGGTCGAACGACCGTGGCGCCTCCCGCCGCGACGACCGCCCCTCTGGCGGCGGCTACCGCCGTGACGACCGCCCGGGTGGCTACCGTCGCGATGACCGCGATGACCGTCCGCGTCGTGACGACCGTCCCTCCGGCGGTTACGGCCGTGACCGCGACGACCGCGGTGGCGACCGTGGCGGCTTCCGCCGTGACGACCGTCCGGCCGGCGGTGGTTTCAACCGCGACCGTGGCGACCGTCCGTCGGGCGGCTTCAACCGTGACCGCGATGACCGCGGTGGCGACCGTGGCGGTTTCCGTCGCGACGACCGTCCCTCCGGTGGGTACGGCCGTGACCGTGACGACCGCGGTGGCGACCGTGGCGGTTTCCGTCGCGACGACCGCCCGTCGGGTGGTTTCCGTCGGGACGACCGCCCGAGCGGCTTCAACCGCGACCGCGATGACCGTCCGCGTCGTGACGACCGTCCCTCCGGCGGGTACGGCCGTGACCGTGACGACCGCGGTGGCGACCGTGGCGGTTTCCGCCGTGACGACCGTCCGGCTGGCGGTGGTTTCAACCGCGACCGTGGCGACCGTCCGTCGGGCGGCTTCAACCGTGACCGTGACGACCGCGGTGGCGACCGTGGCGGTTTCCGTCGCGACGACCGCCCCTCCGGCGGTGGTTTCAACCGCGACCGCGGCGACCGTCCCTCCGGCGGCTTCCGTCGCGACGACCGTCCGGCCGGCGGTGGTTTCAACCGCGACCGTGGCGACCGTCCGTCGGGCGGCTTCAACCGCGACCGTGACGACCGCGGTGGCGACCGTGGCGGCTTCCGCCGTGACGACCGTCCGGCCGGTGGGTACGGCCGTGACCGTGACGACCGCGGTGGCGAGCGTGGCGGCTTCCGCCGCGACGACCGTCCGGCCGGCGGTGGTTTCAACCGCGACCGTGGCGACCGTCCCTCCGGCGGCTTCCGTCGGGACGACCGTCCCTCCGGCGGCTTCAACCGTGACCGTGACGACCGCGGTGGCGACCGTGGCGGCTTCCGCCGCGACGACCGCCCCTCCGGCGGTTACGGCCGTGACCGTGACGACCGCGCTGGCGAGCGCGGTGGTTTCCGTCGGGACGACCGCCCGAGCGGCTTCAACCGCGACCGCGGCGACCGTCCCTCCGGTGGGTACGGCCGTGACCGCGACGACCGCGGTGGCGACCGTGGCGGCTTCCGCCGCGACGACCGTGGTGGCGAGCGCGGTGGCTTCCGCCGTGACGACCGCCAGGGTGGTGGCTACCGCCGCGGCGGCGACGACCGTCGTGACGACCGCCGCGACGACCGGGACCGTCGGGACTACGACGACCGCCGTGGCAACTACGAGCCCGTCAAGCGCCTGCCGATCCCGGAGGACGTCACCGGCTTCGAGCTGGACGCGGACGTGCGCCAGGAACTCAAGAGCCTGCCCAAGACCCTCGCGGACGATGTCGCCCGCAACCTGGTGATGGTGGCCCGCCTGCTCGACGGCGAGGCCGAGGAGGCCTACCAGTACTCGCGCGTCGCGCTCCGTCTGGCGTCCCGCGTGGCCGCCGTCCGTGAGGCGGCCGGTTTCGCCTCGTACATGACGCAGCGTTACTCCGAGGCGCTGACCGAGTTCCGCGCCGCCCGTCGGATGACCGGCCGCGCGGACCTGTGGCCGGTGATGGCCGACTGCGAGCGTGGTCTGGGCCGTCCGGAGCGGGCGCTGGCGATGGCCGGCGAGCCCGAGGTGAAGCAGCTGGACAAGGCCGGCCAGGTGGAGATGCGCCTGGTGGCGGCCGGTGCCCGCAGCGACATGGAGCAGTTCGACGCCGCCGTGGTGACCCTGCAGAGCCCGGAGCTGGCCTCCAGCTCCGTGCAGCCGTGGACCGCGCGCCTGCGGTACGCCTACGCCGAGGCGCTGATCGCGGCCGGCCGCGGCGACGAGGCCCGTGACTGGTTCGCCAAGGCGGCCGAGGCCGACACCGACGGCACCACCAACGCCTCGGAGCGGCTCGCCGAGATCGACGGCGTGGAGTTCACCGACGCGCTCGACCCGGAGCTGGCCGAGGAGGAGGCCGAGCAGGCCGACGCCCCGGCGAAGAAGCGCACCGGTGACGTCGCCGACGACCGCGTGATCTTCGAGGACGAGGAGGACGTCGAGGAGTTCTACGACGAGGACGACCTCGAAATCGACGAGGACTTCGACGGCGTGGTGCCCGAGCGTGCCAAGGACGTCGAGTCCGCGGACGTCAAGGCCGACGAGGCCGACGCCAAGAGCTGAGCGATCGCGTAACGCCGTGAGGCCCTGCCGTTCCCGGACTTCCCGGGGTACGGCAGGGCCTCACGGCGTCCGGGCCCGTGGCACCGCGCGGCGAAGCGCGGGGACGGCCCGGCGCGGGGTCAGCCCAGCGTGAGGTTGCGCAGCACCAGTCCGGTGGCCGGCTTCGGCCCGAAGGAGGTGGACTTGCGCGGCATGGTGACGCCCTGCTCGGCTAGTCGGCGCACCACGCTCTCCCGGACCGGGTGCAGCAGGACGGCGGTGCCGCCGGTGCGCGCGGCCTCCCGTTCGGCGGCGACGGCGGTGTGCAGGTAGCCGATGTCGTCCGGGCCGTCGGGGACGTGCCAGGTGCGGTCGAGCAGGGTGGAGTGCAGGACCGTGGCGTCCAGGTGGCGCCACTCCTCCGGCCGGTCGCGCGGCACGGTGGCGTCCAGCAGCGACTCGTCGGGCTCGCCGAGCAGCCAGTAGACGCCGTCGCCACCCGTCAGCACGAAGCCGTTGCCGCCGTGGCGCTTCTGCTCGGCGAGCGCCTGGAGCGCGGCGGGCAGCGGGCCCGGGACCTCCTTGACCTTCCAGTGGTCGCCGAGCTTCTCCAGCGCCTCGGCCACGGGCAGCCGGTAGAGCACCCGGTGGATCGCGCGGACCCGCAGCGGGTAGCGGGCGGTGTCGACCAGGAGCACCATGCCGCGGTCCCAGGGGCTGCGCGGCAGGTGGCGGTGCTCGCGCTGGAGGCGCAGGTACATCTCCCAGCGGTGGTGGCCGTCGGCGATCAGCGCCCGGCAGGTCGCCAGGTCGCGGCCGATCTCGGCGATGTCGGCCCGGTCCGTGACGGCCCACAGCCGGTGGTGGGTGCCGTCGCTGGTGGCGGTGGAGATCAGCGGCTCGCCCTCGACCGTCCGCTCGATCACGCCGGAGGCACCGCCGTCGCCCCGGTAGGTGAGCAGCAGCGGTTCGAGGTTGGCCCGGGTGGTGCGCATCAGGCCGACCCGGTCGGCGACCGGCCGGGGCATCACGTCCTCGTGGGGGAGGACGACGCCGGCCTCGCGGCCGCTCACCGCGAGGGCGCCGATCAGGCCGCGCTGGAGCAGCTCGGGGGAGTCGGCGGTGGCGGGGACCCGTTGCTCGTACACGTAGATCGCGGGGGCCGGGTCGGCGGCGAGGATCCCCTCGCGCTGCCAGGCGGCCAGCAGCCGCGCGGCGTGCCGGTACCGGGTGTCGCGGTCGGGGCGGTCGCCGGCGTCCTCGGGCTCGGGCCTGGGCAGGATCAGCCGGACCACGTTGTGCGGGTCGGCGGTCTCCAGGTCGAGCCGACGGCCCGGGTCGACCACGTCGTACGGCGGGGACGTCACCGCGGCCAGGGCGCCGACCCGGTCGGGGACGTAGCGCAGGCCGCGGAAGGGGGACAGGGACAGGCCGGCGGTGGCGACGTGCCCGGGATCGCCGGGGCCGCCCTCGGGAGTCTCGACTCCGTCTTCTGCACTGGGTGTGCTCATTCTGGGCATCGTAACCGGGTACGCGTTGTTGAGAGATCGGAACACCCGTGCCGACTCGTGGGGCGGGTGTGCGACCGAGGGCGAGGTACCGCATGGACGACGGGCAGGAACGGGTGGACGGCGGCGGTTCGACCGGGTCGGGCGGGCCGGTCGGCGGGGTGCCGCCGCAGAGCCGGTCCGGGGAGCCCGCAGGGGACGTGTACGACTGGTTCCGCCGCGGCGCGCAACTGTTGGCGCAGGGCCATCCGGCGGCCGCCGAGCAGCTGCTGGCGAGAGCGGTGGCGGCCGAGCCGCACTCCCGCAGCATCCGGGAGGCCCTGGCCCGGGCCCAGTTCGACGCGGGTTCGTACGCCGCCGCGCTGGAGAACTTCCGGGCGGTGGCGCTGGCCGACCCGTCGGACGACTACGCTCAGTTCGGGTGGGGGGTCACGGCAGCCCGGCTGGGTGACTTCGAGACCTCCGCCGAGCACCTGGCGCTCGCCGTGGCGATGCGGCCGGAGACCGACCACTACCGGGCGGCCCTGCGGCAGACCCGGGCGACGCTGGCGGCCCGGGCCGGCGCGTACGGCCCGCTGCTGCCTGGGGCTCCCGGGTACCTGGCGCCCCCGCCCGGGGAGGCGGACCGGGCCGGGGGCGAGCCGGACGGCGCCGACGGCGCCGACGGCGCCGACGGCGCCGAGGGCGACGTCCGACCGGCCGACGGCTGACCGACGGGCGCAGGGCCGACGGATGCCGGGTCGGTGAGTGCCGGGTCGACGGGTGCCGGGCCGACCGTGGGGCCCGACGGGCCCGGTGCCGGTGGGCGCGGCGTCGCACAGCGTGGTGCGGCGGCGAGGTGTACGACGTGATCGACGACGCAGTGAACGACGACGCAGTGAATGAGGTAGCGCAGCCATGACCGATTCGGCCACCCCCGTGCGACGGACCGCCCCCGGCGGCAGCGAGCGGCCGCTGACCGAGGCCTACGACACGGCGCTGCTGGACCTGGACGGCGTGGTCTACGCAGGCGCCCGGGCGATCGAGCACGCGGTGTCCGCCCTGGACGCCGCCCGGACGGCCGGGATGCGGCTGGCCTACGTGACCAACAACGCCTCCCGCCCGCCGCGGGTGGTGGCCGAGCACCTGACCGAGCTGGGCGTGCCGGCCGAGCCGACGGACGTGATCAACTCGGCGCAGGCGGCCGCCCGGGTCGTCGCCGAGAAGGTGCCGGCCGGGGCGAAGGTGCTGGTCGTGGGCGGCCTCGGGCTGGAGGAGGCGCTGGCCGACCTGGGGCTGGTCGCGGTCCGCTCGCTGGCCGACGAGCCGCTCGCGGTGGTCCAGGGCTTCGACCCCTCGGTGGGGTGGGCGGACCTGGCGGAGGCCTCGTACGCGGTGCAGAGCGGGCTGCCGTGGGTGGCGTCCAACCTGGACCTGACGGTGCCGCGGGCCCGCGGTATCGCGCCGGGCAACGGCACGCTGGTCGCGGCGGTGCGGGCGGCGACCGGGGTGGAGCCGGAGGTGGCGGGCAAGCCGCTGCCGCCGATGCACCGGGAGACCGTGCTGCGCACCGGCGCGAAGCGGCCGCTGGTGGTCGGGGACCGGCTGGACACCGACATCGAGGGCGCCTTCAACGGCGGGGTGGACAGCCTGCTGGTCTTCACCGGGGTGACCACCCCCGAGCTGCTGCTGGCGGCCCCGGTCGAGCACCGGCCGACCTACCTGGCGGCCGACCTGCGCGGGCTCCTGGTCCCGCACACGGCGGTGACGGCCGAGGCCGGCGGCTTCGCGTGCGGCGGCCGGGTCGCGGACGTGGAGGGCGGCGCGCTGCGGCTGACCGGGTCGGGCGACCGTTGGGACGGTCTGCGGGCGCTGTGCGCGGCGGCGTGGGCGGCGCTGGACGCGGACGGTGAGCCGGTGGACGGGCGGAAGGCCCTGGCCGAGCTGGGCTTCTGAGGTCCGCCGGGGCCCGGTGGTCCCGGCTCCTGCGGAACGGGGCGGGCCGGGGCCGGCGTCAGAGAAGGGTGCGCAGTCGCAGCAGATCGCGGAAGCCGGCCTCCAGCCGGACCCGGCCGCCGGCCCAGGCGGCGGCGAAGTTGAGGCGGCCGTCGACCATCGCGACCAGGTCGTCGCTGCTCATGGTGAGCCGGATCTCGGCCTTCTCGGCGGGCGGGCCGGGCGTGGTGACCACGTCCTGGATCCGGCCGTCGCGCAGCCGCCCGGTGAAGGTCAGGTCCAGGTCGGTGATCCGGCAGCTGAGCGACCGGTCGAGGGACGCGGCCTTGCGGACGTTGCCGCTGGACTGCGACATGTTCCGGCTGAGCTGTTCCAGGGCCTCCCGGCACTCCTCGACGTCGGCCATGGGCGGCGGCTCCCTCCCCCGGTCGCTACGGTGCTGACTGCGGGCCACGGTACCTCAGCGGGGTTTTGGCGGTAGCGTCGTCCGTGGGGTGCCCGGAACGGCCCGGGTACTGAGGGCGACGGAGCGACGCGAAGGCGATTGGGAGGCACCCGGATGCTGCCGAGGACGGTTCGGGGAGTGGTGGAGACCGCCGCCGGGGTGGTCGAGGAGGTCGGCAAGCGGGTCGTCGTGACGGCCGCCTCGATGCTGGAGAAGGCCGGGGTCGACGTCACGGAGGTCGAACGCCGGCTGGGCGGGGAGTTCCCGCCGTCGGCGAAGACGCTGCAGACGCTGGCGGGGGAGGCGGTCACCGCCGGGCTGGCCGGGGTCGACCTGGCGGTCGGGGTGGCGCGCAACGAGGCGGAGAAGGTCTTCGAGAAGGTCGGCGACCAGGTCACCAAGGTCGGCGTGGTGCTGGCGTACCTGGAGAGCAAGCTGCGCGAGGTCGAGGAGGAGACCCCGGCGGCGCCCGGCGAGGGTGCGTACGGCTCGGAGGAACCGGTGCCGGCGCCGCGGGCGGACGACCTGTTCGGGCGCGGCTGGGAGTACGAGGACGAACCGTCCGGCCGGTCGGCGGGGGAGCCGATAATCGCCGAACGGGTGGAGGTGGACGCGCCGGTCGAGGTCGACCCGCCGGTCCCGCCGGCCGCGCGGTTCTCGCCGACGCCGCCGGAGCCGAAGGAGCAGGCGCAGAAGGCTCCCGCGCGGAAGACGGCGGCGAAGAAGGCCGCGGTGAAGAAGGCGGCGGTGAAGAAGGCCGCGGCGAAGAAGGCCGCCCCGGCCGGGGACAGCGCCGCCGAGAAGACGGCGACGCCCGGGACGGCGGCCGGGAAGGCCGCGGCCGAGAAGGCGGCTGCCACGCCCGCGAAGCCCGCCAAGGCTGCGAAGGCTGCGAAGGCTGCCAAGAAGACCACGACGGTCAAGAAGACCGCCTCCGCCGGGCGGGGCACCGCCGCCGCGCAGTCGGCCGCGCAGCCCAAGGCACCGGCGAAGCGCACGGCGACCAGGAAGACCACCGTCCGCAAGGCCACCAGCGTGAAGAAGCCCGATGCCCAGGACGAGTGAGCCGGCCGCAGCGCCCGGGGGCACCGGGCCGGCGCCGGGGGCGGAGCCGCTCGGCGTCGACCTGCAGCCCACCGGCCATCCCGTGGTGGACGCCGCACTGGCCCGGTTGGAGGCTCTGGACGGGGCCCCCGCCGAGGAGCACGTCGCGGTGTACGAAGATGTTCACCAGCGGATGGCCGACACGCTGGCCGCGCTCGACCAGGAATGACCCGCGGGACCCGTAGGAGCTGAAACACCAGTGGCAGTGGCACGACGCCGACTCGACGCGGAGCTGGTCCGCCGCAAGCTGGCCCGGTCGCGTGAGCACGCGTCCGAGCTGATCGCGGCCGGCCGGGTGACCGTCGGCGGCACCACCGCGACCAAGCCGGCCACCCAGGTGGAGACCTCGGCGGCGGTCGTGGTGGCCAAGGACGAGAACGACCCCGACTACGTCTCGCGCGGGGGCCACAAGCTCGCCGGGGCGTTCGCCGCCTTCGTGCCGCAGGGCCTGGTGGTCGAGGGCCGCCGGGCGCTGGACGCCGGCGCGTCCACCGGCGGGTTCACCGACGTGCTGCTGCGCGCCGGGGCGGCCCGCGTGCTGGCGGTGGACGTCGGGTACGGGCAGCTCGCCTGGTCGCTGCAGAGCGACGAGCGGGTCACCGTGATGGACCGCACCAATGTGCGCGAGCTGACCCTGGACCTCATCGGCGGCACCCCGGTGGACCTCGTGGTGGGCGACCTGTCGTTCATCTCGCTGGGCCTGGTGCTCCCGGCGCTCGCCTCCTGCGCGGCCGAGGACGCCGACCTGGTGCTGATGGTCAAGCCGCAGTTCGAGATCGGCAAGGAGCGCCTGGGCAGCGGCGGGGTGGTGCGCAGCCCGGAGCTGCGCGCCGAGATGGTGCGCCAGGTCGCCGGGCAGGCGTGGGAGCTCGGGCTGGGCGTGCGCGCCGTCACCGCGAGCCCCCTGCCGGGACCGTCGGGCAACGTGGAGTACTTCCTGTGGCTGCGGCGGGACGCCCCGCAGCTGGACCCCGCGGACGCGGACCGGGCCGTGGCGGAGGGGCCCCGGTAGGGTGCTCAGCGGACGTCCGGCCCGTCATGCTGTATGGCGGCCGCACCGGGGCCATGAGAGACCCGGCAGGCGTGAGGGAGAGGGCAGCGGCATGAGCGATGAAGAACGTACGGTCTTCCTGATCGCGCACACCGGCCGGGAGGCGGCGCTGCGCAGCGTCGAGGGCCTGGTGCACGGGCTGCTGAAGTCCGGGCTCCGGATCAGACTGCTGGAGGCCGAGGCGGTCGACCTGGACCTGCCGGACGGCGTCGAGAAGGTGGCCGAGGGCCCCGGGGCGGCGGACGGCTGCGAGCTGATCCTGGTGGCCGGCGGGGACGGGACGCTGCTGCGCGGGGCCGAGCTGGCGCGCTCGCACGGGCTGCCGATGCTCGGGATCAACCTGGGCCGGGTGGGCTTCCTCGCCGAGGCCGAGCGGGACGACCTGGCCGTGGTGGTCGAGCGGGTGGTCGACGCGGACTACGAGGTCGAGGAGCGGATGACGATCGACGTCATCGTCCGCACCAACGGCGACGTGGTGCACGAGGACTGGGCGTTGAACGAGGCCTCGATCGAGAAGGCGTCCCGGGAGCGGATGCTGGAGGTGGTGACCGAGGTGGACGGCCGCCCGGTCTCCAACTTCGGCTGCGACGGCGTGGTGTGCGCCACGCCGACCGGCTCCACCGCGTACGCGTTCTCCGGCGGCGGGCCGGTGGTGTGGCCCGAGGTGGAGGCGCTGCTGATGGTGCCGATCTCGGCGCACGCGCTGTTCGCCCGCCCGCTGGTGACCTCGCCCGAGTCGGTGCTGGCCGTCGAGGTGCAGCCGAAGACCCCGCACGGCGTGCTCTGGTGCGACGGGCGGCGCTCGGTCGAACTGCCCGCCGGGGCACGGGTGGAGGTCCGCCGGGGCCGGACCCCGGTGCGGCTGGCCAGACTGCACCGGGCGCCGTTCACCGACCGGCTGGTGGCCAAGTTCGCGCTGCCGGTGACGGGTTGGCGCGGCCGGGCGAACCACCACTAGGAGCGCACGGCCGGACCGCACCGTCGGACCGGCCCCGGACCGTACCCCCGGTCCGGGGCCGGCCCGGCCGCGGACGGTCCGTCAGACCGCCAGCGGCTGGGCCTCGTCGGTCGGGCCGAGCCGCCCGCCCGCCGCCGCGCGGGCGGCGACCGCGGCCAGGCGGCCGACGGCGGCCGGCACGGTCGCGGCGGGCACGGTGAGCGGGATCCGGATGTGGTGCTCGAACGCGCCGTCCGATCCGAAGCGGTTGCCCGAGGCGACCCGCACCCCACCGTGCTCCCCGGCCTGCGCCAGCGCCGCGCCGGACAGGCCGGCGGTGGAGACCCACAGCGCGAGCCCGCCGGTCGGCATCGGGAAGCTCCAGTCCGGCAGCTGGTCCGGCAGCGCGGCGGCGAAGGCGTGCGCGGTGGCCCGCAGCCGCGCCAGCTGGTGCGCCCGTACGGCGGGCAGCGGGTCGCCCAGCAGTTCGGCGGCGATCAGCTGGTCCAGCACCGGGGTGCCGACGTCGCTGTAGACCCGCTCGCCGGCCAGCCGGCGCACCAGCGCGGGCGCGGCCCGGACCCAGCCGATCCGCAGGCCGCCCCACAGGAGCTTGCCGGCCGAGCCGACGGTGACCACCTGGGCGGACCGGTCCAGCGCCGCCACCGGGCGCGGCAGCGGCACGGACTCCGGTACGCCCCAGCCGAGTTCGGCGGTGGTCTCGTCGACCAGCACGATGCTTCCGGCGGCCCGGGCGGCGGCCAGCAGCTCGCGGCGCTGCTCCTCGCCGATCAGCGCGCCGGTCGGGTTGTGGAAGTCCGGGATCACGTAGGCGAGCCTGGGCGCGGCGCCGCGCAGCACCCGCTGCCACTCCTCCGCGTCCCACCGCGGCGCCGGCCCGCCGTCCGGTCCCGGGCGGTACGCGAAGGGCACCGGGACCAGGCGGGCGCCGGAGAGCCGCAGTGCCTGCAGGGTGTGCGCGTAGCTGGGCGCCTCGACGGCGACCCGGTCGCCGCGGCCCACCAGCACCCGCTGAACCAGGTGCAGGCCGCCCATCGCGCCGGTGGTGATCAGGATCTGGTCGGGCGTGGTCGCCAGTCCGCGCTCGGTGTAGCGGCGGGCGACGGCCTCGCGCAGCACCGGGACGCCGGTGGGGTAGTGGCCGTGCCCGGAGGCGTAGTACGGCAGCTGTTCGACGGCCCGGGCGGCGGCGGCGCCGAACCAGGGCTGCGGGGCGGGCGGGGCGGCGACGCCGAGGTCCAGGGTGCGGCCCTGCTCGTCCGGCGGGACGGGGTGCAGGGCGTCACCGGGCGGCGGGGCGCCCTCGGGCAGGGCGGTCCAGCTGCCCGCGCCGCGCCGGCTGTGCAGGTAGCCGTCGCCGCGCAGCGTCTCGTACGCGGTGGCGACGGTGGTGCGGCTCAGCTCCAGGGCGGTGGCCAGCTCGCGCTCGGCGGGCAGGCGGGCGCCGACCGGCAGCCGGCCCTCGGTGACCAGCAGCCGGATCTGCCCGGCGAGGGTGCGGTAGGCGGGCCGGCGGGCGGTGGCCGGTTCGGGGAGCCGGGCGGTGGCGAGCAGCCGGGCCAGCGCGGGCGGGGTGACGGTGGTGTGCCAGTCGGCCATGGATATCAGTCCACTTGCTCGGAATTGGCCCTGGGGCGGGCCGTTTTGGCTCGTCCATCATGGCAGGGTGGCCGTACCGGCCGCCACCGCCGGGCGGACCGGAGGTGCAGCACCACCGCAGGAGCACCAGTGGCCACGTCGACCACGCCCCGACCGGGCACGCCCGTACCGACGACCGGAGAACCCGCCGGGGAGAGCAGCCTCGCGGCCCGCGTCCTCGGCGACACCCACGGCCTGGGCCGCCGGGTCCCGCAGCTGTTCGCCGGCCTCGCCCTGTACGGCGCGAGCATGGCGCTGATGCTCCGCTCCGGCCTCGGCCTCGACCCCTGGGACGTCCTCCACCAGGGCCTGCAGCGCAGCATCGGGCTCTCGGTCGGGGCCTGGGTGACGATCTGCGGCGCCCTGGTGCTGCTGCTGTGGATACCGCTGCGCCAGCGTCCGGGGCCGGGCACCGTCGCCAACGTGCTGGTGATCGGCGCGGCGATGGACCTCACCCTGCGGGTCATCGACGGTTTCGCGGCCCTGCCCGTGCGGATCGCCGTGATGGCCGGCGCGATCGTGCTCAACGGCCTGGCCAGTGGCCTCTACATCGGCGCCCGCCTCGGCCCCGGCCCGCGGGACGGACTGATGACCGGCCTGCACCGGCGCACCGGCCGCTCGCTGCGGCTGATCCGCACCGGCATCGAGCTGACCGTCCTGGCCGTCGGCCTGCTGCTCGGCGGCACCGCCGGGATCGGCACGGTCGCGTACGCGCTGGCCATAGGCCCCCTGGTGCAGGTCTTCCTGCCCCTGTGCACCGCACCTGTGACCGCGCCCACACCCGGGCCACAGCCCGCACGAAACCGCCGGAAGGGGTGAACTTCGGGGCACGGAGTTGCCGCGCGCCGTTGTCGCTCGTCGCGCGCCGGGGGCGGAACCTCGTATGGTCGTCTCCGTGTTGGACGAGATGCGGATACGGGATCTTGGGGTCATCGACGACGCGGTGGTCGAACTGGCCCCCGGCTTCACCGCCGTGACCGGTGAGACCGGCGCGGGCAAGACCATGGTCGTCACCAGCCTCGGCCTGCTGCTCGGCGGGCGCGCCGACCCGGGCCTGGTGCGCAACGGCACCGGACGGGCCGTCGTCGAGGGCCGGCTGGAACTGCCCGCCGACTCCCCGGTGGCGGCCCGGGCCGTCGAGGCCGGGGCGGAACTGGACGACGGAGCCCTGCTGATCAGCCGGACCGTCTCCGCCGAGGGCCGCTCCCGGGCGCACGTCGGCGGGCGGGCCGTGCCGGTCGGGCTGCTCGCCGAACTCGGCGAGGACCTGATCGCCGTGCACGGCCAGACCGACCAGCAGCGCCTGCTGCGCCCGGCCCGCCAACGCGGCGCGCTGGACCGGTACGCGGGCGAGGCGGTGGCCGAGCCGCTGGCCCGCTACCGGGAGACCTACCGCACCCTGCGCGAGGTCTCCGCGACCCTGGAGGAGCTGACCACCCGGGCCCGCGAGCGCGCCCAGGAAGCCGACCTGCTGCGCTTCGGCCTGGACGAGATCGCCGCCGCCGAGCCGGTGGCCGGCGAGGACGCCGAGCTCGCGGCCGAGGCCGAGCGGCTCGGCCACGCCGACGCGCTGTCCTCCGCCGCCGCCCTCGCGCACGCCGCACTGGCCGGCGACCCGGCCGACCCGGAGGCCCTGGACGCGGGCACCCTGCTCGGGCAGTCCCGCCGCGCCCTGGAGGCCGTGCGCCACCACGACGAGCGCCTGGCCGCCCTCGCCGACCGCCTCAACGAGGTCGGCTACCTGCTCGCCGACGTGGCCGGCGACCTGGCCGGCTACGCGGACGACCTGGACGCCGACCCGGTGCGCCTGGCCGCCGTCGAGGACCGCCGGGCCGTGCTCGCCCAGCTGCTGCGCAAGTACGGCGGCGAGGAGAACACCCTCGCCGAGGTGATCGCCTGGGCCGAGGCCGGGGCGGTACGGCTCGCCGAACTCGACGGCGACGACGACCGGATCGACGAGCTCGGCGCCCGCGAGACCGAACTGCGGGCCGAGCTGGCCGAGCTCGCGGCCGAGGTGTCGGCCGCCCGGCAGGCCGCGGCCGGGCGCTTCGCCGCGGCCGTGTCCGCCGAACTCGCCGAACTGGCCATGCCGCACGCCCGGGTGACCTTCTCGATCAGCCAGGTCGACGACCTCGGCGGGATCGAGGTCGGCGGCCGCACCGTCGCGTACGGCCCGCACGGCGTGGACGAGGTCGAGGTGCTGCTCGCCCCGCACCCGGGCGCCCAGCCCCGCCCGATCGCCAAGGGCGCCTCCGGCGGTGAGCTGTCCCGGGTCATGCTCGCCGTCGAGGTGGTCTTCGCGGGCGCCGACCCCGTCCCGACCTACCTGTTCGACGAGGTGGACGCGGGCGTCGGCGGCAAGGCCGCGGTCGAGATCGGCCGCCGGCTGGCCAAGCTGGCCGAGTCCGCCCAGGTCGTGGTGGTCACCCACCTCCCGCAGGTCGCCGCGTTCGCGGACCGGCACCTCGTGGTGGAGAAGACCAACGACGGCACCGTGACCCGCAGCGGGGTCAAGGTGCTGAACGACGAGGAGCGGGTGCGCGAACTCTCCCGGATGCTGGCGGGCCTGGAGGACTCGGAGCTGGGCCGTGCCCACGCCGAGGAACTGCTGGCCGCCGCCCGGGCCCCGCGCCACCGGTAGCCGGCGCCGGCGGCCCCGCGGACCGTCGGCGACGCGCCCCGGTGGCGCCGACTGTCCAAGAGGGCCGCCGACCTGGCATGGTGGCCGCTGGACACTGGCTTCCCAGCCCCGAGCGCCGCCCGGCGGGCAATCCTCGCGAAGCGGCGCGCGAACCTGATCGAGTCGGATGCGAGACGACGTGGACCATTCCGCCGCCCGGGCCACCGCGGCCGCCCCGGAACCGGGGCAGCTGCACGTGGTACTCGTCCTGGCCGCCAGCACCGGCGGCATCGGTGCGCACGTGCGCTCCCTGGCCCAGGGCCTGGTCGCGCACGGGGTGATCGTCACGGTCTGCGCGCCGGCCGGCACGGACGCGCTGTTCGGCTTCTCCCGCACGGGCGCCAGGTTCCACACCGTCGACATCACCCCCACCGCGGGCGCCCGCAGCGACGCCACCGCGATCGGCGAGCTGCGCCGGGCCTTCACCGGCGCGGACGTGGTCCACGCCCACGGGCTGCGCGCCGGGCTGCTCTCGGACCTCGCGCTGCGCACCGCCGGCCGGTTCCCGGGCCTGCGCCCGGAGACCCCGCTGGTGGTCACCTCGCACCACGCGCTGCTGGCCACCGGCATGGAGCGCCGGCTGCAGAGGCTGATGGAGCGCCGGGTCGCGCGCGCCGCCGACCTGGTCCTCGGGGCCTCCTCCGACCTGGTCGCCCGGGCCCGCGAACTGGGCGCCACCGACGCCCGGCTGGGCCCGGTGGCCGCCCCGCCGATGCCCGAGGGCCGGTTCGGCCGGGCCGAGGCGCGCGCTGCGCTGCTCGGCGGGGGCCCGGACCGCCCGCTGGTGCTGGCGGTGGGCCGGCTCGTCCCGCAGAAGGCCTTCGGGCTGCTGCTGGACGCCACCCGGGAGCTGGCCGCGCTGGACCCCGAGCCGCTGGTCCTGCTCGCCGGGGACGGCCCGGAGGCGGGCCCGCTGCGTGAGCGGGCGGCCGCCGAGAGGCTCCCGGTGCGGCTGCTCGGCTACCGCACCGACGTGCCCGACCTGCTGGCCGCCGCCGACCTGGTGGTGGTCCCCAGCCGCTGGGAGGCCCGCTCGCTGGTGGTGCAGGAGGCGATGCGGGCCGGCGTGCCGGTGGTCGCCACCGCCGTGGGCGGCATCCCCGAACTGGTCGGTGACGCCGCCGTGCTGGTGCCCTCCGGCGACCCGGCCGCGATCGGCGGCGCGGTGCGCGGGCTGCTGTCCGACCCGGCCCGCCGCGAGGCGCTGGTGGCGGCCGGCCGACAGCAGGCCGAGACCTGGCCGGACGAGGCCGCCACCGTCGCCCAGGTGCTCAGCACCTACGACGAGCTGGTGCAGCGCAGTTAGGGCCCCGCCCCCAGCCCGTCCCGAGGCGGCTCCGAGCACGCCCAGGGCACGCTTCGGGCCGGCTCCGGTGCGTCAGACCGTCGCCTGCTCGACGCGGTCGGCGGCCCGGCCGTCCGGCTGGGCGGACAGGTACGCGGCGCCGCACGCGGTCAGCCGCAGGGCGGTGTCGATCAGCGGGACGTGGCTGAAGGCCTGCGGGAAGTTGCCGACCTGGCGCTTGAGGCGCGGGTCCCACTCCTCGGCGAGCAGGCCCAGGTCGTTGCGCAGCGACAGCAGCCGGTCGAAGAGGTCGCGGGCCTCCTGCACCCGGCCGATCATGGCGAGGTCGTCGGCCAGCCAGAACGAGCAGGCCAGGAACGCGCCCTCGTGGCCGGAGAGGCCGTCCACGTTGTTGCCCGACTCGTCGTGGGTCGGGTAGCGCAGCACGAAGCCGTCCTCGGTGGACAGTTCGCGCTGGATCGCCTCGATGGTGCCGATCACGCGCTTGTCGTCCGGCGGCAGGAAGCCGACCTGGGGGATGAGCAGCAGTGAGGCGTCCAGCTCCTTGCCGCCGTAGTACTGGGTGAAGGTGTTGCGCTCCGGGTCGTAGCCCTTCTCGCAGACGTCCCGGTGGATGGTCTCGCGCAGCTCGCGCCAGCGCTCCAGATGGCCGTCGGCGGGGGCGTCCTCGGGGGTCTGCTCCAGCAGCTTGATGGTGCGGTCGACCGCGACCCAGGCCATCACCTTGGAGTGGACGAAGTGCCGGCGCGGGCCGCGCACCTCCCAGATGCCCTCGTCCGGCTCCTGCCAGTGCTCCTCCAGGTACTCGATCAGGCGCAGCTGCAGGTGGTGGGCGTGGTCGTTGCGGACCAGGCCGGTCATGTGGGCCAGGTGGAGGGCCTCCACCACCTCGCCGTAGACGTCGAGTTGGAGCTGCCCGGCGGCGCCGTTGCCGACCCGGACGGGCTGCGAGCCCTCGTAGCCGGGCAGCCAGTCCAGCGAGGACTCGGTGAGCTCGCGCTCGCCGGCGATGCCGTACATGATCTGCAGGTTCTCCGGGTCCCCGGCGACGGCCCGCAGCAGCCACTCGCGCCAGGCCTTGGCCTCGTCGCGGTAGCCGGTGCGCAGCAGGGAGGAGAGGGTGATCGCGGCGTCGCGCAGCCAGGTGTAGCGGTAGTCCCAGTTCCGTTCGCCGCCGATGTCCTCGGGCAGCGAGGTGGTGGGGGCGGCGACGATGCCGCCGGTGGGGGCGTAGGTGAGGCCCTTGAGGGTGATCAGGGAGCGGACCACGGCCTCGCGGTAGGGGCCCTGGTAGGTGCACTGGTCGGCCCACTCGTGCCAGAAGTCGGCGGTGGCGTCGAGCATCACCTCGGCGTCCGGGGTCCGGGGCGCGTCCAGGTGGGAGGCCTGCCAGGTGAGGGCGAAGGCGATCCGCTCGCCGGCCGTGACGGTGAAGTCGGCGTAGGTGGTGAGGTTGCGGCCGTAGGTCTCCGAGACGCCGTCCAGCCAGACGGAGTCGGGTCCGGCCATGGCGACGGTGCGGTGGGTGCCGTCGGCCTGCTCGACGCGGTGCACCCAGGGCACGATGCGGCCGTACGAGAAGCGCATCCGCAGCGCCGAGCGCATCCGGACGGTGCCGGCCACGCCCTCGACGATCCGGATCACCTGGGGGACGGCGTCCTTGCCGGCCAGCGGGCGCGGCGGCATGAAGTCGATCACCCGGACGGTGCCGCCCTGGGCGTCCCACTCCTGCTCCAGGATCAGCGAGTCGCCCCGGTAGCGGCGGCGGTCGGCGGGTACGGCGGGGGCGGCGGCGGTGGGCGGCGGCACCCGGAGGTCGGCGGTGTCGGCGAGGCGGACCCGGCCCCCGGTGGTGGGGGCGGTGGCCGTGGCGGGCGCGGGGACCTCGGTCAGGACGGCTTCGGCGGGGCCGATCCGCCAGAAGCCGTGTTCATCGGTGCCCAGCAGGCCGGCGAACACGGCCGGCGAGTCGAAGCGGGGCAGGCAGAGCCAGTCCACCGCCCCGTCCCTGCTGACCAGGGCGGCGGTCTGCATGTCCCCGATGAGTGCGTAGTCCTCGATACGGCCGGCCACGTGGATCTCCAGTTCGCAATGTGGTCAGGGCATCGGCGAGACGAGGGAGCGGGTCTGCGGGGCCGGAGGTCCACCCCGGGACGTCCGGTCTGCCGGGGGGTGGTGGCAGGCCTTGCTGGAGTGTCCGCGCGGGGCTCGGTCGAGCCCCTGGAGTGGGTGGGGAGGAGCTGCAATACGGGGAGGTCCGGTCGCGCATCGGGGACCGGGAGCGTCCTGACCCTCCCACGCCCTCCGCGTGCTCGTGCTGTCGGCGATGCGTCCGAGCAGCTTACGACGGACGAAAGGGGCGAAGCACGCGGGCGCCGCCCGGTGTGGCGCCGCAATTCGGCGGAAATGCCGTGCATCGCGGAGGCGTGGCGCAGGATGGTCCGGAAGGATCACCTCCGGGTGGTCCCTGTGGAGGAGCCGCCATGACCCGGACGGATACGGCCGGCTGGCCCGGTCCGGTGGGTCGTGCGACCGGTGTGACTCATGCGGCGGATGATGCGCCGGTGGTGCGCCCGGCGTGCGCCCCAGGTGCGGTGCGCGCGGCCCGAACGGCGTCCGGGTCGGGTCACTGTTACCCTGGTATCCCGTGGACCGGCGGGATCAAACGCCCCGGACCAGCCGAACCGGCGACTCTTCGAGCGCGGTGCCCAGCACCCGCCACCGTCGCCCGGCGAACCCCGAGCCTCCCGCCCACGTCACTTTCGACACGCGACCCACGGGAGCCCCCTCTTGGCACAGCCCCATTCCGGCAAGGCAGCGAACGGCCGAGCCGTGACGACCAAGCACCTCTTCGTCACCGGGGGTGTCGCCTCTTCGCTCGGCAAGGGGCTCACCGCCTCCAGCCTCGGAGCCCTGCTCAAGGCCCGCGGCCTGCGCGTCACGATGCAGAAGCTCGACCCGTACCTCAACGTGGACCCGGGCACCATGAACCCGTTCCAGCACGGTGAGGTGTTCGTCACCGACGACGGCGCCGAGACCGACCTGGACATCGGCCACTACGAGCGGTTCCTGGACACCAACCTGCACGGTTCGGCGAACGTCACCACCGGCCAGGTGTACTCGACCGTCATCGCCAAGGAGCGCCGCGGCGAGTACCTGGGCGACACCGTCCAGGTCATCCCGCACATCACCAACGAGATCAAGTCCCGGATCCGCCGGATGGCGACCGAGGACGTCGACGTCGTGATCACCGAGGTCGGCGGCACCGTCGGCGACATCGAGTCGCTGCCGTTCCTGGAGGCCGTCCGCCAGGTCCGCCACGAGGTCGGCCGGGACAACGTGTTCTTCGTGCACGTCTCCCTGCTGCCGTACATCGGCCCCTCGGGCGAGCTCAAGACCAAGCCCACCCAGCACTCCGTCGCCGCGCTGCGCAACATCGGCATCCAGCCGGACGCCATCGTGCTGCGCGCCGACCGCGAGGTGCCGCAGGCCATCAAGCGCAAGATCTCGCTGATGTGCGACGTGGACGAGGAGGCCGTGGTCGCGGCCATCGACGCCAAGTCGATCTACGACATCCCGAAGGTGCTGCACGGCGAGGGCCTGGACGCCTACGTGGTGCGCCGCCTGGACCTGCCGTTCCGCGACGTGGACTGGACCACCTGGGACGACCTGCTGCGCCGCGTCCACGAGCCGCAGCACATCGTCAAGGTCGCCCTGGTCGGCAAGTACATCGACCTGCCCGACGCCTACCTGTCGGTGACCGAGGCCCTGCGCGCCGGCGGCTTCGCCAACAACGCCCGGGTCGAGATCAAGTGGGTCACCTCGGACGACTGCGAGACGCCCGAGGGCGCCCGCGAGCAGCTGGGCGACGTGGACGCGATCTGCATCCCCGGCGGCTTCGGCGACCGCGGCGTCAACGGCAAGGTCGGCGCCATCACCTTCGCCCGAGAGAACAAGGTCCCGCTGCTCGGCCTGTGCCTGGGCCTGCAGTGCGTGGTCATCGAGGCGGCCCGCAGCCTGGCCGGCCTGCCCGAGGCCAACTCCACCGAGTTCGACGCCGCCGCCAAGCACCCGGTCATCTCCACCATGGCCGAGCAGCTGGCCATCGTCGACGGCAAGGGCGACCTGGGCGGCACCATGCGCCTGGGCCTCTACCCGGCCAAGCTCGCCGAGGGCTCGATCGTCCGCGAGGTCTACGGCGGCGAGCAGTACGTCGAGGAGCGCCACCGCCACCGCTACGAGGTCAACAACGCCTACCGCGCGGACCTGGAGAAGACCGGCCTGCAGTTCTCCGGCCTCTCCCCGAAGGGCGACCTGGTCGAGTACGTCGAGTACCCGCGCGAGGTGCACCCCTACCTGGTGGCCACCCAGGCCCACCCGGAGCTGAAGTCCCGCCCGACCCGCCCGCACCCGCTGTTCGCGGGCCTGGTCAAGGCCGCCATCGAGATCAAGACCGCGGCCTCCGCGTAGTTTTCCTCTCACCGGCCTCGGTCGTTCACCGGACGGCGGCCCCGCGATTCCCGCGGGGCCGCCGTCCGGCGTTAGATTGTGTCGTACTGACGAAAAGGGGAGAGCGATGGACGAGCACAGCGACCCGGTGATCGCCGACGTGGCCGAGGAGTGGGAGGTCCGGGCGAGCGGGACGCCGTTCCAGGGCAAGGTCACCGGCGTGCGCAGCGAGGAGGTCCGGATGCCCGACGGCAGCTGGGCCCGCCGCGACTACCAGACCCACCCCGGCTCGGTCTCCGTCCTCGCCCTGGACGGGGAGCAGCGGGTGCTGGTCCTGCGCCAGTACCGCCACCCCGTGCGCCAGCGGCTCTGGGAGCTGCCGGCCGGCCTGCTCGACGTCCCCGGCGAGAACCCCTGGCACGCCGCGCAGCGCGAGCTGTACGAGGAGGCCCACTGCAAGGCCGGCACCTGGCGGATCCTCGCCGACTACTACACCTCGCCGGGCGGCACCGACGAGGCGCTGCGGATGTTCCTGGCCACCGATCTGGCGGCGGCCGAGGGCGAGCGCTACGCCGCCGAGGGCGAGGAGCAGGAGATCGAGGTCGCCTGGGTGCCCGTGCCGGAACTGATCGGGCTGATCCAGGCCGGACAGCTGCACAACCCGACCCTGATCACCGGCACCCTCGCCGTGCACGCCGCGCTCACCGGCCCGGACGGGCTGGACGCGCTGCGCCCGGCGGACTCGCCCTGGCCGGCCCGGCCCTTCGAGGCGTGAGCGAACCTCCCGGCGGATCCGGTGAACCGCCGGGCGAACCGTCCGGTGAACCCGATGGCGCACCTGATGGCGAACCACCCCGCGCACCTTCCGGCGAACCGCCCGGTTGATTCGCCCGGGTGATTCGCCGGTTCGTACGACCGGTCACCTCGGCTCAGCCGGACGGTCGAACTACGCTTCGCAGACAGGGCGCCCGTCCCGGGCCGCCTCCGCTGAGCACCGGGCACCCCGTCCGGATGCCGAGCGCCGGATGCCCAGCTCCGGATGCCGAGCGCGGGATGACGTCGGGAGTGGCACGGGTGGCGAGGAAGACGGCGACGACGGACCCCGGCCCCGACGTGCCCGCCGGGGCCGTCCCAGGCCTGGACCGACTCCCGGCCGGGCCCACGCTCTTCGTCGGCCGGCGCGCCGAGCTCGCCGCGCTGCGGGCGGCCGCCACCCGTCCGGTGAGCGGCCGCTGCCCGGTCCTGGTCCTGGCCGGGCGCCCCGGCTCCGGGCGGACCGCGCTGGCCGCACGCTTCGCCCGCACCGTCGCCGCCGACTACCCGGACGGCGTGCTGTTCGCCCGGCTCTCCGCCCCCGACGGCGGACGGGTCCCGCCCGCTCGGGCCGCCCGACTGCTGCTGGAGCAGCTCGACCCGGAATCGGCCGTGCCGCTGCCCGGGGTGGTCGAGGACGGACGGGACGAGCCCGGCTGCGTCGCGCTGCGCGAGGCGCTGGCGGGACTGCGGGTGCTGCTCGTGCTGGACGACGTGCGGGACGCCGGACAGGTGTGGCCGCTGCTCGCCGACGAGCCCGGCTGCCTGGTGCTGGCCACCACCGCGGGGCCGCTCACCGGGATCGAGGACATCGATCCGGTGATCCTCGGCGGGCTGGACCGGACGGCCTCCGGCGAACTGCTGGCCGACCTGGTCGGCGGCACCCGGGTCTCCTGCGACCCGGTCGGCGCGGCCGACCTGGCCGAGGCCTGTGCCGCCCGGCCGGCCGCGTTGCGGCTGATGGCGGGGTGGCTGCGGGGGAACGCGAAGACCGCGGTCACCGACGCGGCGCGCGAGCTCACCCGGGTGGTGGGCGAGGAGACGGGGACGACCCCGGGGGCCAAGGGCGCCGCGGACGACGCGGTGAAGGCGGGGGCGGAGCAGGCGAAGCCGTCGGCGAACGCCCGGAAGGACGCACGCAAGGACGCGTCACGGAACGGGTCGGCGAACGGGTCGGGGATCGGGTCGGGGATCGGGTCGGGGAACGCGTCGGGGAACGCGCCAAAGAAGAAAGAGGAGGGCGGGGTCGCTCCCGGTGCCGGGGCGGCTGCTCCCGGTGTCGGGTCGGCGGGCGACCGGGCGGCCTGGGTGAAGCCCGGCCCGGAGCCGGCCGAGCCGGTGCCCGTCCCCGACAACGACCCGCTGCTCGGCGCGTTCACGCTGCTGTACCGCGGGCTGCCGGCCACCCAGGCGCGGATGCTGCGCACCCTCACCCTGGCCCCGGCGCAGACCGCCGACCCGCGCACCGCCTCCGCCCTGGTCGGCTGCCCGGTGCCGGACGCGGCCGCGACCCTGACCGCGCTGGCCGAGCGGGAGCTGCTCGGCGCGGAGGCGCCGGCCGCCGACGGCACCCCGCGCTACCGGGTGCCCGGGCGCCTCTACCCCCGGCTGGTCCGGCTCCGCGAGCAGGAGGACCGGCCCGCCGAGACCGAACTCGCCCGGGCCCGGCTGCTGGAGCGGCTGGTCCGGCTCACCGAGTCGGCCCGTGCGCTGCTCGACCCCGAGGGCGGCCCCGCCCCCGACCCGCTGCCGACCGCGCTGCGGCTGCACTCGCCCGAGCACGCCCGTGAGTGGCTGCTCGGCGAGCGGGAGCTGCTGCTCGGCGCGGTGGCCGACGCGATCGGCCAGGGCGACCTGGACGGCTCGGCCGGGCGGCTGGTCACCGCGCTGCTGCGGGCACTGCCGCTGACCGGCGCCCCCGCGCCCGCGGACCTCTACCGGCTGCACGAACTGGTGCTGACCGTCGCCGAGCGCAACGGCCGGCCCCGCCGGGCCTCGGCCGCCCTGCTCAACCTCGGTGACCTGCAGGTCGCGGCCGGCCGCTGGGAGCAGGCGGCCGCGCACTACCGGGCCGCCCTGGAGTACGCCCGGAAGGCCGACGACGAACCGCTCTGCGCGCGCGCCCTGGAGGGCGCGGCCGGCTGCCACCGGGCGCTCGGCGACGCGGTGCGCGCCGCCGACTGGTACGGCCGGGCGCTCGGGCTGCGCCAGTCGCTCGGGGACCACGCGGCCGAGGCCCGGCTGCTTGCGCGGGTGGCCGAGGCGCACACCGCCCAGCGCCGTTTCGACGAGGCGGACCGCGAGTACCGGGCGGCCCTCGCCGTGCTGCGCCGGCTGGGCGACGAACACGCAAGGGAAGCCGTCGGGGCGGCCCTCGCGGACCTGCGGGAACGCGTCGACGCCGGGTGGTGAAGGGCGTTTCAGAGGTATTGTCGAAGATGCCCGGTTGGGACGTCTTTGGTAGGTAAGTCGCAGGGGAAGCCTACGAACCTGCCAATGCGTGCGGGAAAATTATTCACTTTGGAAGGCTGACACGCCGACTGGGCTTCATTACACTCGGACCTAGTCGCGCAGCGATCCCCGCCCCGGGCTGCCCGGAGGCTTCCCCACGTGCGCGTCGCCCACCGGTCTTCTCCGGTCGGGACCCCCATGGCAAGAGGACGTGTTCAGTCGTGAAGGTCGGCATCCCCCGCGAGGTCAAGAACCACGAGTACCGCGTGGCCATCACGCCCGCCGGCGTGCATGAGCTGGTCCGCAACGGACACGAGGTCTACATCGAGGACAACGCCGGTCTCGGCTCCTCGATCCCGAACGAGGAGTACGTGGCCGCCGGCGCCACCATCCTCCCCACCGCCGACGAGGTGTGGGCCACCGCCGACCTGCTGCTGAAGGTCAAGGAGCCCATCGCCTCCGAGTACCACCGGCTGCGCAAGGGCCAGACCGTCTTCACGTACCTGCACCTGGCGGCCGACCGCTCCGGCACCGACGCCCTGATCGCCTCCGGCACCACCGCCATCGCGTACGAGACCGTGCAGCTCGGCAACGGTGCGCTGCCGCTGCTCGCCCCGATGTCCGAGGTCGCGGGCCGCCTGGCCCCGCAGGTCGGCTCGTACCACCTGATGCGTCCGGCCGGCGGCCGCGGCGTGCTGCCCGGTGGCGTGCCCGGCACCCACCCGGCCAAGGCCGTCGTCATCGGCGGTGGCGTCTCCGGCTGGCACGCGGCCACCATCGCCATCGGCATGGGCTACGACGTGACCCTGCTGGACCGCGACATCAACAAGCTGCGCGAGGCCGACCGCATCTTCGGCACGAAGATCAAGGCCATCATGTCCAACTCCTTCGAGCTGGAGAAGGCCGTCCTCGACGCCGACCTGGTCATCGGTGCCGTGCTGATCCCGGGCGCCAAGGCCCCGAAGCTCGTCACCAACGAGCTGGTCTCCCGCATGAAGCCGGGCTCCGTGCTCGTCGACATCGCCATCGACCAGGGCGGCTGCTTCGAGGACTCGCACCCGACCACGCACGACGACCCGACCTTCCAGGTCCACAACTCGGTCTTCTACTGCGTGGCCAACATGCCGGGCGCCGTCCCGAACACCTCCACCTACGCGCTGACCAACGCCACGCTGCCGTACGTCATCGAGCTGGCGAACCGCGGGTGGAAGGAGGCGCTGCGCCGTGACCCGGCGCTCGCCAAGGGCCTGAACGTGCACGAGGGCCAGATCACCTTCCCGGCCGTGGCCGAGGCCTTCGGCCTGGAGTCGGTCTCCCTGGAGAGCGTGCTCGCCTGAACCCCCTGACCGCACGGCGGTCGTTCGCCCCCGACCCGATCCCTTCGGGTCGGGGGCTTCACCATGCCCGTGAACGGCCGATTGACCGGATAGGTCGCTCTGTCGTCAATTTCTGTCGGTCGTGTCACCCGCCCGCAGAAACGTCGGGGTCGATGACCCACTCATCCCTTGACAGCAGCCCGCCTGATAGTCGACACATCCTGCCCACTACCGTGGATTGTGTTGCTGCGAACGCCTTGAACGGCCTAGAGTCGCAAACCGTCGGCATGCTGCCACGCTGACGAATCGACATAGAGTCCTGGATGCCCAAGGAGGTAAGACGACTTGTGAATGAGTCGACAATTGCTCCCGGGGGTGGTCAGCCAGGACTGGCGGAGCACACCGCCGGCCAGCCGAGTGTGGAGCCCGGGGCCCGGCAGCCCTCCGTGGGTTCGGCCGAGGTCGGCTCGGTCGCACTCCGCACCTTCGAAGCACGCCAGAACACAGCACAGGTGACCACGGTGACCGATCACGACACCGACTTGGCGGCCTACGGCCTGGCCTACGGAGAGTTCGCCTACGGCGCCTACGACGACCCGGACGCCGAGTACGAGCCGGACCCGGAGTACGCCGCCACGCTGGCCCCCGACGCCGCGCGCCAGCGCCGCGAGCGGGTCGGCCCGACCGGCCGCCCGCTGCCGTACTTCCCGATCCCCGCGCCGGTCGCCGAGCACGGCCCCGCCCAGATCATCGCCATGTGCAACCAGAAGGGCGGCGTCGGCAAGACCACGTCGACCATCAACCTGGGCGCGGCACTGGCCGAGTACGGCCGCCGGGTGCTGCTCGTCGACTTCGACCCGCAGGGCGCGCTCTCGGTCGGCCTCGGCGTCAACCCGATGGAGCTCGACGTCACCGTCTACAACCTGCTCATGGAGCGGGGCCTGACGGCCGATGAGGTGCTGCTGAAGACCGCGGTCCCGGGCATGGACCTGCTGCCGTCCAACATCGACCTCTCCGCCGCCGAGGTGCAGCTGGTCAGCGAGGTGGCCCGGGAGTCCGCGCTGGCGCGCGCCCTGAAGCCGCTGCTGCCCGACTACGACTACGTCATCATCGACTGCCAGCCCTCGCTGGGCCTGCTGACGGTCAATGCACTGACGGCCGCTCACAGCGTGATCGTTCCGCTGGAGTGCGAGTTCTTCGCGCTGCGCGGTGTCGCGCTGCTGACCGAGACCATCGAGAAGGTGTGCGAGCGGCTCAACCCCGAGCTGCGCCTGGACGGCATCCTCGCGACCATGTACGACTCGCGCACCGTGCACAGCCGCGAGGTGCTGGCGCGGGTCGTCGAGGCGTTCGGCGAGCACGTCTTCCACACCGTCATCGGGCGGACCGTGCGGTTCCCGGAGACCACCGTCGCCGGCGAGCCCATCACCACGTACGCCACCAACTCGGTCGGTGCCGCCGCCTACCGCCAGCTCGCCAGGGAGGTGCTCGACCGGTGCCGCCCCGCCGAGTGAGTCTCCCGGGTGCCGACGAGCTGTTCCGGACCACCGGCGGGATGGCGCTGTCGCCGTCCCTCGCGTCGCGTCCGGCCGCCGAGGCATCCAGACCGGAGACCGCGCGGACCGTCAACGGCTCGGACGGCGCCGAGGGCGCCGAGTCCGCACAGGGTGCCCAGGGCGTCCCGGGGCCCCAAGGGGCTCAGGGTCACCAGGGTGCCCAGGGCTCCCGGAGCGACCGGCAGCTGACGCCGGAGCAGCAGGCGTCCGGCGTCGTACCGGCGCCCGCGCAGCCGCCCGTCCAGCGGCCGGGCGGGGCCCAGGTCGCGCCGGGTACCCAGGCGGTCGGCACGACCGTGCCGGGTGGCCGAGGCGCCGCCGCCGCTCCGGCGGCCCGGGCGCACGCGGGAACCGCCGAGGAGCAGGCCGGTGCCGCCGGGCGCGCACGGCCGCGCGGCCGCGCGCCGCGCCGACCCAGCGGGCGCGAGCGGCACGACGAGAAGATCACCGTGTACGTGTCCGCCGAGGAGCTCATGGATCTGGAGCACACCCGGCTGGTGCTGCGCGGTGAGCACGGCCTGGCCGTGGACCGCGGACGGATCGTGCGGGAGGCCATCGCGGTCGTCCTGGCGGACCTGGAGCAGCGGGGCGAGGCCTCCATCCTGGTCCGGCGCCTGCGCGGCCGGTAGGACGCGCGGGAGGTAGGGCGGGCGGTAGGGCGGGCGGCGCGGTGCGGTAGGGCCGGCAGGTCGGCCGGAGAGCCCGACAGGGGCGCCGAGGGGCCTCGGGCCCGGCGCCGGAGGCCCGCCGCTGGGCGGCCGGGCGCCAGGACTCTTCACCCGAGGGCATGGGGTCGCTGCCTCGGGGTCGGGCCTGATCGGGTGCCGAGGGTCATGAGGCGCGCTCATGGGGGCGCTCGCTCCGGGTGCGGGCCGCGGGCCGGGCACTGAGAGTCATGCGTCGGGTTCATGGGGCTGTCGTGTGCGGCGGGGCTGTGGCTTCCTGATCGGGTGCCGAGGGCCATGAGGTCCGTGCACGGGCGTGGATGCGCTCGGGGCTGTGGCTTCCTGATCGGGTGCCGAGGGCCATGAGGTCCGCTCATGGGTGCGTCTGCCCTCGGGGTTGTGGGTTGCTGATCTGGTGCCGGGTGGCATGAGCCGGGCTCATGGGGCTCGTGTGCTCTTTGGGACGCGGGATGAGGGCCGTCGGTCGGACGTTGCGGGGCATGAGCGGCGCTCATGGTGCTCATGAGGTCGCCGGGTCGGATGCCGAGGCCCATGAGTCGGCCTCATGCGGTGGCTGCCCCGGGGTGGGGCGCTGCTCGCTGGGTCCGTGGCGGGCGCTGGAGGGGCGTTCTCGGGGCTGTGGGTCCCTGGCCGGGGTTCCGGGCGGGTGATGGGCCCGCGCGCCGGGCTGAGGGGCGTGGGCGGGCCCTCGGGCGGCGTGTCGGGGGGCCCGGGGCGGAGCGTGGGGCGGGGACGGGTGAAGATGGACCGTCATGCCGAGCACCACCGAACCAGCTGAAACCGCCGTGAGCGCGACCGAGGACGGGTCGCGGGGCGGCTTCCGGGTGCGGCTGGACAACTTCGAGGGCCCCTTCGACCTCCTGCTCAGTCTGATCGCCAAGCACAAGATGGACGTCACCGAGGTGGCGCTGGCGACCGTCACCGACGAGTTCATGGCGCACATCCGGGCGATGGGCCCGGACTGGGACCTGGACGCGGCGACCGAGTTCCTGGTGGTGGCCGCCACCCTGCTCGACCTCAAGGCCGCCCGCCTGCTGCCCGCGGCGGAGGTCGAGGACGCGGAGGACCTGGCCGTCCTGGAGGCCCGTGACCTGCTGTTCGCCCGGCTGCTGCAGTACCGGGCGTACAAGCGCGCGGCGGCGCTGTTCGGCGAGCGCTGGGCGGCCGAGCTGCTGCGGCGCCCGCGGACGGTCGGGCTGGAGCCCCGGCACGCGGACCTGCTGCCGGAGGTGGTCATCACCATCGGTCCGCAGCGCCTCGCCGAGCTGGCCGCCAGGGCCATGGAGCCCAAACCGAAGCCGGTCGTGTACGTGGACCACATCCACACCCCGCCGGTCAGCGTGCGCGAGCAGGCGGGGCTGGTGGTCGGGCTGCTCACCGAGCTGGGCGAGGCCTCGTTCCGGCAGCTGGTGGAGGACGCGCCGGACACCCTGGTCGTGGTCGCCCGCTTCCTGGCGCTGCTGGAGCTCTACCGGGAGCGGGTGCTCGACCTCGAGCAGCCGGAGGCGCTCGGTGAGCTGCGGGTGCGGTGGGTGGCGGAGGAGGGCCGGGTCGCGGTCGAGGTGACGGACGAGTTCGACCGGCCGGCGGGAGAGGCCCCGGGTGAGGCCCGGGGCGAGGCGGAGGAGGACGAGCGGCGATGAGCGGCGGGAACGAGGGAAGGCGGCCGGTGCGGCGCCCACTGGGGCTGCCGGGGCAGCCGCGGGCCGAGGAGTGGATGGAGCCGGCCTTCGAGCTGCTGCCGGACCCGGTGGAGACCGTGAATCCGGCGGACCGCGGGGAGCGTGTGGAACCCGCGGAGCCTGCGGAGCCCGTCGAGCCCGTGGCGGCCGAGCCGGCGGCCCGGGTGGTGCACCAGAAGTCGGCTCCGTCGACTTCCTACGCCGAGGAGCCGCCCGGCTCCGCGCTGCCGGTCGACGTCGGGTCCCGGGCCGACGCCGGACTGCGGGCCGAGCTGGAAGCGGTCCTGATGGTCGTCGACGAGCCGGTCGCGGAGGAGCGGCTGGCCGGGGTGCTGGAGCGGCCGCGGGCCGAGGTGGCCGCGGCGCTGCGCGAGCTGTCCGCCGAGTACACCGCCCAGGGCCGCGGCTTCGACCTGCGGTTGGTGGCCGGCGGCTGGCGGTTCTACACCCGCGAGACCTGCTCCGCGGCCGTCGACCGCTTCCTCCTGGACGGCCAGCAGGCCCGGCTCACCCAGGCCGCGCTGGAGACTCTGGCGGTGGTCGCCTACCGGCAGCCGGTGTCCAGATCGCGGGTTTCCGCCGTCCGCGGTGTGAACTGTGACGGCGTGATGCGTACCCTGGTACAGCGAGGACTGGTGGAAGAGGCCGGATCCGAGCCCGAAACAGGTGCGATCCTGTATCGGACGACGAACTACTTCCTGGAACGGATGGGGCTCCGCGGCCTGGACGAGCTGCCGGAGCTCGCTCCCTTCCTGCCCGAGGTCGACGACGTGGAAGCGGAGTCCCTGGAGGGCACGATGATCGCGGAGGCGGTCGCCGCCGCTGCCGCGCAGGCCGTGGACGGCAGTGGCGAGGCCGGTCGGGCCGGGCCCGATCGGTAGGGGGCGGTGAGGTCGGCCGAAACGACCGCACATCCCAGACGGAACGACGTACGGACACTTTGATGCGTAGCAGTGGCAACGGCAGGAACAGCAGCGGCGGCGGGAGCGGTCGCAGCGGACAGGGCGGGGGCCGGGGCGGCGGCTCCTACGGCGGCGGCAGCGGCGGCGGCCGCGGCGGCTCGGGCGCGCGCGGGGGTTCGTACGGCGGTGGCTCCTACGGGGGCGGCGGCCGCGGCGGCTCGGGCTCGGGTTCGGGCTCGCGCGGCGGCTCCGGTTCGTACGGGCGCGACAGCCGTCGGGACGACCGGCGCGACGACCGGCGCGACGACCGCCGGTACCCGGACCGCCCGCTGCGGCCCGAGGAGCGCAAGTACGACCGCCCCGAGTACGGCGGCGGCCCGAACGCCACCCCCGCCCGCGGCGGCTTCGCCGGCCGGCGCCCCGGTCCGGCCCCGCGCCCGCGCCGTGAGGGCCAGGGCGCCCCGGGCGACCCGCGCCGCCAGCCGCAGCGCTCGCGCGAGCTGCAGGCCAAGATCGAGGACGCCGTCCTCGCCCGGCACGACAAGCCGGCCGTCAAGCTGCCCAAGACCTTCGGCGAGCCCGAGGGCGAGCGCCTGCAGAAGGTGCTGGCCCGGGCCGGCATCGGCAGCCGGCGCGCCTGCGAGGAGCTGATCGAGCAGGGCCGGGTCGAGGTCAACGGCAAGCGCGTCACCGAGCAGGGCAAGCGGGTCGACCCGCAGAACGACGAGATCAAGGTGGACGGCCTGACCGTCGCCACCCAGTCCTACCTGTTCTTCGCGCTCAACAAGCCGGCCGGTGTGGTCTCCACCATGGAGGACCCGGACGGGCGCCAGTGCCTGGGCGACTACGTGACCAACCGGGAGACCCGGCTGTTCCACGTCGGCCGCCTGGACACCGAGACCGAGGGCATCATCCTGCTCACCAACCACGGCGAGCTGGCCCACCGCCTCACCCACCCGCGCTACGGCGTGACCAAGACCTACCTGGCCGCCATCCAGGGCCCGATCCCGCGCGACCTGGGCAAGCAGCTGGCCCAGGGCGTGGAGCTGGAGGACGGCTACGCCCGCGCCGACAGCTTCAAGGTGATCTCCAACGTCGGCAAGAACTACCTGGTCGAGGTGACCCTGCACGAGGGTCGCAAGCACATCGTCCGCCGGATGCTGGCCGAGGCCGGCTTCCCGGTCGAGAAGCTGGTGCGCACGCACTTCGGTCCGATCGCCCTGGGTGACCAGAAGTCGGGCTGGCTGCGCCGCCTGACCAACCCGGAGGTCGGCCAGCTGATGCGCGAGGTCGGCCTGTAGGCCGTCGCGTTCGCCCGTCTCTGAGGGCCCCCGGCCGCCGTGGTGCGGCCGGGGGCCCTCTGCCGTGCGGGACGTGGCGCCGGGCGGGGTGTGCGGTCCGTGCGGGGTGTGGGGGTCGTGCGGGTCGTGTGAGCCGGGACGCAACCGCTGGTCACGGCCTTGTCAGCGTCATGATCCGTGGCAGAGGATGGCCACCGGGCCACCGTCCCGCCGCGTGGCGGGACTGCGCCAGCACGGGCGCCGGTGGGCGGAGCAGGGGCGAACAGGGGGAGACGGCGTCGTGTCCGATGCACCACTGGGGCGGGCCAGCGGACAGGCCCTCGGCACACTGGGCCTGGCCGAGCCGGACGGGCAGGTGTACGCGGCGCTGGTGGCCAATCCGCAGTCCACCGCGGAGGAACTGGCGGAGGGCTGCGGCCTGACGCTCCAGCAGGGCGTGCGCGCCCTGGACCGGCTGGCGCAGCAGGGCATGGCCACCCGCGCGCCGGTGGACCGGCAGCGCTTCCTGGCGGTCGCCCCGGACGTCGCGATCGGCACCCTGATCGGCCACCGGGAGTCCGAGCTGCGGCAGGCCAGGGCCGAGATGCACCGGCTGATGGACGCCTTCCGGGAGGCCTCGCGCTACACCGACCCGGCGCACTCGGTGGAGGTGCTGACCGGCGGCGAGGCGATCGCCCAGCGGCTGGAGCACATCACCGAGACCAGCCAGTACCAGGTGCGCGGCTTCGACCGCCCGCCGTACATCCAGGACCCGGTGGCACCGATGCCGCTGCAGCGCCGCCGGCTGCGCGAGGGCGTGAAGTTCCGGACCGTCTACGACCGGGAGGCGGTGGCCTGGCCCGGGCGGCTGGAGAGGAACATCCTGGTCGGGGTCGCGGACGGCGAGGAGGCGCGGGTCCGGCCGACGCTGCCGATGAAGATGATCATCTCGGACGACCGGATGGCGATCATCCCGATCAGCGTCGGTGACAGCGTGCTGGACGCCGCCTACGTGATCCACCCCTCGGCGCTGCTCCAGGCGCTGGACACGCTGTTCGAGGCGGAGTGGGAGCGGGCCGTCCGGCTGCAGGCCGCCGTCGGCACCGGGGACGCGTCGCCGGAGCCGGAGGCCGACCACCGCAAGCTGCTGGGCCTGCTGGCGGCCGGGCTCACCGACGAGTCGATCGCCCGCTCGCTCGGCTGGAGCGCCCGGACCACCCAGCGCCGACTGCAAAGCCTGATGCGCTCGCTGGGCGCCACCACCCGCTTCCAGGCCGGCATGGCGGCCCGGGAGCGGGGGTGGCTCTGATCCCGGCCCCGGCCCCGGACCCGAGGCCCGCACCGGGGACTGGGGCGGGGGCTGGGCCGGGATCGGGGCTGGGCTCCGGGGTTCAGCTCCAGGGGGTGAGCGAGGACCAGCGGCCGTCCGGCCCCCGTTCGACCTTCTCCAGGCCGACCACGGCGGAGCGGTTCAGCCGCCCGTAGATGTGCGGGAAGAGCACGTCGGGGGTGGCCCCGGGCGGCGGGGCGCCGTGCGGGGCCTCCCACTTGACCATCGGCTCCACCAGCGACTCCTCGATCAGCAGCACCATCAGCGGGTCGGGGGAGTCGGCGAAGAAGGCGTTGGCGACCGCGAGCGCCGTCTGCTCGTCCGCCGAGCAGTGGATGAACCCGTCGGTCAGCAGCGAGGCGGTGGCGTACGGGCGGCCGGGGTCGGCCAGCCAGTCGTCCAGGGGGGCGAGGTGGAGGATCATGTTTCCTTTTCTACCCGTTGTCTCCGGGTTTGTTCCTGAGCGGTCGTCACCCGCCGGGCGGTGGTCGCCCTGTCCGACGGCGGGCGTCAGAGTCCGGCCACCTTGGCGGAGGCGGAGATCTCGTACACCAGGGTGAGCGTGCGGCGGGCGCCCGGGCCGAGCGGGACGTCCCAGCGGACGATGCCCTCGGCGTCGAAGGCGTCCGGCGCGGGGGCGCACTCCTCCTTGCGCAGCCGGACCTCGACCGCCGACACCTCGGAGACCGGCACCCGTTCGCGCACCGTGACGATCCGTTCGTCGTGCTCCTCCGGGCCGGAGAAGCGGGACAGGTGCAGCCGCACCGTGCGGGTGGTGGTCTGGCGGCCGGTGAGGCCGGCGGTGGCCTGGCGCTCCTCGGTCTCGCGGACCACCCGGTAGCCGTCCGAACTGCCGAAGGAGAGCTCGGCGTCGGCGCCGGTGGCGGTGAAGCGCAGCTCGCCCCGGCCGGTGAAGCCGCTGCCGCGGACCAGCTCGACCGGGCCGGCCAGCAGCGGGTGCCCCGCCGCGTTGCGGAACCGGACCACCTGGGTGACCAGCGGGGACAGCTCCGGGGCGCAGGCGTACTCGCTGCTCGCCGGCCCGGTGAAGGCACCGAGCGGCACCCGGTGCGCCCGGCCGTCGGAGGGCACGGTCGCGGGGGCGGGGGCGGGCAGCACCCGGACCTCGCCGCCGTCGTCCACGCCGGGGACCCCACCGCTCGGCCCGAGCTCGCTGATCGCCTCCTCGCGCAGCTCGACCTCGACCGTGCGGCGCTCCTCGTCGGTGCGCTCGCGCAGCACCAGGACGTCCTCGGCGACGGCCGGCGGGTCGGTGGCGAGCGCGGAGCGGGCAGTGGAGAAGGTGAGCAGGGCGTTCGTCCAGTCCTCGCCGGTGCGCTGCCAGACCACCGCCTCCGACTCCAGCTGCAGGCCGCCGTCGCCCAGGGTCGCGCGGTAGGACGGGCGCCAGAGCGCGCAGGGCACCAGGTGGGAGACGGTCAGCCCGGCCGGGCCGGCCTGCGCCGCCTCGACGGTCAGGTCCAGGTGGGCGGTCAGCTCGGCCGGGTCCTCCTCGGCCTCGTCCAGCGCGATCAGGGCCTGTGAGCGCTCCTGCTCCAGGCGGCGCAGCCGGGAGTGGGTGGTGCGCAGCTCCTCGCCGTAGCGCTCGCGCTCGGCGTCCACCCGGTCCAGCTCGCGGGACCACCGGCTGCGTTCGAGCTCGCCGATGCCGGCGCCTTCGCCGATCTCGCGCAGCAGGTCGGCGGAGAGCTGGGCGAGCAGGGCCAGCCGGGCCTCCAGCCGCGCGCGGGTCTGGTCGGCCAGGCGGCTCTCGGTGTCCAGCCGGTGGAGCCGGTGGCGCAGTTCCGAGTCGTCCGGGCCGGGCGGCAGCGGGGCGCGCGGGGTCCAGGCGCGGACCAGCCGGGCGTCCAGGACGCGGACGCCGGGGGTGGCGGACTCGGCGCGCAGGGTGCGGTCGACGGCGAGGGCGGTGAGCGGGCCGAGGCGCAGCCGCTGGACGCCCGCGGTGAGGTCGACCGTCGTCGTGCGCTCGACCTGGCTGCGGTCCTCCAGGCAGGTGACGGCGGTGACGGGGAGGGCGTTCGTGTCCCGGGTGGTGTCTCCGCTCATGGTCAGTTCCTCCGGTTTCCGCCGACGATGGCCTTTCCGGCCGGGATCTTGATCAGGTAGCCGCCGTCCAGCTCCGTGCTGCCGCCGGGTGGCAGGTCGACCCGCCAGAGCCGGGTGCTGGGCGGGCACTCCGGTGTGGAGACGGCCGGGGCGTGCCACTCGGCCCGCTCCTCGATCCGGACCTCGGCGTCGGAGGTGACCGGCACCCGCTCGCGGACCTCCACCGTGACGGCGCGGCCGAGCCGGTTCGCGAGCCGGACCTGCACCCGGTGGTCGAGCACGGTGCTGTTGCCCTTCAGCATGCCCGTGGTGGACTCGCGCAGCTCGGTGCGGCGCGCCACCTCGATGCTCTCGGTGACGCCGATGCCCAGGCGCCGCACACCGCCGGGCGCCAGGGTGGGCAGGGCGGCGGTGAGCAGGAACTCGTCGTCCACCGTGACCTCGACCGGGCCGGCCAGGACGGCGCGGTCGGTGCGGTTGGCGAGCACCAGGGTCGCGTACACCTTCTCCTCGACGGCGGGGACGGTGACGTACTCGGGGCGGACGGTGAGCGGGATCTCGTCCACGGTGACGGTGTGCCAGGTGCCGTCGGACGGGATGTCGGCGGGGGCCGCGGCGTCGAAGCGGTGGTCGAAGGAGCCGGCCGACTCCCGGGGCGGGACGGCGTGCCGGGGCAGCACCAGGCGGCGGATCTGCTCACCCGGGTTGCCGCCGGGCAGGGCCCGGTCCAGCTCCTCGTGCTCGACCCGCTCGGGGCGCGGGTGCAGGGCGCCGCGCCGGGCGGTGGGTTCGTCGGGGCCGGCCAGGACGAGGTCGGGGTAGTCGAGCAGGGTGGCGTCCGGGGCGAAGCCGGTGGTCCGGGGCGGGACGGCGAGGCCGCCGCGGCGGAGCCCGCGGGAGCGGCGGGCCTCCGCCGGTGGGCGGCCGCCCGGTGCCTGCGGGAGCGGGGCGGCGGCGGGGACGGCGGCGGGAGCGGCGAGTACGGGTGGCGGGGGGCCGCCGTAGCCTGCGAAGCCGCCAGGAGCGGGCGGGGGCGTCGGTGCCGTGGTCGGCGTGGCCATCGGCTCGTCGACGCTCAGGGTGCCGCCGCCGTACCGGCCGGAGGGCGCGGGCGGGGCGTCCGCCAGTGCGGCGAAGGCCT
Source organism: Kitasatospora sp. NPDC101447 (assembly GCF_044767225.1). Classification (NCBI taxonomy): domain Bacteria; kingdom Bacillati; phylum Actinomycetota; class Actinomycetes; order Kitasatosporales; family Streptomycetaceae; genus Kitasatospora; species Kitasatospora sp. NPDC101447. The sequence goes on from NZ_JBIWNL010000022.1 coordinate 34,924, forward strand.
CGGCGCGGGGGCCGGCGGGTCGGGCTCCGCCGAGCCGGGGGCCGGCCGGTACGGGGCCGGCCGGCACGGGCCTGGCGAGGTGGGCGGCCCGGGGCGGGGGCGGGACTGCGGCCGCGTCGTAGCCGGTGAAGAGGTCGGACAGGCCGGCCGGGGGCTCGCGCCAGCCGGAGGGCGGCGGGGCGGGCTGGCTGCGGCCGATCCGCAGCGAGGCGAGCCGGGGCAGGTCGGTGCGGCGGTCGAGGTCGGCGGTGGAGAGGGCGAGGTGGACGCCGGTCCAGTCCTCGCCGGTGCGCTGGGCGACGGCGGCGCGCAGGAGGAGGTGGCCGGCGTCGGAGCCGGTCCGGTGGGACAGGCGGTAGGTGGGCACCCAGCGGGCGGCGGGGACGCCGTACTCCAGTTCGAGGTGGAGGGTGGTGGCGGCGTCCTCGGCGGTGGCGGCAGTGCTGTCGGTGAGGGTGGTGCCGTCTGTGGGGGCGGTGCGGTCGGTGGGGGCGGTGCCGTCCGTGGTGATGGTGAGCAGGACGGTGGCGGTGGTCGAGACCGGTGCGGCCCGGTCGGCGGTGGACGCCCGCTCCAGCCGGTCGGCCGCCGAGTCGCGCTCGTGGTCGGCGAGTTCGATCTCCCGGTTGAGCTCCTCGGCGCGCTGCTGGAGCCGGGCCAGCCGCTCGTCGACGAAGTCGGCGAGCTCCAGCCAGGCGTCCGCGGGAGTACGGCGCAGCGGCTCCTCGCGCCGGGTACGGGGCGGCACCGCGCGCAGGGCGGCGGTGTCCGCGATCGCGGAGAGGACCAGCCTGCGGCGCTCGCCGAGCATGCTGCGGCGCTCGGTGGCCTCGTCCAACTCCCTCTGCAGATCCGAGAGTTCCGTCGGCTCGCGCAGTTCGGCGACCTGCTCCAGCCGGGCCTCGGTGACCGCCGCGCCGGCCGGTCCGGAAAGCACCCGGGCACGCAGTGAGCGGCCGTCCAGGGACAGGGGCAGGCCGGTCAGCCGCAGCCGCCCGCCGCGCGGAACGGGCACGGTGGCCCGGCGGCGGCACACCGCGCCCTCCGCGTACACCACCACGGAGTCGAGGACCGACGGGTGGGCCGGTACGGCCGGCGGTTTCGTCCGACCCGTTCGGCTGCTGTGCTGATCGTCCATGCGCAACCCCTTCGTTCGCGTGTTGCCTGCCGTGTGCCGTGTGCCGTGTGCCGTGTGCCGTGTGCCGCGTTGTCGCGAGTCGCCGTGCCGGGTGTCGCTCGTCGCGGCCGACTGCTGCTGCTCTCTCGCTCTCTCGCTCTCCTGCGCTCCTGCTCTCCTGCTCGTCCGCTCCTTCGCCCGGGCGGCCAGTCTGCCCGGCTTCGGTGCGGGCGTCGCCGGATTTCCGGGTGCGGCGTGTGCACTGGATGGGACGGGGGCGGGGCCGCCGTGGTTGCCGGTGCCGGGAGCTGCCGGGAACTGCCCCCGTGGTTGCCGGGTGGCAGGTGGGGACTTCGGCGCAGCGGATGAGAGAGGATGGGGCGCGGGTGCTCCCGGACGGTCCCGGCACCTGTCGAGAATCGTGATCGAGGAGAGCGACCCGCCATGCGCACTGCCGTCGTCGTCGGCACCGGACTGATCGGCACCTCCGCCGCGCTCGCCCTGACCGCTCGCGGCCTGACCGTCCATCTGGAGGACGCCGACCCGGACGCCGCCCGCACCGCCGAGTCGCTCGGCGCGGGCACCACCGATCCGGCCGACGGCCCGGTGGACCTGGCGATCATCGCCGTCCCGCCCGCGCTGGTCGGCAAGGTGCTCGCCGACTGCCAGCGCCGCAACCTGGCGCACTGGTACACCGACGTCGCCAGCGTGAAGGCCGGCCCCGGCAGCGAGATCGCCGCACTCGGCTGCGACACCGTCCACTACATCGGCAGCCACCCGATGGCCGGCCGCGAGCGCTCCGGCCCGCTGGCCGCCCGCGCCGACATCTTCGAGGGCCGCCCCTGGGTGCTCACCCCGACCGCCGACACCGACACCGAGACGCTCAACGCCGCGCTGGAGCTGGTCGCGCTCTGCGGCGCGATGCCGATCGTGATGGACGCCGCCGAGCACGACCGGGCCGTCGCCCTCGTCTCGCACGCCCCGCAGCTGGTGTCCTCGCTGGTCGCGGCCCGGCTGGAGAACGCCGACGACACCGCCATAAGGCTCTCCGGCCAGGGTGTGCGCGACGTCACCAGGATCGCCGCGTCCAACCCCGGCATGTGGGTCGACATCCTCTCCGCCAACGCGGGCGCGGTCGCCGACATCCTGGACGAGGTCGCCCTCGACCTCGGCCGGACCGTCACCGCGCTGCGCGCGATGGAGGCGGCCGAGGAGGGCGAGCGCCGGGCCGGCGCGGCCGGGATCGAGGCGGTCATGCGGCGCGGCAACACCGGCCAGGCCCGGATCCCCGGCAAGCACGGCGCGCCGCCCACCCGGTACGAGACGGTGGCGGTCGTGCTCGGCGACCAGCCGGGCGAGCTGGGCCGGCTGTTCGGGGAGGTCGGCGACGTCGGGGTCAACATCGAGGACGTCGTCATCGAGCACTCGACCGGGCAGCAGGTCGGCTTCGTCCAGCTGTCGGTGGCGCCGACGGCGGTCAAGCGGCTGGTGAAGGCCCTGCGGGCGAGCGGGTGGAGCGTGCGGGACTGAGGCGCCGGGGGCTGCCGGGGGCTTCGGAGGCTTCCGGGGCTCCGGGGGGTGCCGGGGGCTTCGGGGTTTCGGGGGATTGGCGGGCTTCGGGGCCGGGGTTCGCCCGGGCGCTTCCGGAGGCTGAGCGGGAGTGGGGCGGGCGGCGGAGTCCGTGACGGCGGCAGTCCATTAACCTTGAGGGAGACAATCCCCGGCCGTCCGCCTGCGCAGGCTTCGGCTCCCATGCTCAGAGAGAGGTTCGCCCCCGTGGACACTGCCGACCGAGCGCACGCCCCGGTCGTCGTCGCCATCGACGGACCCTCCGGCTCCGGCAAGTCGACCGTCTCGCGGGCGGTGGCCGCCCGGCTGGGCCTGAGCTTCCTGGACACCGGCGCCATGTACCGGGCGATGACCTGGTGGATGCTGGCCAACGAGGTCGACGTGAACGACCCGGAGGCCGTCGCCGTCGCGTGCGGCAAGCCGGTGATCGTGTCGGGCACGGACGCCGACGGCCCCACCATCACGGTGGACGGCCAGGACGTCTCCGGCCCGATCCGCGGCCCCGAGGTGACGGCGCAGGTCAGCGCCGTGGCCGCGGTGCCGGCGGTGCGGGCCCGACTGGTGGAGCTGCAGCGCGGCTGCGCCGAGGTCGCGGAGCGCGGCATCGTCGCCGAGGGCCGGGACATGGGGACCGTGGTGTTCCCGGACGCCACCGTCAAGGTCTTCCTGACCGCCTCCGAGGAGGCCCGGGGCGCGCGCCGGGCCGCCGAGCTGCGCGCCAAGGGCGTCGACGAGGCGACCATCACCGCGATGGCCGCCGATCTCGCCCGCCGGGACGCCGCCGACTCCTCCCGGGAGACGGCCCCGCTGGCCCAGGCCGCGGACGCGGTCCTGGTGGACACCAGCGACCTCACGCTGGAGCAGGTGATCGACCGGATCGCCGGGCTGGTGGAGGAACGGGCCGGGCTGTCCTCGGTCTGACCCGGCGCTCGTCGGACCGGCTGATGGTCGGGCCGGCCGATGGTCGGGCCGACCGTCGTCGGACCGACTGACTGTCGGACCGGATGATGGTACGGCCGGGCCCTTGCCGGGTCGGCCACTGCCGGGTTCGACCCCCTACCGAGTGAGCCGCGGGCCGGTGAGGCGCCGCGGAGACAACCATCGCGCTGCCCCGAGCGGGGCAGGTACGCACGGCACGCCCCTGGGAAGGGCCGGGCCGGGAAACGGAACAGACGAACATGACCGCAGAGCACACCACCGCCGATCACGGCGGACTGGACGCCGCCGACTACGCCGAGTTCATGGCCCTCGCCGCCGAGGAGGGCTTCGACATCGACGGCGTCGACGTCCTGGACGGCGCCGAGCACGTCCGGCTGCCGGTGCTGGCCGTGGTCGGCCGCCCGAATGTCGGCAAGTCGACCCTGGTGAACCGCATCATCGGCCGCCGCGAGGCGGTCGTCGAGGACAAGCCGGGCGTGACCCGCGACCGGGTCACCTACGAGGCCACCTGGAACGGCCGCCGCTTCAAGGTCGTCGACACCGGCGGCTGGGAGATCGACGTCCTCGGCATCGACGCCATGGTGGCCGCCCAGGCCGAGCTGGGCATCGAGCAGGCCGACGCGGTGCTGTTCGTCGTGGACGCCACGGTCGGCGCCACCGACACCGACGAGGCGCTGATCAAGCTCATCCGCCGGGCGGGCAAGCCGACCGTCCTGTGCGCCAACAAGGTCGACGGCCCCTCCACCGAGGCCGAGGCCGCCTACCTGTGGTCGCTGGGCCTGGGCGAGCCGTTCCCGGTCTCCGCCCTGCACGGCCGCGGCTCGGGTGACCTGCTGGACGCCGTCATGGACGCGCTGCCCGAGGCCCCGCCGCAGACCTTCGGCGACGCCGCCCCCGGCGGCCCGCGCCGGATCGCGCTGATCGGCCGCCCGAACGTCGGCAAGTCCAGCCTGCTGAACAAGGTCGCCGGCGAAGAGCGGGTGGTCGTCAACGAGCTGGCCGGCACCACCCGCGACCCGGTCGACGAGATGATCGACCTCGGCGGCAAGACCTGGAAGTTCGTGGACACCGCCGGTATCCGCCGCCGGGTCCACCTCACCGCCGGCGCCGACTTCTACGCCTCGCTGCGCACCTCCGCCGCTCTGGAGAAGGCCGAGGTCGCGGTCGTCCTGATCGACGCCAGCGAGACCCTCGCCGAGCAGGACACCCGCATCATCTCGATGGCCGTCGAGGCCGGGCGCGCCGTCGTCGTCGCCTACAACAAGTGGGACCAGCTGGACGAGGAGCGCCGCTACTACCTGGAGCGCGAGATCGAGCGCGACCTCGTCCAGGTGCAGTGGGCCCCGCGGGTCAACGTCTCGGCCAAGACCGGCCGGCACATGGAGAAGCTCGTTCCGGCGATCGAGACCGCGCTGGAGGGCTGGGAGACCCGCATCTCGACCGCGCGCCTCAACGCCTTCCTCGGCGAGCTGGTGGCCGCCCACCCGCACCCGATCCGGGGCGGCAAGCAGCCGCGCATCCTGTTCGGCACCCAGGCGGGCATCCGTCCGCCGCGCTTCGTGCTCTTCGCCTCGGGCTTCCTGGAGGCCGGCTACCGGCGCTTCATCGAGCGCCGTCTGCGTGAGGAGTTCGGGTTCGTGGGGACGCCGATCTCGATCTCGGTGCGGGTTCGGGAGAAGCGCAAGAAGAAGTAGCAGTGGTAGAGAAGTAGCAGGAGCGTGAGTCGGGGCGACCCGGCTCACGGCCGATGGGCCTCGTCACGGTGGTGGCGGGGCCCATCGGCGTTTCTGTGCGTCGGTGGATGCCGTGGATGCCGTGGATACCGGTGGGGCAGGGGCGGCGGTGGGGTCGGTGCTGGCGGTGCCGGTGGTGGGGCGGTGGGGCGATGTGCGGTGCCTCAGTGGTGATCGCCGTTGCGGCCCGGGGGGAGGGAGAGCATCTGTCGGTGACGGCCGCCGGCGGCCGGGGCGGTGGCGAGCCCGGTGGCCGTACCCATCACCGGGGAGGGGGCGGGCGGTGCGGGCGGCGCGGGCGCCGGTACGGACATCGCGTGCGGGACCGGGCCGAGGTACCCGGCGGCGACCCAGCCCTGGCCGTTGGTGAACTGGCCTGCGACGCTTGCGGATTGGGCCGAGGTAGGGGCAGCGGCGGTGGCGGTCGGGGCGGTGCGGTCGAGGCCGTCGCCGGTGGGGGTGCCGGTGGGGGTGCCGGTGGCGGCGGTTGCGGTGGGGGCCGGATGGTGGTGGGCCTGGAGGCCGTGGGGTGCGTGGCTTCCGGGGTGGTGGCCGGTGTGGGCCGCAGCGCGGGGTGCGGTGTGGGGTGCGGTGTGGGGTGCGCTGTGCGGTGCGGCGGCGGGCGCAGCGTGGTGGTGGCCGCCGGTGTGACCGTGGTGACCGTGCTGGTGGTTGCCGGTGTGTCCGCCGACGTGGCCGGAGCCCGAGCCCGTGCTGTGGGGCTGGGAGGCCATGAACTGGGGGAGGCCCGGCGCCTGGCCCGCGAGGGTGTGGAAGGCCTGGTGCTGGTGCGGGTACGAGCGCTGCTCACTGCGCAGGGGGTAGCCGTCGCGGACCGCGAAGCCGGTGAACGCCAGGTCCTCCTCGCCCGAGCGGTCGCCGGGCAGCGCGCGGAAGAGGCGCCGGTACTCGGAGTACAGCTCGTCGTAGATCGGCGTGGTGGAGTGCGGGTGCTCGGCGTCGTACGACGGGCGCATGCCCGGGATCGAGCGGGGGACGGTGGTGGAGCGGCCGGGGGACGCGGAGACGTCGTAGCTGTACACGTAGGGGCCAACGAGCGAGAGGGGGCGGGGGATGCGGGGCGCTCATGCGGGGCGGCCATGAGAGGAGGTCATGTACGGCGGTCATGATCGGTGTGCATGCTGCGCGGATGTCATGAGCGGCGCTCATGCCAGGCCCATGAGCGGCGCTCATGCCAGGCCCATGAGTGGCGCTCATGCCGGGCCCATGAGCGGCGCTCATGCCAGGCCCATGAGTGGCGCTCATGCCGGGGTCATGAGGGATTCTCATGCGGCGTCCTATGAGGGACTCTCATGCCGAGCCCACGACCAAGGCCCGCGACCAAGGCCCATGAGCCGGGCTCATGGGCAGGCCCCATGAATCACGCTCATGCGTCTACGTCCCTGTGCGAGGCGTTCATCCGCGGGAGCGGGGAGCGGGGGAGCGGGAACCGCGAGGCACACCGGACGCGCGGACCGTCGGGACGTGCCGGGAGGAGCGAGCCCGCGCCGGAGGCGGCCCGGGGCGGATGGGGGAGGCCGCCGTCCGGCGCGCAGGGCAGGAGGACGGATCAGGTACCGGCGAGCGGGAGGGAGGCGGCGACCACCTGGCCCAGCGCCACGGCCCGCTCCAGCGCCTGGCGCAGCAGGTCCTCGCGGGGCTGGCGGCCGACCATGCCGGCCGGGACGGCGTACATGGTCACCTCGGAGAGCTGGCTCGCCGCCATCCGCCAGGCGTCGGTGACCTGCAACGGCTGGTGCGCCTGCCACCAGCCGGTGCTGCCGCCGGCCGCGGCGGGCTGCAGGATCGCGTGCAGCTTGCCCATCGCGACCAGGACCGACCAGCCGGGCAGCTGCTCCGGGGTCTCGTCCAGGTCGGTGACGGGCTGGAAGCCGGCGTCCTGGAGGAGGTCGAGGAACTCGTCCTCACCCGAGGTGCTGCCCGGGCGGCCGACCGGACCGGTGGGCTCGACGACCAGCGAGGCGTGGCCGACCTTGCCGTGCAGGACGAGCCCGCAGGTGATGCCGAGGATGGCGGCCTGGCCGGGGGCGGGCGACTGGGCCGCGGCCCCGCCGGGGGCGGCCGGGCCCGGCTGCGGCGCGGCCGGTACGTGGCCGGCCGGCGCGGGAGCCGGGACGGCGAGGTCCGGGGCGCCGGTCTGGGCCTGGTTGATGCTGCGGACGGCGCCGACCAGCTGCTCCTCCGCGACCGGCACCACCTGGGAGGGGATGCAGCGGGCGTGCGCGAAGGCGAGCACGGCGGTCTCGTCGCCGACGAAGAGCACGGTGCTGGTGGGTTCCACGTGGGTGTCGCCGGGGGTCCGGCAGGAGGTGCACTCGTAGCTGTCGGGGGCGCGGTCGCCGCCCAGTAGGCGGTCGGCCTCGTCGTCGCCGATCTCGGACCGGACCTCGTCGCTGACGTCGAGCATGCGCGGCACAGGGTCTCCTCGGATGGATGCGGATGGGGCTTCGGGGGCGGACACGGGGAGGTCGACATGACCAACGGGCCCTTGTGTCAGGCGTCACGGGTGCCCGTCGAGGCTGACGGGAATTGCCCCGGATCCGACCGCGCGGCGTGTTCTCGTGGTCGCAATCTGTCGATGTCGGTGTCGGGACTGCCGAAACGGAACCGTGAGGTGAGTCACCCGGCGGGGATGTTTCAGCTGGGAATCAATGGTCAAAGCGGACATTTCGGGCATGATTGTGCGGGTCTTACCGCCGGTAACCCTTGGCTGAGCTGGGCAGACCGTTCAAGTTTTGAAATCTCCGCCGACCGGCTCGTAGCTTCTTGGTCGGCGCAACGAGCGCCACCCGGGATCACCCCCGACGCACAGCCCCCCGGTCCGCCGGGCGCGGCAGGTGCCCGCCGACACGACCGCTCGAACAGGTCGTCGGCGAGCGGCTGGGTGGCCGGGGCGGCAGCGGCACGTCCGACACGTGCACGGCCGCCCGACGGACGCGGCAGGCGAACGCGGCCCCTCACGGGGCCTGGTTCCGCATGCCCGCCCGGGGCTGTCGAGAGGAACCCCATGACCTTCCGTAACGAGAACGCCGCTGCCACCACCTCCGCCGCCACCAAGCGCAACCGCGTTCGGATGGCTGTCGTGGCGGGCGCCGCTGTCGCGGCCCTGCCGGTGGCCGGCCTCGTCACGGCCACCTCGGCCTCCGCCGCCTCCGTCTCCACCTGGGACGCCGTCGCCCAGTGCGAGAGCGGCGGCAACTGGGCCATCAACACCGGCAACGGTTTCTACGGCGGTCTGCAGTTCACCTCCAGCACCTGGGCCGCCTACGGCGGCACCGCCTACGCCTCGCAGGCCAACCTGGCCACCAAGGCGCAGCAGATCTCGATCGCCGAGAAGGTCCTCGCCTCGCAGGGTCCGGGCGCCTGGCCCGTCTGCTCCGTCAAGGCCGGCCTGACCAAGGGCGGCGCCCCGGCCGCCGTCGACACCTCGGCGGGCGCCACCGCCGCCAAGCCGGCCGCCCCGGCCGCCAAGCCCGCCACCCCGGCCGCCAAGCCGGCGCAGGCCCCGAAGGCCGCTGCGCCCAAGGCCGCTGCGCCCAAGGCCGCCGCCCCCAAGGCTGACGTCGCGCCGAAGGCCGCCGCCCCGAAGGCTGCCCCGAAGGCCGACCAGGGCGCCAAGGCCTGGACCGGCTCGAACGACGCCAAGCCGGCCAAGGGCAACTACACCGTCAAGTCCGGTGACACCCTGAGCTCCATCGCCGCCGCGCAGGGCCTGGACTGGCACGACCTGTACAAGAACAACGCCAAGGTCATCGGTGGCAACCCGGACCTGATCTTCCCGGGTCAGACCCTGAGCATCTGAGCTGCTGAGCTGCCGAACGTCTGAGCTGTTGAGCTGCCCAACGTTTGAGCTGCAGAGCTGCTGAAACCGTCGAGGCTGCTGAAGCTGTCGGGGCTTCGCGGTCCTGAGGCTTCGTGAGCGGCTGACACCGCTTGCCCGGGCGTTCACCGGCTCCGGCTTCCACGGCCGCTCCCCCCTCGCGCGGATACTCCGCCGAGTGGGGGAGCGGCCGTCGGCGTTCCGTGGCGGGCGGCCCGTGGCATGTCTAGGGTCGGCTGCCATGTCGCAATCGTGTGATGAACGTGTGGGCCGACGTCGGGTTGTGCTTCGGGTCGGTGCCGCGCTGGCGCTGGTGCTGGCCCTGCCCACGGGCGGTGCGCGGGCGGGTGCGGCCGTCCGGGTCGCGGATCTGGTGTGGGACGCGCTGGCCGACTGCGAGAGCGGCGGCGACTGGCAGGCGAACACCGGCAACGGCTTCTACGGCGGACTGCAGATCCGGCCCTCCACCTGGGAGGAGTCCGACGGCCTGCGCTTCGCCGACCGGCCGGACCACGCCGGTCGGCGGGAGCAGACGACCGTCGGCGAGGAGATCGTCCGGCGGCAGGGGTGGGGGGCCTGGCCGTCCTGCGCGAGGGAGTTGGGGCTGACTGGGGGAGGGCCCGGCGAGCACCGCACCGGGCCCGATCGGGCCTGACCGGGGCTGGCCTGACGGGGCGGGTCGGGACGGGAACGGGGCTGGGGCGGTTCCCGGTGGGGTCGGTGCGGGAGGATGGTGGGGTGATCCAGGGCGAGTTGTTCGGTGATCTGCCAGGGGCTGACGGCGCCGCGCGCGCTGCCGCGGCCGCAGCCGCAGCCGCAGCCGCAGCCGCACGAGCTTCCGGGACTGCCGGGACGTCCGGCTCTTCCGGGTCTTCTGAGGCTTCCGGTGGACCCGGGCCCGACGGACGGGCGCGCGTCGAGCCCGCTCCCGGCGCCGTGCTGCTCCCCGGCTGGCTGGACCTGGACGCGCAGCTGCGCCTGATCGCCGCCTGCCGGGAGTGGGCCCGTCCGCCGGCCGGTCTGCACACGGTGCGGATGCCCACCGGCGGGATGATGTCCGTACGGATGGTGAGCCTGGGATGGCACTGGTACCCGTACGGGTACCGGCGGGTCGCCGAGGACGGCGCGCCCGTCAAGTCGTTCCCGTCCGAGCTGGGCCGCCTCGCCCGCCGGGCCGTCGCCGAGGCGTACGGGCAGGCGCTGCCGGAGGTCGCGGGCGCCGCGTCGTACGAGCCGGACATCGCGATCGTCAACCACTACCCGCACGGCGCGAAGATGGGCCTGCACCAGGACCGCGACGAGCGGACGGACGCGCCCGTGGTCTCGCTCTCGCTCGGTGACCGCTGCGTCTTCCGGCTCGGGAACACCGAGACCAGGACCCGGCCGTGGACCGACCTGGAGCTGCGCAGCGGGGACCTGCTGGTGTTCGGCGGCCCGTCCCGGTTCGCCTACCACGGGGTGGTGCGCACGCTGCCGGGAACGGCGGACCCGGAGCTGGGACTGGTGGGGCGACTCAACATCACGGTGCGGGAGTCGGGGCTGGGGGCGTAGCGGCGGCTGCCCGGGAGGGCTCGGCCGGCCCGCCGCTTCCGTCATCCGTTCGTCGACTCGTCTACTCGTTCGAGTGAAACGGTGGCTCGGACACGGTGAGCGGGAATGACCCGGGTCGCCGGAGAATTCGAGTGAGCTGGAGAATTCGATCGGAGTCCGCATCCGAGGGGATCGGGGTCCGGAGAGGAAGCACGCTCATGGGTACCCCCGTCGACGACCTCGTCGATCTGCTCGACCTGGAGCAGATCGAACTGAACATCTTCCGCGGCCGCAGCCCCGAGGAGGCACTGCAGCGGACCTTCGGTGGCCAGGTCGCCGGGCAGGCGCTGGTGGCCGCGGGCCGCACGGTCGAGGACAAGCGCCCCGTCCACTCGCTGCACGCCTACTTCCTGCGCCCCGGTGTGCCCGGCGTGCCGATCGTCTACCAGGTCGACCGGATCCGGGACGGCCGATCCTTCACCACCCGCCGGGTGCTCGCCATCCAGGGCGGCCGGTCGATCTTCGCGCTCACCGCCGACTTCCACAGACCCGAGGAGGGCGGCATCGAGCACCAGTACCCGATGCCGGACGTCACCCGGCCCGAGGAACTGCCCAGCGCACTGGAGGAGGTCGGCTCCCGGCTCGGCGAACTGCCCCCGTTCATCAGCCGCCGCCAGCCCTTCGACATCCGCTACGTCGACCGGCTGCGCTGGACCAAGGAGGAGCTGGCCGGCGTCGAGGCGCGCAGCGGTGTCTGGCTGCGCACCAACGGCCGGCTGCCGGACGACCCGCTGATCCACGTCTGCGCCCTCACCTACGCCAGCGACATGACGCTGCTGGACGCCGTCCGGGCCCCCGTTGAGCCGCTGTGGGGCGAGCGTCACTTCGACATGGCCTCCCTGGACCACGCGATGTGGTTCCACCGGCCGTTCCGGACGGACGACTGGCTGCTCTACCAGCAGGAGGCCCCGATCGCGCACGGCGCCCGGGGCCTGGCCCGTGGGCAGATCTTCGACCGGAACGGACAGCTGGTGGTGTCCGTGGTGCAGGAGGGGCTGTTCCGACCGTTGAAGCGGTGAGACGGGAAGGCGTGGCGAGTGGCCGCGTTGCGGTTTCGGCGGCCGCGGACCGGTGGGAATGATCCGTCCGGGCGGACGGTGTTGTGGATGATCGAGACGGGCGGCCCGAACAGCGGGCCGTCCCCGGACCGACCGGGAGGGTGGACCGATGACGGCGACGGCCGCGGAGGACTGGAAGCACTGGAGCGACGGGCGGGCCGCGTCCGTGAGCGCACCGCACGGCCAGCTGGCACTCACCGGCACGTACTGGCTGGAGCCCGAGCCCACCGAGATCCCCGGCCTGCCCGGTCGCTGGTGGGCCGACGCCGAGGGCGTCCGGAGCCGGGCGGTGGCAGGCGACGGCATCACCGTGACCGGCGCGGACACGCCGGTGGACGGCGAGGTGCTGCTGCGCCCGGACAGCGACCCGGCAGCCGACACCGCCACCTTGGGCGACCTGCTGCTCGTCCCGATCGAGCGCGAGGGCGAACTCGCCCTGCGGGTCTTCGACCCGGCCGCGCCGAGCCGGGTCGCCTTCGCGGGCATCTCGGCCCATCCCTACGCACCCGAGTGGGCCGTGCCCGCGGTCTTCACCCCGTTCGAGGACGAAGCCCGGTCGGTCGTGGTCCCGAACGCGGACGGCAAGGAGCGCCCGCTGGCCGTCACCGGGCAGATCGCCTTCACCGTGGCCGGCGAGCACCGCACCCTGACCGTCAGCCGGTCGGGCGACCTCCTCAGCGGCGTGTTCGCCGACGCCGGCAGCGGCATCGGCACCTACCGCTTCCGCTTCATCACCCTTCCGGCACCGGACGCCGACGGCCGTACGGTCCTCGACCTCAACCGGGCCTACCTGCCGCCCTGCGCCTTCTCCGACCACTTCATCTGCCCCTTCCCGCCGCCCGGCAACCGGCTGGACTTCGCGGTCGAGGCGGGGGAGAAGCAGGTGCTGAGCAGGTAGCCGTCACGGAGTTCCGGACCAAGGACGGCCCCGCCGCAGGGGCGACCGGGGGCGGGGCGGAGCATGGGAACATGTCGAACGATCAACATTCCACCTCCGCCGCGTCGGCGGACGCACCGCCCGAGGCCGGACCCGGGGCCGATCCGGCGGACGGTGCCGCAGCCGTCGGTCTCGCTCCCGACGCCGGTACCGGTGCCGCTTCGGGTGTCGTTCCCCAGACCGGTGCCGCGCCGTCCGGCCCCGCATCGCCCGGTCCCGCATCGCCCGGCCCCGCATCGCCCGGCACCGAGGCTGCCGGTGACCTGCCGGCGGACCCGGTGGCCACCGACGCGCCGTGGTACCGGCGTGCGTTCGCCGACCTCAGCCCGCTACGCGAGAACGCCGACTACCGCCGGGTCTGGTCCGGTCAGGCCATCTCCTCCATCGGCCAGCAGATGACGGCCGTCGCCGTCTCCGTCCAGGTCTACGACCTGACCGGTTCCGCCTTCGCGACCGGCCTCGTCGGCATCTTCTCCCTCGTCCCGCTGGTCGTCTTCGGCCTCTACGGCGGCGCGATCGCCGACACCGTCGACCGGCGCAGGCTCGGCCTGATCGGCTCGGGCGGCCTCGCCGTCGTCTCCGCGGTCCTGGCCGCGCAGGCCCTGGCCGGCCTCGGACTGGTCGCCGTCCTCTACGCGGCCGTCGCCGTCCAGGCCGGATTCTTCGCCCTCAGCTCGCCCGCCCGCTCCGCGATGATCCCCCGGCTGGTACCCAGCCACCAGCTCCCGGCCGCGAACGCCCTGAACACCGTCAGCATGAACCTCGGCCTCACCATCGGCCCGATGCTCGGCGGCGTCCTGATCGGCGCGTACGGAGCCCAAGCCGCCTACCTGGTCGACACCGTCGCCTTCACCGGCACCCTCTACGCGATGTGGCGCCTGCCCGCCATGCGCCCGCTCGGCGAGCGCAAGGGTCGCGCCTCCGTCCTCGACGGCCTCCGCTTCCTGCGCGAGCAGCCCAACCTGCGCACCAGCTTCCTGGCCGACCTGGCCGCGATGGTCTTCGGAATGCCCCGCGCCCTCTTCCCAGCCATCGCGATCACCTTCTACGGCGGCGACGCCGGCACCGTCGGCCTGCTGGTCTCCGCCCCGGCCGTCGGTGCCCTGACCGGCGCGCTCTTCTCCGGCTGGGTCGGCCGCGTCCACCGCCAGGGCGTCGCCGTCCTCGCCGCTGTCGCCGCCTGGGGCCTGGCCATCGCCGCCTTCGGCGTCCTCCACAACCTCTGGCTCGGCCTCCTGCTCCTCGCGGTCGCGGGCTGCGCCGACACCGTCAGCATGATCTTCCGCAACACGATGATGCAGGTCGCCGCCCCCGACGAGATGCGCGGCCGCCTCCAGGGGATCTTCATCGTCGTCGTGGCCGGCGGCCCCCGCCTCGGCGACTTCGAGTCCGGCACCGTCGCCGCCCTCACCAACCCCACCACCTCCGTGATCAGCGGCGGCCTCGCCTGCGTCGCCGCCGTCCTCCTCCTCGCCGCCCGCCGCCCCGCCTTCCTCGCCTACGACGCCCGCCACCCGACCCCCTGACCCACCCCACCCCCAAACCTGGCAGCGAGCACCCCCCGACGTGCTGTATTGTTTTCCACGTCGCCGGGACACCGGGGACAAGGTCGAGAAGCCCACAGCAGAGCCCCCCAGGCCCTCGCTGCAGGCGCCGAGACCACGGGACGTGGCGCAGCTTGGTAGCGCACTTGACTGGGGGTCAAGGGGTCGCAGGTTCAAATCCTGTCGTCCCGACTGGGGTTCTACTCCGTCGTTGCAGGTCAGAGGCCGTTTCCTCGTTCGCGAGGAGGCGGCCTTTGGCATTCTCCGGGGCATGCCTCTCACATCCGTCTCACGGTTTCATGGTTCGACGCTGAGTGCGGAGACCGCTTGGCGTAGTGAACTGTGGCTATCTGCGTCGCTCCTACCTTTATGTCTGCTCTGATGGTCACAACTATGGTTTCGATGGTTGCTCGCCGTGATCGCAGGCTCAGTCTGATGGGTTGGCACTTGACGCTTTACGGCGCTGATCAAGTGCGCGTAGACAGGTCCTGCGGCTGCCCCGGTGACGGATGAATCGGGAGATGATGAGGTGGCCGCAGCTCAATTTGTCGCGCGACTCGATGTGCAGCCGCTCCTGGCGCGGCGTCAGGGAAGTCGCCGCCGAACATCCTTCGGCGGCAACCGCAGCAGCAGGTCGTCTCGAAGCTATCGGCTGAACGCCCAGTAATCGTGGGTCCCACCTGGCCGGTAGGGCCGGGCAGACCCTCTCTGCTGATCGGGCATCCGTTAGGTGCGATCGTCCAGCTTCGGGCGGGGGTGCCGTTGCAGGTGTTGAGGATGAGCTGGGTGCCGGGTGCGGTGTCGGCGTTCGGATCGTCGACGTACAGGCGGGAGAGACGGGGCGCCGCGGTCGCCGCAAGCCAGCTACTGCTGGCCGACGCTGCCGTTTGCAGGCGTTGCACCGCAGGGAGGGGCAGGGCGATGGTGCCGCCAGCGCGGCCGTGGCAGGCAGCGGCAGTTGGTGCATCTGTAGCCGGAACGGAGTTTTCGTCGGCGGTCCGTGGTGGTATGGACACCCAGTGCGCTTGATCACGGTGGCGCGTTGGGGGTGGGGATGGAAGATCTGTCGCGTGGGCCGGGCATCGCGGTGAGTGCTGTGTCCGTGTCGCAGTACACCGTTCCGGCTGCTCTCGTGCCGCCCAACCAGTTCGACCGGCGCACTCCTCTACAGCAGGTCTGGTACTGGGAGCCTGCCGAGTGGGAGCGCTTCACGCATGAGTGGGTGCGCATGCGAGCGCCGGACGAGGGTTACTTGGGTGCTGAGATCATCGGCGGCAGCAACGACCGGGGCGCCGACGTGGTGGCATTCTTCACCGAGCGGCGTCTCAACGGCGAGTGGCACTGCTTCCAGTGCAAGCTTTACCACGACGATCTGGCCCTTGCCGACGCTTTGCCAGAGATGATCAAGCCCTTCGTTGCCGCAGTCGAGACCACCAGGACGCTGCCGACGCGCTACACCTTCGTCGCCCCCAGGATCCACCCTCGACTCAAGGACTTGGTGCTGACACCCGACGAGCTCAAGTCCCGTTTCCTGGAATATCTGCGCGGTCGCTCCCAGGCCGTGACGAAGCTGCCCGCGCAGCTCCTCGGCGATGTCGCGAAGCTCGCCGAGGCCACCGAATTTTCCATGTTCTGGACCGTCAATCTGGACGAGATGTTGGAGGTCTACAGCAAGTCCCCGTTGTTCGCCGCCCGCTTCAACTACCCCCCCTCTGGCGAACCCGCGAAGCTCCCCGTGCCGCCCAAGCCCGCCGCCGATGAAGCCCGGTTCCTGGAGCAGTTGGTCGACGTGTACCGGGAGCGGTTTGGGGAGCAGATCGTGACGGTGGACGATGCCTTCGGCCATTCTCGGTCCGGCAGTCATCTGCGGCGGCAGCGCGAGGCGTTCTACGCAGCCGAAGCACTGCGCATGTACGCCCGGGACAGCGTCCCGGGCGACGCTTACACGGAACTGCAGGAGGATGTGCTCGCCAACCTGCTTGAAGTGGCGGACGACGAGCACGAGTCGGGCTGGCACCGGCTGCGGGCGGTCGTCACCCAGGCCGGGAACCTGCAGGTATCGGGATCGGTCATTGCGTCGCACTTCCAGCAGGTCCAACGCAAGGGTATGTGCCACCAGTTCGCGAACGACGACAAGTTGACGTGGTGCGACGGGGGCGAGCAGTGAACGTCCTCAACGGTCCAGTGGAGGTGGGCATGCGGGCCCTGGCACTGCTCGCCGGGGCCCACCCGGAGGCACTCGATCTCGCCGCGCTCGTTGTGCTAGACCACGCCGTCCTGCACAGCGAGCGGTTCGGCGGGCCGCCCAGTTTGCTGCCCGAATTGCCTGCCCAGCCGGGCGAACTCGGCCGCAAACGCGAACTCCTCCACGAGGGGCTGGCCGTCCTGATGCGGGCCGGCCTGGCCTCGATCGACGCCACGGCCGAGGGGCTGGTCTACCGGGCGACCGCCCGAGGCGCCAGCTTCCTAGGGATCTTCGAAGCGCCCTACGTCGGCCGGCTGTGCGAGCGGGCGACCTGGGCAGTGGAGCGACTCGCCCCACACACCGACCCGCTGGCGGCCACGCGGGCCATCACGCAGACCTGGCGCGAGCAGTTCGCCGCGAGCGCGCACCACTCGGGGGACGGACATGAATGACCTCACGCTTACGCACCTCACCTACGCCGGTTCCAGCCTCCCCGACGCGCAGGTCGCCTTTTCCCCGTCGTTCACCTTGATCTGTGGTGACTCCAATACGGGCAAGTCCTTCATCGTCGATTCCATCGACTACATGCTCGGCGGGCACATCACGCCCGCGATCCCGCACTCTGACGGCTACAGCCAGATCCTGCTCGGGCTGCTCCTGCCGGACGGCAGTCCGCTCACCCTCGTACGGGCACCAGGCAGCAATAACGTGCACGTGCACGAAGCCGACCTGCGGGGCCTTGTCCACGCCGCCCCCGACATGGTGCTGTACGCCCGGCGGACGAAGAACCGGCGCGACGTCTCCCATTACCTGCTCGACCGACTCGGCCTGGCGGACGCGTACATCCGCACTAACGAAGCGGGAAACACCGAGCACCTCAGACTCGCCGACCTCACCCACCTGGCAGTCGTCACCGACGAACGGATGGTCGACCAGACGCCGCCCTCGCAACGGGTCCGAGGCAACGCCGCGAAGACCGCCGCCAGATCCGTGATGAAACTCGTCCTCACCGGTGAGGACGAGCCGCCGGCGAGCAAAGTACCCAACGCCGCCCAACGCCGCATCCAGAAGAGCAAGATCGCGCTGCTCGACCAGCTCGTGATCGACCTGTCAGTGAAGCAGACCACTCAGGAGAGTGAGGGCCAACTGCGGGCACGCCAGGCCCGACTGGCGGCCGCACTCGAGACGGTGACGGCCTCGCTGCGCGAGGCGACAGAGCGACAGAGCCGGATCGCGGCCGAACGGACGAAGCACACCGAGGCCGAGGAAGGACTGGCGGTGCGTCTGGGCGAAGTACGCGACCTGCTGGGGCGTTTCGACATCCTCCGACAACAGTACGAGTCGGACCTCGCCCGGCTGGATATGGTCGGCGAGGCCGGCAACCTGCTCGGCTACTTCCGGGCCGGCCGCTGCGTGTTCTGCGGAGCGGAGCCCGAGCACCAGGAACCCGCGCACGACAACCACGAGACTACTCACCTACACGAGGCGGTCACTGCGGAGACCTCCAAGACCCAGGCTCTGCTGGCCGACCTCCGGCTCACTATCGCCGATCTGGAGGAACAGCGGGACGATCTCCTCCACCAACAGGAGCGGATGCGTGCCAGAGGTGCCGAACTCGACCGCACGATCCTGATGATCGAGGAGCAGCTCCTCCCGGCGAAGGGCGAGCTCGACCAGATCTTGGCGGAGCGCTCGGATATCGAGCGCAACCTCGAAGTGCTGGCGCGCATCGGCGAACTCGACGAGCACCGCGCCGAACTGGTCGCCGCCGGAGCGATGCCCACCAAACGTGCAGACTCGCTCATCCCTGGACGGACGGTGCGAGTGTTCGAATCTGTGCTCCAGCGGATTCTCGAACGGTGGCATGTACCGGGCACCGAGCACGCCGGCTACGACCCCTACAGCGGTGACGTTCGCGCCGGCGGCCAGGCCCGCGCTGAGCACGGCAGGGGAATGCAGGCGCTGCTGCGCTCTGCATTCTCTGCGGCGCTGGCCGAGTACTGCATCGACCGCAGGCTCCCGCACTTGGGTTTCCTCGTGCTGGATTCGCCGCTGGTGACCTATGGCCAGCTCCGTGACGAGGATGAGGCACGGCTGGCTCCTGAGGTTAATGACAGCTTCTATCGACACTTTCTCGACTCGCCGGGGCAGACGATCATCGTGGAGAACACGCCACCGCCCCCTGATGTCGTCGAGCAGGCCCACGTGGTGATGTTCCGCAGGACGGGGACGGGGAACGGCAGGCGCGGATTCTTCCCCGCAAGGCCAGGAGTCGTCTGAGCCTGGGGCTCGTAGACAGCTATGGCGGCTTTACCGAAGCTCTCGGTCCCCTGCGGCTGGCTGCCCTCACCACTACTTACCGCCCCCGTCCGTTCGGAGGAGTCGGCAGCTACCAGCCGCGGTACGCCTGGGAAGGCCGTGCCTTGGCCGACCGACCGGACGATTCTTCGCTTGCCAAAACTGCAGCAGCCCAAACCCGAGCTGCCGGGGGCGCCGGACCCGGCAGATCCCGCCCGCTATCTGTGGTCGGACCGCAGGTCAGCGGGATGCGGGCGGCTTCGGCTACGGGGTTCCGTGCGCGGCGGCGTCGAGGATCTCACCGAGGCAGAGCCAGGCGTTGGGGCCGGAGTAGCTGATCAGGCTGTCCGCGAAGCGCTGCAAAGCCTGCTGGTCGGCGCCGAGCGCGGCGGCCACCAGGGTGAGGACGGCGGGCTGCGTACTGTCCCGGTAGCGGGGGCCATCGACGGTGAGTGTCGTCCAGGCCGGGAGGGCGAGGACGGTCTCGTGGTCGCAGTCGGGCAGCGCGAGGACGTGCCTGGCCCAGCGCGGTCGGTGGGAGCCCCGCCGAGTCGGCTGCGCAGTTCGCGCGTGAGGGTGTGAAGGGCCTCCTTCGGTTCAGAGCGCCGGGCGAGGATGTCGGGGAAGGTCGGTTCGCTCCGGACGGCGCCTTGTCGGACGAGGGAGAGCAGGGTCTTCTTGGTCAGTTGATCGTTCCCGACGTGCTCCTCCAAGTACGTAGCCAGGACTGGGCTCGATGGCGGAGAGCTGGCGGGGCGTCACTTTGGAGGAATCGCCCGTGCCGCCCGGCGGATGGCGGACGGCGGGGAGAGCGAGACGGAATCAGCTGTCCGCCGGCTTACGACGCCTTGACTACTGCTTCACCCTTTCCCAGAAGCTGAGGATCTTCGGGTCCTCGGACAATTCGTCAAGGATGATCGCAGCACCGACGTTGAGTCTCAGGCGGACCTTCTTGGACCCCTTGGCCGCGAAGTTCTCCAACCGGGCCAGATCGGATTCGCGAAGCGCGCTGATGAAGGGCTTCCACTCACCCTCGTACTCCTGTGTCCACTTCAGGCGGTGGTCCTCGGGCTGATGGTCGTCCTTGAGGATAAGGGTTGACTGGGCATGTTCCATGAGGTGCCTGAGGTAGTGGCGCGATGCCTCCGCCAGTACTGAGTCGGTGCCGCTGGACGGTGCCGGAGCGTCGACGACAGCGGCTCCGCACGTCAACAGTGCCTCAAGGATCTCCTGACGACGGGACCAGTAGCGGTCGGGACGTAGGTATACCTCCACCACCTCCTTGTGCATGACACCGGTCAGCCCCGTCAGATCGGTTCTGCCCACACCTGTCGTGATCCTCTTGACATGGGTCCCGTCGAGCGCGATGCGCCAGTCGACGGCCGCCGGAAGGATCAGCTTCTCCACGTGGCAGTCGACCAGTTTGGCGTTGTTCGCCTCGATGTCGGTGAGGTCGAGCTGGCCGGCGAAGGTGGCGCCCAGGATCGGCACCGATGGCATCGTCCGGGTGGCCCGGATCACCGCGGACCACATGCTGCCGAGGTTGGTCGCGAGGACTCCGTCGTGGAAGCCCTCATCCTGACGCGTCGCCTCCGGGGGGAAGGCGGCCAGCGCGTCGACGATGCGAGCTGCGTCGACCGCCTCGACCACGGCGTTCACGGTGGCCGTCCGCCACTCAGACCGGCTCAGGAGTCGGTGGAAGGCCGCGAGGTGCCGTTTGTCGAGGTGGCGCGTGACGATCCCGGCCAGGAAGTAGTCGAAGAAGAGTTCGTGCTGGAACCGGAACCGCCTGGGACCGTTGGTCGTCGCGCCGGCCGCCAGTCCGCACAGCACCTGCAGCCGGTCCCGGAGGCCTTCCCGGTCGTCCAGTTCCGCCACGTCGGCCAGGTCGAGCGCTATCGTCGCGGCCATCTCCAATTCGTCGGAGTCGACCTCGCGTTCATGGCTTTCGGCCATGATCTCCGCGACATACTCGAACGTGCGCCGCAGTTCGCCGCGGTCGAGGAGCCCCGATGTGCTTCCGACGGTGGGGGTGAGCTTGCGTTCCTCCCGCAGGATGTAGTGGTCCAGCAGTCGCTCGGTGAACGAGGTGGCGGTGCCGGACTCCTGGTCGTAGTCCCCCGCACGGCACATCTCTGCGAAGGCCCGGGCGAAGAAGGGGAGGCCGAGCAGTTCTTTGTCCCCGGTGGACAGATTCTGGAAGCGTGACGCCGGGACGCCGTAGTCGTGGAGGAAGGACCGGATCTGATCGGGGGTCCAGCGCAGGACCTCGGCGATCCGGTGGCGGACCGCCGCGCCCCCGCCCTTAGCGCGTTGGACACTGGACCGGTACTGGTTCACGTAGTAGGAGGAGCGCGCGGAGACCACCAGGACTCCCCGACCGCCCAGGGCGTTGAGCCACCCCTTCAGGGATTCGAGGGCATCGCTGTACGCGGCTCCGCCGAGCAACTCGTCGAAGCCGTCGATGAGCAGGGCCACCAGGCCGTTGCGGCAGAGGGATTTGACGCGGTTCTCGTTGAGGTTCTCCGTCCAGATCACGGCGTTGTTGACCGCGGCGTCGAGACCGTCCAGGACCCGGCCGGTGGACTGCACATAGAGGAAGAGCGGGAGGTCGCCGATCGAGTTGCCCTCGTTCCGTTCCACCTCCAGGGCCCGGTCCCGCGCGGCCTTGACCATCGCGCGGGTCTTTCCGATCCCGGCCTCACCGTTGATGAAGACGACCTGGGTGGCGCCCTTCTCCACACCGAGGTCGTCGTCCACGCCGTCGATCAGCTCGGAGAATCCCTGCTGCTGGGCGTTCGTGCCGTCGTAGTCGGTGACCTGGACGCGTGCCTCCCGGTGAGCGGCGATCCCCGGCTTCCAGCCGAGCTGCTCGCTCTCCTCGTCGGTGATCTGGCGCTCGATCTGGTCCAGGGTGCGCCGCAGCCGGCCGGCGACGACGGGCCAGTTGGCCAGTCGGCGAAGGTAGACGCGGTAGGGGACCCATGCGTCCTCGTCCTGCCACTGGGGGCCGTCGGGACCGAGGCGGAAGTAGTCCCTGCGGTGCTCGGTGCCCTCGCTGGTCGACTTGCCCCACTCATAGCCGAACCCGTGCTCGTGGTCGAAGTACTCCGGGGGCGGGGCGAGCAGATCGGCAAAGGCCGTGAGATCGCTCTCGACATCCCGTCGGAAGGCCTCCCGGAGGTCCGACAGGTGTCGTGGTTTGAGGAGCTGGTTGAGTGAGCCCGGGATCGGCCCCGCGCTGAGAGTGGACCGGTAAGCCGGTGCCCCGAAGGCGAGGAACGACGGATCCTTGCCGACGAACCTGGAGAAAACGTGCCAACTGTCGTCCGCCATCGCGTAGAGGAACGGCCAGAGTCCGACCTCGGCACCGGGCCAGAGGAAGGCCGGGCGCAACTCCGGGTCGCCCGTGTCGGTGACCGAGACCGTGGCGTCCGCCAGACAGGCCGCGACGATGTCGGAGATCGCCCTGACGAGTGCGTCCACGGTGTCCGACAGACCTGGCGGGACCGCTCCGCCGTGGCTCACGTGGTCGCGCAGCTGTTTGGTGCCCCGGAGTCCGGAGGGAGCGCCAGGTATCCCTTCGTCGTATCGGGCCAGGGCACTGGTTACGGCGCTTCCCACATGGCTTGCCGCGCCACCTGCCTCGGCACCGTTGAGACGTGAACGGAGGTCTCGGAGAAGGGAGATCCACTCGCCCAGGCCGGGTGACCGGCCGATCGGGGGCACGGGAAGGCCGCTCGCGCGGAGGGTGGAGGTGGCCAGGAGGGCCAGGAAGCGCACCTCGAAGTCGAGCGCCGAGAAGCTCTCCTGAACACTCCGGGTACCACCCACAGTGGGGGCGTAGAACCCTTCCATGCGGTGGAACGTTGCTACTGCTGAGTTGGTCATTGATCACCTCAACGCCGATGTACGGAAATGTCGTTCACCGTCTGCCTCGGAGAAGTTAGCACCACGTCGCCGGTGCGTGCGGGAAGCGGACCACCTGACCGCCGGCGTAAGCTACCCGTTCCTCCAGGGCGGTCAGTAACGCGTCCTGCCCGTGGATTCGGTTTTCGACTGAGTCTTCGGGTACTGCGACCGAAAGGTCGCTGACAGCAGCAGAGATCACCGCATCCGAGCCGGAGGGCCCCACCCACAACTCTTGACTATTGCTCCTTGCCTGGGGCCCGCACGTATCACCAACAATCTGCCGTACCCCCTCGCAGGGCTGCAGAACGCATCGCAAAACTCAAGACGTTTGAGCAGTTCGTGCCGTTTGGCTCCGGTAGTCCAGATCCCCGTGCGCTCAACAGTGAGCCACAGTGAGGGAGCTCCTGTGGCTCACCGCCCTCTCACGAGCCTCTCACGGACTGGGTGTCATGAGGTGGTATCTTGCGACATAGGGGTCAGACATGATGGGCCCTGACCTGCACGATTCGGACTGGTAAACATCATTCAGACGCTCGTTCGACCGCTGGGGGTCAAGGGGTCGCAGGTTCAAATCCTGTCGTCCCGACAGTGATGTCGGAGCCCCGCTGACTGGACGGAGGTCCAGGCCGGCGGGGCTTTTGCCGTTTCCGAAGGGGAGTCAGCGCACGAGCCGCAGGTGGCGGCCGGGGGACTCCGGCGGGACCACTTCGGGAGCAGGGGCCTCGCGGGGCCCGCTCAGGTGCGCGCTCAGCGCCTTGCCGGCCAGCTCGATCGAGTGCTGATCTGGGTGTGATGGTGGAGTCGGGTATTGGAACTCCCGGAATGACTCAGCGAGCGTCTTCATGGGCAGCAAGCTGTTCGGAGGTCCCAACGAATGCTGGGCCGGTGCCTGATGGAAGTGCCTGCCGGAGGGGCCGAGCTGTTCGGAGGCGGGGTCGCCGGGGAGGGCGATCGACGCGGTGTGTTTCGGGAGGGTCGGGTGCGGCGGGGGTGGGGGAGTCAGCGGCAGAGGGCTGCGTCCAGGGTGTCGGCCATGTGTTGTGCGCCGACTGCGTCGGGGATGGTGGTGACCGTGATGGCGGCGGCGCGGCCGTCGTCGGTGACGCCGTTGCGGGAGCGGTAGCCGGGGGAGGTTCCGCCGTGGCCCCAGGAGAGGCCGCCGCAGGAGAGCGGCCTGCTCTGCAGGCCCAGCCCGTAGCGGACTCCCGGGCCCAGGAGTTCGGCGGGGACGGTGGTGCGCATCTCGGCGAGCTGTGCCGCGGGCAGGAGTCGGCCGTCGAGGAGTGCGGCGAAGAACGAGAGGAGATCGGTGTTGGTGGAGACGATCGCCCCCGTCGCCCAGGCCATCGAGGAGTCCATCCCGGTGTAGTCGATCGGCGGCGCGTCCGGCGAGCTGCGGTAGTAGCCCTGGGGGTGGGCCTCGTGGATGCCGGTGTCCCCGGGGACGGGGAAGTAGGTGTGGCGCAGGCCGACGCGGTCGATGACGCGCTTGGTGATCTCCTCGCCGACCGGCCGTCCGGTGACCTTCTGGATGAGGAGCCCGGCGACGATGTAGTTGGTGTTGCTGTACTCCCAGCCGGTACCCGCGGGGAACCTGGCCTTCTGGGCGAGGGCGCCGTCGAGGAGGTCGCGGGGCTCGAAGTAGCGGTACTGGATCGCGGTGAAGTCCGAGAGCGCGGGGGCGTCCATGTATTCGGGCAGGCCGCTGGTGTGCTGGAGCAGTTGACGGATCGTGATGGTGCGTCCGTCGATGCCGTCGCCGCGGAGCAGGCCGGGGAGGTAGGTGTCGACGGGCGCGTCGAGGGCCAGCTTTCCTTCGGCGACGAGCTGGAGGACGACGACGGCGGTGAAGGTCTTGGTGTTGCTGCCGGCGCGTATCTGCCCGTCCATGGGGACCTTGGCCCCGGTGGTGAGGTCGCCGACGCCGGCGGTGTAGGTGCGGGTGCGGCCGTCGCGGCCCTTGACGGAGGCCAGTGCGGCGGGCATGCCGTCGTCCTTCACCAGGGCGTTCAGGCCCGACTGGACGGTGTCCGGCCTACCGCCCGCGAACGCCGCGGTCGGTGCCAGAGCCCCGGCTGCCATGACCCCGGCGGCCACGGCGGTCACGACCGCCACCGCCCGGTGTCGGCTGCCCCGGCGGGAGAGCGGGAAGCGGCTGTGCGGTGCGTGCTCGTACACGAAAGGACCCCTCCGATGAATGGCGCCGGTGATTCCCGGCCTTGATCAAGAGGACCATTCGGGGGAGGGGGAGTTCGTCCGCACCCGGGACGAAACGTGCCCGGGAGCAGACTCCGGGGGGCGCACCCGGCCAGGACCGTGCTCCTGGCCGTTCGGCGCCGATCGGCACCGAACGGCACGGGCCGTTGGTGCGTGGCACGGCTGGGGCCGGCCCCGGTGCGGGGCCCTGGCGAGCCGGGGGTGTCGCGGCGGCGCTCACGGCAGCGACCGAGGCACCGGCCCCGTGACCCCGCGACCGGGTGCACGGGGCCGGCGCCCGCCGCCGCCCACGGCCCGGGTGGGTCAGGGGCAGAGGGCTCGGACGGCCTTGGCGATGCGGGCGATGCCCTCGGTGAGGGTGTCCTGGGCGGGGCTGAGGCTGACGCGGAAGCAGCGGGTGCGGTGCGGGTCGGCGGGGCCGTCGGGGAAGAAGTGGCGGCCGGGGACGATGAAGACCTTGTCCTGCTTGAGGCGTTCGTAGAGGGCCATGTCGTCGAAGCGGTCGTCGTCGATCCAGAACCAGCAGAACATCCCGCCGTCGCCGGCGTGCAGGCGCCAGGGCACGGACTCCGGCATGACCTCCTCGAAGAGCTTCTCGGCCAGGCGGCGGCGCTCCTGGTAGAAGGGCGAGACGGTGTGGGAGATCAGGCGGTCCAGGCGGCCCGAGGCCAGCGCGCGGGCCACCACCGACTGCTGCAACTGGGGGGCGTGCAGGGCCGAGTTGGCCAGGAAGGAGACCATCGGGGTGATCCAGCGCTCGGCGCCGATGGCGAAGGCGATGCGCTCGCCGGGCAGGCCCGCCTTGGAGAGGGTGAAGCAGTTGATCACGTGGTCGTCGAAGGGCGGGGGCGTCAGGGTCGGCGCGATCCGCGGGAACGGCTCGCCGTAGGCGTGGTCGAGCAGGAGCGGCACGTCCCGTCGGCGCGCGAGGTCGACGAGGGCGTCGAGTTCGGCGGCGTCGACCGCGCGGCCGGTCGGGTTGCCGGGGCTGGACAGCAGCAGCATCCCGGTGTCGGGCTGCGCCTCCAGCGCCTCGAAGTCGAAGGCGTAGCGGAAGCGGTGGGGGCCTTCGGGGACGGGCGTGGCGGGGACGCCGACCACGCCGCCCGGGTGGAGGCAGAGGCCCTGGTAGCCGGTGTAGTCCGGGGACATCGGCAGGACGACCTTGGTCCCGCCGGTGCCGGCCGGGCCGGGGCCGGCGAACAGGGCGGCGGCGGTGAAGCAGAGCATCTGGCTGCCGGGGCCGACGGCGACGTTGCGCGGGGTGAGGGACCAGCCGTACCGGGTGTTGAAGTAGTCGGTGATCGCGTCCACCAGGGCGGCCGAACCCCGGGACGGTCCGTACTGGCAGCTGGCCGAGGCGAAGTCCTCGGTCAGTGCCTCCTCGGTCAGGCTCCGCCACTCGGCGATCGCGTCCGGGATCGAGGCCGGGTTGCCGATGCCGAGGTTCAGCCAGTCGGCCGGGCCCGAGGCCGTGCTGACGGCGATGTCCTCCATGATGCTGCGGAGGCCCGAGAGCGTGGCCATCTTGCTGCCGATGAGGGACAGCGCCATGGGGAGGTTCCCTTCTGGGGGCGGGAGGGGGAGGGCGTGGGGGAGGGGACGGAACGGGACGGGAGAGGAGGGCGGGCGGGGGGGGGGGGGGGGGGGGGGGGGCGCGGCCCGGGGGGGGGGGGGGGGGGGGGGCGGGGGGGGGGGGGGGGCCCCCCCCCCCCGGCCGGGTCGCGCGGGCGCCTGCGGTCAGGCAGCCTCTGCGGCCTCCACGGCTGCTGCGGCTGCCGCGGGTGCCGGGCGGTGCGCGGCGGTGCGTCCCCGGGGTGCGAGGGTCCGGCCGACCCAGGCCCCGAGCAGCGCCTGGACCATCGCGATCAGGAGGGCGACGGCCACGATGGCGGTGGCGAGCGGGGGGAGGCCGGCCAGCGCGGCGGTGGTCCGTGCGACCTCGCCCACCGGCGCACCGCCCAGGGCCTGCACGCCCAGCGGGATCGCCCAGCCGAGGGCGGCCGCCAGCGGAGCGGTGAGGTAGCCGCGGGAGGGGCGGGGCGTGCGGGCGAACCGGCTGGTGGCGCCGGCGGCGGCGCCGACCAGGAAGGGCACGAACCAGAGCCCGACCAGGGTGCCGAGGGCGGTGGCCGCCGTCCCGCCGACGAGCGTGACGATCGCGGCCGTCGCACGGCGCGGCCCGGGGGCGGTGCCCTCGGACGGGGCCGGTGCGGGGGCTGCCGCGGTCGGACCCGTGGTCGGTTCCGCGGGCGCTTCCGTGGCCGCCGGTTCCCCGGCCGGGTCCGGGGGCGTCGTGGTGGTTCCGGTCGGCTTCGTCATGTCGGTCATCCTTCGCCTCGCAAGGTCCAGCGGATGTCGCCCGCGCCCTGTTCGTCGACGGTGCGCAGGGGACGGAGCGAGCCGCTCCACCAGTCCGGGGCCAGGTTCTTGTACCAGGGGGAGGCCGGGTTGTCGCTCTGGCCGCCGGGGTAGATCGCGCGGGCGTCCGCGGTGCCGGCGGGGCTCCAGCCGACGACCATCCGCAGGCTGGGGCCGTAGTTCGAACTCAGGCCGTTCTCGGCCACGTTGACGGTCCACGGGCTGCCGCCCGCCGGGCGCGGCCCGTCGCCGAGCGCGGGGGCTCCGGTCAGCGAGGGCACCACCCGCTCGTGGATGCGCCCCCACTTCCACTCGCCGGGCTGCCCGCCGAGCCGGCCGTTCAGGTAGTCGACCGCCTCGGTGAAGGACGCGCGCATCGCGTCGGGCGCGGTGCGCCGGGGGCCGCCGGGGGCGGTGAAGGCGGGGTTCTCCGGGTCGGTGAAGGTCCACTTCTCCAGGTCCTGCATCAGCCCGACCGGGGTCCGCAGCAGGTCGAGACCGGCCGGGTCCACGTCCACCGGCACCTTGGCCGAGTCCCACCAGGGCTTGAAGACCTGCTCGACGTACCCGCCGTAGAAGGCGAACCAGATCGCGGCGGCCGGGGAGTCGGCGTCCATGGAGCAGTTCCACTCGGAGAGCAGCTTGCGGGCCGCCTCCTGCTGCGGCGTCAGCTGCGCGCCCTCCAGGGCCTGGAGCAGCTTGGGCACCATGCGCTGGGCGAGCTCGTCGGTGACGTCGTTCTGCAGGGCCGCGAACGAGTCCGCGGTGAGCTGCCGGCCGGGCTTGGACAGTTCGGCGAAGATGCGGTTGGTGCGGTAGCCGGTGTCGAAGTTCGCGGCGGGGCCGATGTAGTACGGGTAGTCCGGGCCGACCGGCCGCTGGTTGGCGGTGACCAGGAGTCCGGACGGCGGGTTGTAGACCTGGGGCACGGCGTCGAAGGGGATGGCGCCGACCACGTCCGACTCGCCGGTGCCCGGCAGCGGTCCGCGGGCGTCGCCCGAGGCGATCTGCGGGTACGAGCCCGGGGCGATCACCCCGATGTTGCCCTTCTTGTCGGCGTAGGCGAAGTTCTGCGCCGGGGCCTGCCAACTGTGCAGCGCGGTGCGGAAGCTGTTCCAGTCGGTGGCGGCGTTGAGGTCGAGCAGCGCGGCGAGGTTCTGCGACGGGCGGTTGCCCATCCACTCGACCGACGTGGTCTCGCCCTTCTCGGTCAGCAGCGGGCCGTGCACGGTCAGCCCGACCTCGACCGGGACGGGGGCGCCGCCGCGGACCGGCACCGTGTACTTCACCTTCTCCACGGGGTACCAGGCGCCCTTCCAGAAGTAGGCGTCCGGGTGCTGCGGGTCGGTCTTCTCGCGGTAGAAGAAGGTGGACTGGTTCTGGACCGCCGTCAGCGACCAGGAGACGTCGGCGTTGCGCCCGATGAGCACGGCCGGCATGCCGGGCAGGCTGGCGCCGGTGACGTCGTACCCGGGGGACTTGAGCGAGATCTCGTACCAGTACGAGGGGAGCGACAGCTTGAGGTGGGGGTCACCGGCGAGGATCGCGCCGCCACCGGTCGCCGGGCCGTTCGCCAGCCAGGCGTTGCTGTTGGGGTAGAGGTGGCGGGTGGTCTCCGGGAGCTTGGCCATGCCGCGCAGGACGGCGGTGGCGGCTTCGGCGGTGGACCCGCTGGTGTCGACGGCCGTCGTGGCCGTGGACGGCGCTGCGGCGGTCGCCGTCGCCGTCGCCGTGGCGGTGGCGGTGGCGGTGGCGGTGGCGGTGGCCGTCGGCTGAGCGGAGCCCGGGGTCGCGGGGGCGGCCGGAGTCGCCGGCGCGGCCGGGTCCGCGGCGGCCGGCGCCGCGGTGCCGTCGCCGGTGACGCCGGTGTGGCCGGCCGCCGAGGCCGCGTTGGCGTTCGCGCTGTGCAGGGGCGCGAGGCCGAGGTTCTGGTACGGGCCCGGGGCGTACGGGTGCTGCTCGTTGGCGGGCACGACCGGGAACCACTCCGACGCCCGCTCCGCGCCGAGCGAGTTGCTCAGCAGCGCGTAGGTCAGCGGCCGGGTGTCGAAGCTCAGCGTCTGGGTGAGCACGCCCTGGACGACCAGGCTGTCCACCGGGGTCCAGCGTTCCGGCCGGACGCCGGTCAGCCCGTAGACGGTGGGCCACTGGCCGTTCTCGTCCAGCTCGTCCAGCCGTGCGTTGACCCCGGCCGCGTAGGCGGTGAGCGCCTTGGCGGCCTTGCTGTCGTGCGGGGTCGCCGCCCAGGTGGCCTCCGCGGTGCGGTGGATGCCGAGGGTCAGCTCGAAGACGTCCGAGTCGATGCCGGAGGGGCCGTTCAGTTCGGCGAGCCGGCCCTCGCCCAGGCGCCGTTGGGCGTCCATCTGGAACAGGCGGTACCGGGCGGCGAGGTAGCCCTGGGCGGTGAACAGGTCCTCGTCCGAGGTGGCGTGGACCGAGGCCACGCCGTCCGCGGTGAACGAGACGTCCACCGGGTGGTCGAGCCCGGGTATGCGGATCTGCTCGTTCTTCGCCGGACGGGCGTCCTCGGCCGACGGCCAGACACCCCCGCCGGGCATCAGGGCCCGGCCGAGCGCCGGTACCGGTCCGAAGCCGACGCCGAACACGAACATCGTCACGCCGGCGGTGCACACGGCGCCCAGTACTCCCGCCGTGCGGCGGATCCTGGCTTTCATCACTCTCCTGTCACCCATGGCCGGCCGGTCAGCGCCGTGCACTGTTGCGGACCTTGATCCGCGTGTATTCGAGCAGTCCCCAGTAGCCGTACTCGACGCCCAGCCCGGAGGAGCGGACGCCGCCGAACGGCACGTTCGGGCGCAGGTCCCCGTGGGTGTTGATCCACACGGTGCCGCTGTCGAGGAGCGGGGCGAGCTCCTCCGCCGCCTCCTGCGGCCCCCAGAGCGAGGAGCCGAGGCCGTAGCGGGTGGCGTTGGCCCGGCGGACGGCGTCGGCCGGGTCGTCGTACGCGATCACCGGGATGACCGGGCCGAACTGCTCCTCCACCTCCAGCTCGCAGCCCTCCGGCAGGTCGGTCACCACGGTCGGGGGGTAGAAGTGGCCCGGGCCGGGCAGCGGGGCACCGCCGGCCACGATCCGGGCGCCTCCTGCGACGGCGTCCTCGACCAGGGCGTGGACCCGGTCCCGCTGGGCCCGGCTGACCAGCGGGCCGAAAGCGGACTCCGGCTCGCTGCCGGGGCCGACGACCGCGGACCCGGCCAGGGCGGCCAGCGCCGAGACGAGGTCGCCGGCCAGCTCGCGCGGTGCGTAGACCCGCTTGACGGCGGCGCAGAACTGGCCGCTGTTGGCGAGGGCGGCGTGGAACAGCGCGGGTGCGACGGTGGTGAGGTCGGCGCCCGGGAGCACGATCGCCGCGTCGTTGCCGCCGAGTTCGAGGACCACCGGCAGCAGCCGGTCCGCCGCCTGGCGTGCGATCGCCTTGCCGGTCTCCACCGAGCCGGTGAAGGAGATCATGTCCACCGCGGGGTGCTCGGTGAGCGACCGGCCCAGCGAGTGGTCGCCGGAGACGACGTTGAGCACGCCCGGCGGCAGGCAGTCGCGGAGCAGTTCGCCCATCCGGAGCGTCGACAGCGGCGTCTCCGGGGAGGGCTTGACGACCACCGTGTTGCCGGCCAGCAGGGCCGGGGCGAACTTGCAGACCGACAGGATGATCGGGAAGTTGGACGGGGCGATGGCCGCGACCACGCCGTGCGGGACCCGCTCCAGCGTGATCCGGGCGCCGTCCTCGGCCGGCAACTCCTCGGCGTCCAGCTTCAGTTCGGCGGTGTGCCCGAACCAGTCGGCGGACAGCCGCACTTCGCCGCGGGCGGCGGCCAGCGGCTTGCCCTGCTCCCGGCTGAGCAGCCCGGCCACCTCCTCCAGGTGTGCCCCGAGGACGTCGCCGCAGGCGCGCAGGGCGGCCCGGCGCTCGGCGACCGGCACTGCCGCCCAGCCGGCCGCGGCCGCGGCGGCGGCGGTGACGGCGGCATCGAGCTGCTCGGGGGAGCACGCGGGCGCGTGCGCGAAGGGCTCCCCGGTGGCCGGGTCCTCCACGGGCAGGACGGAGGCGCCGGGCACCGCCGCGCCGTCGATGGTCAGGGCGGGTGTCACGCCGAGGCCTCCGCTTCCGCGCCGCCGCCGGCGAGCCGGTCGCGCAGGCTCAGCGGGCGCATGTCGGTCCAGACCTCCTCGACGTGGGCGAGGCAGGCCTCCTTGTCGCCCTGCATCCCCGCGTCCCGCCAGCCGTTCGGCACCTCCCGGTCGAGCGGCCACACCGAATACTGCTCCTCGTGGTTCACCACGACCCGGAACAGCTCGGCGTCCGCCGGAATGTCATTCGTTCGACTACCCACTTGGATTCCCTCTTTCTTTTCCTGACGGAATTGCTAGAGTGTCGCCGGAGGCCGCACCGGCGGCTTCTCCGATAACTTCTCGAAAAGGTAATTCAGTGACGACGCAGAAGGATCAGATCGAGATTCCCACCGTCCGCTGGCCCGAGCGGGTGCCGGCCGGGGACTGGCTGCAGGGCTCGTCCGCCGTGGTGGTCCTGGGTGTCGACGTGGACGCCGAGTCGCCCGTGCTGGCCCGCGGGGAGCACTACATCGACCACCTGACGACGATGTCCCACCAGGCGTACGGCCCCCGCGTCGGGGTGCCGCGGATCCTCGACCTGCTGGACCGCTACGACCTTCCGGCCACGTTCTTCGTGCCCGGAGTTTCTGCCGAGCGGTGGCCTTCGGTGATGGATTCGGTGGCCGAAAAGGGGCACGAGATAGCGCTCCACGGATTTACCCACCGGCACCCGGTGCACCTTTCCGAAAGCGAGCAGCGGGAGGAGATCGAGCGCAGCCTGAAGACGTTCTCCCGATTCGGCGTGCAGCCGACCGGGTACCGCGCGCCGAACTGGGAGATGACCCGCCACACGCTCGACCTGCTCGGTGAGTACGGCCTGCGCTACGACTCCTCGCTGATGGACGACGACCGGCCGTACGCGGTGCGCAGCGGGGAGCACACGATCGCCGAGCTGCCGGTGCAGTGGCTGCTCGACGACTGGGAGCAGTACGCCTTCCTGCCCGAGCCGAACATCGGCCAGCTGATCGAGGCGCCGTCGAAGGTGGTGGACCTGTGGACCGCCGAGCTGGAGGCGATGCGCGGCTTCGGCTCGCTGTGCATGCTGACCGTGCACCCGTTCCTCACCGGACGCCCCTCGCGGCTGGCCGCCCTGGAGCAGTTCATCCGGTTCGTGCTCTCCCGGGGTGACGTGCGCTTCGCCCGTGCGGACGAGGTGGCCGAGCTGGTGCTCGCCGGGCAGTCGGAGCCGCAGCCGTAGCCGTACCGGCCGCCGCCGGCCGATCAACTCCGCCACCCCGCAGCGCTCGTGACGGCCTGCGGGGTGCGGAGTTCGGTCACGCAGGCCGTGACGAGGGCGGCCAGGCTGGAGACCGAACGCTCCTCGGGCAGGCCGGCGGCCTCGTACGCGAGCGGGAGTTCGGTGCAGGCGGTGAGCACGGGGAGGTCGTGCTGCTGCCACAGGCCGTGCACCGCGGAGGCGAGCACGGTGCCGCCCTCGGCCAGCCGGTTGGCCTTCACCAGGACCCCGGCGCGGTGGATCTCGGACCGCAGCGGCTCCTCGGGGATCAGCAGCCGGTAGCCGAGTTCGGCCGCGCGCCGCTGGTAGATGCCGCTGTGCACGGTGCCGGTGGTCGCGGCCAGCCAGCCGCCCGCCGGGCTGGTGCGCATGGCGGCCCGGAGCGTGGCGTCGGCGATGTGCACGAGGGGCACCGGCAGCAGGCCCTGCAGCCGGTCGATGAAGGCGTGCGCGGTGTTGCAGGGCACGACGAGCAGATCGGCACCCCAGGCGACGAGTTGCTCCAGGGCGTTGCGGATCGGCAGCAGCGGTTCGTCCGAACCGGCGAGGATCGCCCCGGTGCGCTCCGGAATGCCGGGTTCGGACAGCATGACGATGCGGGGGTGCTCCTGGTCCGACTGCGCGGGCACGGCGAGCGAGAGCAGCCGGAGGAACTCCGCGGTGGCCGCCGGCCCCATGCCGCCGAGTACTCCAAGTGTCCGCGCGGGCGCTCCGGTTGTCGTTCCGGCGGCCGTTCGGTCGTCGACTGGTATCACGGTTCTGCCCCCCTGCGGATCCCTGCGGATCCCGGCATGGGCGCGGGAATCGCGGTGTCCGACGGAATGGATTAGCCGGGGGAGAAAGCCGGTGGCGCTCCCCGGTCCGGAAGTGACGGGGCGGTCCGCGATAGCCGTGCGGTCGCCATTGGGAGCCGCTGCGGGACACGCCCGAGAAGGTGGAGAAAATGCCCGGCAGGAAAGCCGGGTGGACCCGTCGCTGCGGCGTACGGTACCACAGGAGATCAGGAGGGCACCCCCGCCGAACGGGGGGTTCCGGTTCGGGAATCGGTGCACGCCAGGGGCCTGACGGCCACCGGAAGTTGATCTCTTGCGGAGGCAATCATGGACATGCTTGGATGCAAACAACTGCTCGACGGACCATGAGCTCGACTCGGCGCCGGACCGGGGTCTGCGGACCTCGCTAACCCGCCGATCAATGAAGCAAGTTGACGCTGGACCTATATGGCTCCTTGGGGGGAACCGTAGTGATTCAGGACGACAGCAGCACCATTGGCGCCTCCACCGGTGAGGCGCCCGCATTGTCGACGGTGACCCTTGCCGTCATCGACATCTGGTCGGACGTGCTCGAAGTGACGCCCGACACGATCGACGCCGAGACCTCGGATTTCTTCGAGCTCGGTGGTTACTCTCTGCTCGCGCTTCAGGCCATCGGACGCCTGCTGGCGACCCACGGCATCGAGCAGGACGCGGCCCTGGAGCTTGAGGGCCTGCTCCTCAACGAGCTCTTCGAGCAGCCGACCGCAGCCGCGCAGGCGGCCTGTTTCGTCGCCAACTTCCCCCAGTGACAGGCCTCCCGGCGCGTCCGGGAGTCCTCGTCGCTGTGCTTTCTTGCTGATCACCACCTGCCGGCCGGTCGTTCACCGGCCCGGTCAACGCCCGCGGTTCCCCGACGCTGCCGCCGGCGTGTCCCAGTGTGCCCAATCGCCCTGCCCTGCCCGGGCCGAGGGGCCGCGCTCTTCGATCTCCGTGCCTCGTCGGGTCGACGCCGATTCCTGTCCGGCCACCGTGCCGACAGGCTGCTGCGGCGTTCCCTCAGGAGGCTGACGCAAGGAAGGTTTCCGTTCATGACGACGCCCGACGTGACCCCCGCGTCGCCGAAGGACCTGTTCCGGCGAGCCAAGGTCACCGCCGCCGACGAACGCGTCTTCATTGTCAAGATCCTTGTCGCGTACGGCATTTGGGCCGCAGGCGCGGTTCTGGCGCTCGCCCCGGACGCGTGGCTGCCCCGAGTGCTCGGTGTCGTCCTGATGGGCGCCATGTACTCCCACTGGCTGGAGCTCCAGCACCAGTGCCTGCACCACTCGGCGTTCCGCCGCTCCCGCTGGCACCGGATCGTCGGCGTGCCGCTGGGCGTTCCCATGCTGGTGTCGTACAGCCACTACCGGGTGCGCCACCTCCAGCACCACCGCTACCTCGGCACGGACCAGGACTCGGAGTTCTTCGGCTTCGACTCGCGGCAGCCGGTCACCTGGTCGGCCCTGGTCCGCGAGGCGCTGGCCTTCGGCCGGCTGGGCAGCGCGATCGCCGACATCGTCCGCTGCTGGGGCGGTCGTTGGTCCTACGACATGGGCCAGATCTCCGAGCAGCGTGAGCGCGAAGTCGTCGCCGAGTACCGGATGTTCGCCCTGCCGATCGTGGGCGCCGTGGTGCTGACCCTGCTCGGGTACGGCGAGCCGGTGCTGTGGATCTGGCTGCTGCCGCTGCTGGTCGCGGTGCCGCTGCACTTCCTGGTCGAGCTGCCCGAGCACATCATGTGCGACAACTCCTCCACCGACGTGCTGCGCAACACCCGCTCCATCACCGGGAGTTGGTTCAGCACCTGGTACACCAACGGGAACAACCTGCACATCGAGCACCACGCCGCCATGGTGGTGCCGATCAACCAGCTGCGCGAGCGCCACGACGTCGTGCTGGCGCACGGGACGCACACCTCGCCCAGCTACCCGCAGTTCTTCAAGGCCATCGTGGCCGAGGCCCGGCGCAACGCGCGGGCCGGCCGCGCCGGGGGGACGGCGTGATGACCGCCCCCGCCCCGGCCGCCCCGGCGGTCGACCGGTTCCCGCTCACGCCAGGGCAGTTGGGCATGTGGTTCCTGGAGCGCATGTCGGGCTCGGCGGTCTACGTCGACCCGATGACCTTCCGGCTGACCGGCCCGCTCGACACCGCCGCGCTGCGGCGCGCGCTGGAGCTGCTGCGCGGCCGGCACGCGGCGCTGCGCACCACGTTCCCGCTGGTCGACGGCAGTCCGGTGCAGCAGGTCTCCGGCGAGTGCGGCATCGAGCTGCCCGTCCTGGACCTCTCCCGACTGCCCGAGGCCGAGCGCGAGTCCGAGCTGACCGCGGTGCTGGCGGCCGACCAGGCCACCCCCTTCGACCTCGCCCGCGGGCCCGTGCTGCGCGCCCTCGTGGTCGTGCTCGGACCCGACGAGTACGTGCTGCGGCTCGCGCTGCACCACCTGGTCTCGGACGCGTGGTCCTGGTGGAACGTCCTGCTGCCGGAGCTCGCCGCCCTCTACGGCGCCGAACTCGACGGCATGGAAGCCGAGTTGGAAGCCCCGGGGGCCCAGTTCCCGGACTTCGTGCGCTGGCAGCGCGAGTGGAGCGAGGGCGCCGGCCACCAGCGCCAGCTGGCGTACTGGACGGAGCGGCTGACCGGCCTCGCCCCGGTGCCGCCGGTCCGCGCGGCCGACGCGCCGGCCGGGACCGTCACCGCCGTGCCGACCGCCGCTGCCGCGCGGGCCACCGCTGCCGCACCGGACGGGGGCGCCGCCGTCGCGACCCAGTGGACCACTGTGCCCGGCGCCGTCCACGACTCCCTGCGGACCGTGTACCGGGACGAGCGGGTCACCCCGTTCATGCTGCTGCTGGCCGCCTTCGCCGTGGTGCTGCACCGCGGCAGCGGGGCCACCGACATCGCGGTGGGCACCCGCGCCGCCGTCCGCAGCCGCCCGGAGTTCGAGTCCGCGGTCGGGTTCTTCGTCAACCTCCTGGTCATCCGCACCGAGGTGGACCCCGGTGCGACCTTCCGTGACCTGCTCCGGGACGTCCGCCGCGCGGCCCTCGGGGCCTACGCGCACCGGGAGTTGCCGTTCGAGCGGGTCGTCGAGGGGCTGCGGCCGCGCCGCGGCGGAGGCTTCCGCTCCCCGGTGAACGTGCTCTTCTCGCACCAGAGCACCCCCGAGGTGCCGCCGGCCTTCCCCGGGCTGACCGCCCGGCTGGTCAACCACGACCCCGGCACCCTCTACGACCTCGACCTGGTCTTCTACGAGGAGGACGGCGACCTGCGCGCCCTGCTCAGCCACCGCCGGGCCCACTGCTCCGACCAGGACGCGGTGGCGCTGCTCGCGGAGCTCACCCGGGTCCTCGCCGAGGTCGCGCAGGACCCGGCGATCCCGCTGGACACACTCATGGCGACCACAGGGGTGCACCGTGCCGAATAGCTCCACACCCGCGCAGCCGGCCGCGGACACCGCCCCGGGCGCCACCGCCGGCACCGCCGCCGTCGCCCCGGAGGGCCTCGCCCCGGTGTCCGTCACCCAGGAGCAGCTGTGGCTGCTCGACCGCCTCGACCCGGGCAACGCCGCCTACAACTCCACCGTGCTCTGGCAGTTGGACGGGCCGCTGGACACCGAGGCGCTGCGTCAGGCCCTGGCCGCCGTCGTCCGCCGGCAGCAGATGCTGCGGGCGGCCGTCGTCGCCGTCGACGGCGTCCCGTACCAGCGGGTGGCCGAGGACGTCCCGGTGCCGCTCACCGTCACCGACCTGACCGCCCTGCCCGAGGCCGAGCGCCCGGCGGCCGCCGAGCGGACCGTCGCCGACGCGGCCCACCGCCCCTTCGACCTGGGCCGACCCCCGCTGTTCCGGGTGGAGCTGGTCCGCACCGGCGCCGAGCGGCACGTGATGGCGCTGGTCATCCACCACATCGTCTCCGACGGCTGGTCCGTGCAGGTCCTGATCCAGGAGGTCGCGGACCTGTACGCGGGCGAGGTCACCGGTACCGAGGTGCCGCTGCCCGAACTGCCCGTCCAGTTCACCGACTACGCCCGGGAGCAGCGCGAACGGCTCGCCGGACCGCGGGGCGACAAGCTGGTGGACTACTGGACCCGGCAGCTGGCCGGCGCCCCGGTCGCCCTGGACCTGCCCACCGACCGGCCCCGGGCCGGCCACGCCGACTTCAGCGGCGACCGGTACGTCTTCCAGGTGCCCGCCGAGCTGCGCACCGCCCTCGGCGGGCTCGCCCGCGCCTCCCGGGCCAGCACGTTCATGGTCACCCTGGCGGCCTTCACGGCCCTGCTGCACCGGCTCACCGGCCAGGAGGACCTGCTGGTGGGCACGCCGGTCGGCAACCGGGACAAGCCCCAGTGGGGGCCGCTGGTCGGCTACTTCGCCGACACCCTGGTGATGCGCGGCGACCTCGCCGGCGACCCGACCTTCCGCGAGCTGCTGGGCCGCACCCGGACGGCCGCCCTGCAGGGCTTCGTCCACCGCGACCTGCCGTTCCGCTCCCTGGTCGAGGCGGTGCAGCCGGAGCGCGAGGTGGGCCGCAATCCGCTGTTCCAGGTGATGTTCATCCTGCAGAACATCCCGCCGCGCCGCCGCCGGGCCGAGCTGCCGGGCGTGGTGATGACCCGGCTGGACGACGTCCGCACCACCTCGATCTTCGACCTGCGGTTCGACCTGTTCGAGTTCGAGGACGAGATGCGCGGCCAACTGGAGTACAGCACGCGGCTGTTCGACCGCTCCACGATCGAGCGGACGGCCCGGCAGTACCTGGCGCTGCTCGCCGACGCGTGCGCCGACCCGGACCGCCCGGTCTCCGCGCTCGACCTGGGCGCCACCGACGCGGACCGGTCCGGCGCGGACGCCGCCGCGGGCTTCAACGACGACCTCGGGGGGTTCTGACATGTGCGGCGTCACCGGATACGCGGACCTGGCCGGCACCGGCCTCGCCGAAGGCGAGGACGTGCTCGACCGGATGACCGCCACCCTGCTGCACCGCGGCCCCGACTCCGCGGGCCGGCTGGTGCGCGGGGGAGTGGCCCTGGGCTTCCGCCGGCTGAGCATCGTCGGCCTGGAGGACGGCGACCAGCCGATCCTCAACGAGGACGGCTCGGTCGCCATGGTCTGCAACGGCGAGATCTTCAACCACCGGGAGCTGCGCGCCGAACTGGAGGCCAAGGGGCACCGGTTCCGCACCCGCACCGACGTCGAGGTGATCGTCCACCTCTACGAGGAGTACGGCACCGGGCTGCTGGAGCGGCTGAACGGCCAGTTCGCCTTCGCCGTCCACGACACCCGGCGCGGCCGGCTCTTCCTGGCCCGCGACCACATGGGCATCCTGCCGATGTACTACGCGGTGGCGGGCGGCCGGCTCGTCTTCGGCTCGGAGATCAAGGCCGTCCTGGCGCACCCGTCGGTGCCCCGCCGGGCCGACCTGACCGGCCTCGACCAGGTGCTCACCTTCCCCGGGACGGTCGGCTCGCGCACCCTGTTCGAGGGGGTCAGCAGCCTGGAGAACGGCCACTTCCTGCTGGTCGAGGACGGGGCCGTCCGGGTCGAGAAGTACTGGGACCTGGACTACCCGGTGGACGTGCCGGGGGAGCCGGCCGAACACCCCGACCGGTACTACGTGGACACCGTCCGCGAGCTGCTGGAGCAGTCGGTGCGCCGCCGGCTCCAGGCCGACGTCCCGGTCGGCTACTACCTCAGCGGCGGCCTCGACTCCTCCCTGATCGGCGCGCTCGTGCACCGCAACACCAGCGGGACGGTGCCGCGGTCGTTCTCCATCACCTTCCCCGACCGGGGCATCGACGAGTCCCGCCACCAGCGGCTGATGGCCCGCCACCTCGGCTCCGAGCACACCGAGACGGAGTTCCACCCGGGCGACATCGCGGCCGGACTGCGCCGGATGATCGGGCACGCCGAGTGCCCGGTGAAGGAGACGTACAACACCTGCTCCATGGCGCTGTCGGCCGCCGTCCGGGAGACCGGCACCCGGGTGATCCTCACCGGTGAGGGCGCCGACGAGCTGTTCGCCGGCTACCTCGGCTACCGCTTCGACCTGGGCGGGCGGCGGACGGCCGGCGGCGACCCCTTCGAGGAGGAGCTGCGACGCACCATCTGGGGCGACCCGCACGTCTTCTACGAGCGCGACTACCACGCCTGGCGGGAGTCCAAGCTCGACCTGTACGCCCCCGCCCTGCGGGACGCCCACGCCGAGTTCGACTGCCTGGCCGGGCCCGTCGTCGACCCCGGGATGCTGCGCGGGCGCCACCCGGTGCACCAGCGCTCCTACCTCGACTTCAAGCTCCGGCTCTCCGACCACCTGCTCTCCGACCACGGGGACCGGATGGCGCTGGCCAACTCGGTGGAGGCCCGGTACCCGTTCCTCGACCCCGACCTGGTGCGGTTCGCCACGACCGTCCCGCCCCGCCTGAAGGTGACCGCGAGCACCGAGAAGTACGTGCTCAAGGAGGCCGCCCGCGGCC
This sequence comes from Kitasatospora sp. NPDC101447, assembly GCF_044767225.1. Taxonomy (NCBI): domain Bacteria; kingdom Bacillati; phylum Actinomycetota; class Actinomycetes; order Kitasatosporales; family Streptomycetaceae; genus Kitasatospora; species Kitasatospora sp. NPDC101447. The sequence continues at coordinate 74,856 of NZ_JBIWNL010000022.1, forward strand.
TGGTGCCCGACGAGATCATCCACCGGGAGAAGTTCGGGTTCCGGGCCCAGGGCAGCCCCGCCCTGCTGCGCGAGCGGATCGAGTGGGTCGAGGACCTGCTCTCCTACGACCGGATCAAGCGGCAGGGCTACTTCGACCCCGACGTGGTCGAGCACCTCAAGGAGCAGTACCGGCAGCCGGGTTACGAGGTCCATCCGCACCTCGGCGACGACCTGCTGCTGGTGGTCCTCACCTTCGGCGTGCTGCTCGACACCTTTTCCCTTCCTGACGCCTGATCACTTGGGTGGCCACAGGCCCCCCGTCCCTGGAGGAAGCTCGATGGCCTTCCACGCAGTCCACGGTCTCGTACAGCAGGCCGCCCAGCGCTTCGCCGACCACACCGCGGTCGAGTGCCCGCAAGGCCGGCTCAGCTACGCCGAGCTGGCATCCCGTTCGGACGAACTCGCCGTCGCCATCCGCGAGTCCGGCGCGGGCGCCGGCTGCGTGGTGCCGATCCTGGCCGAGGACCGGCGCGAGCTGGTCGTCGCGATCCTGGCGGTGCTGAAGGCGGGCGGCGTCTTCGTGCCGGTGGACCTGGCGGCCCCGCCGCTGCGGCTGCGCACCATGCTGACCGCCACCGCCCCCGAGTGGGTGATCGTCGGCGCCTCGGCCGCCGACCGCGCGGACGAGATCCTGGAGCCGTCCCTGCCGCTGGCCCGGCGGGTCCCGCTGGACCTCGCCGCCGAGCCCACCGGCGCGGCCCCGGAGCGGCTCCACGTGCCGGACCCGGACGACGCGGCGTACATCTTCTTCACCTCCGGCTCGACCGGGCAGCCCAAGGCGATCGTCGGCCGGATGCAGGGCATCGACCACTTCGTCCGCTGGGAGACCGAACTGCTGGGCGTGCAGCCGGGCACCAGGGTCAGCCAGCTGGCCTCGCCCGCCTTCGACGCGATCCTGCGCGACCTGTTCGTGCCGCTGACCACCGGCGGCACCGTGTGCGTCCCGCCGGCCGGCCTCGCCCTGGACGGGCCGGCCCTGGCCCGCTGGATCGACGAGGAGCGGATCGAGCTGGTCCACACCGTCCCCACCGTCTGGCGCGGCATGCTGCCGTCCCTCGCCAACGGCGGCCCCGAGCTGTCCGCGCTGCGCTGCGTGGCGCTGGCCGGCGAGCCGGTGGCGCCGAGCGACGCCGCCCAGTGGTTCGCCCGGTTCGGCGAGCGGATCAGCCTGCTCAACCTGTACGGGCCGAGCGAGACCACCATGACCAAGACCTTCCACTTCGTCACCCCGGCGGACACCGAGCGGTCGAGCATCCCGATCGGCAAGGCCATGCCCGGCGCCCGGGTGGTGCTGCTCGACGGCCGGAACAAGCCGTGCGCCGAGGGCGCCGTCGGCGAGATCCACATCCGCACGCCGTACATGTCGCTGGGCTACTTCCACCAGCCGGACGCCACCCGCGCCGCCTTCGTGCCCAACCCGCTCGGCACCGACCCGGAGGACTTCGTCTACCGGACCGGCGACTTCGCCCGCGCCCTGCCGGACGGCAGCCTGGAGTACGTCGGCCGGCGCGACCAGCAGATCAAGCTGGGCGGCGTCCGCGTCGAGCTCGGCGAGATCGAGCACCTGCTCCGCGCCCACCACGCGGTGAAGGACGCCGCCGTCACCGTCGTCCCCGACGACGAGGGCAACCCCGCCTACCTGTGCGCCTTCGTGGAGCCGGTCCAGCCCGTCGAGGCGGCCGTCCTGCGCGACCACCTGGCGCCCCGGGTGCCCGACTCCCACCTGCCCCGGGTGTTCGTCCCGCTGGAGCAGCTGCCGCGCACCATCAGCGGCAAGGTGGACCGCCGGGCGCTGCCCGTGCCGCTGCCGCCGCAGCAGCAGGTGGAGCAGGACTACGTGGCGCCGCGCACCGCCACCGAGGAGACCCTCGCCGGGATCTGGGCGAAGCTGCTGCCGGTGGACCGGCCGGGCGTGCAGCACGACTTCTTCCGCATCGGCGGCCACTCGCTGCTCGTCATGCGGCTGATCGCCGCGATCAGCGCCGAGTTCGGCGTGGACGTCCACCTCCAGAAGTTCCTGGCCGCCCCGACCATCGAGGGCCTGGCGGCCGAGATCGAGCAGACCCTGCTGACGTCCGGCTCCGACCTGGACGACCTGCTCGCGGACCTCGACGACCTGGACGAGGACGAGGCCGAGCGCCTGCTGGCCCAGAACGGCGGTAACTGACGTGACCACCACCCCCGACACCACGGCCACCGACACCACGGCCACCGACACCACGGCCGCCCCCGAGCCGGCGGACTCCCTGGACCGCGCGGGCATCCGCGTCCTGGAGCGGCAGATCGAGGACGCCCTGCTCGCCGACGACCGGATCGCCGACTGCGCCGTCGTCTTCCAGGGCGTGTCCGTCGACTCCGTCCCGGCCGAGCACTGCGTGCGCTGCGGCATGGACGCCGCCTACCCCGGCACCCGGCTGGACCGGGACGGCGTCTGCGACCTGTGCCTGATGCAGGCCGAGCACGGGTCCGAGATCCTCTCCTACTTCGGCGAGATCGACGAGTTCACCCGGATCCTGCGCGAGCGCGCGGAGGCGGCCGGCTCCGAGTACGACGCCCTGCTGCTGTTCAGCGGCGGCAAGGACAGCACCTACGTGCTGCACCAGCTCGTCCGGATGGGCCTGCGGGTGATGACCTTCACCTTCGACAACGGCTTCATCTCCCGGACGGCGCTGGAGAACGTCGAGACGATCACCAAGGCGCTGGGCATCGAGCACCTCACGATGACCCGGGCCGACCAGAACCGGATCTTCCTGCGCAGCCTGGAGCAGCACAAGAGCGTCTGCAACGGCTGCTTCCGGTCGCTGCTCGACCTCAGCCACCAGCTGGCCCACGAGCGCGGCATCCCGAGCATCGTCACCGGACTGTCCCGGGGCCAGATCATCGACGAGCGCCTGCTGTGGTTCTACCGCAACGGCGAGTTCGACCCGGCCCGCATCGAGCAGCAGCTGGAGGTCGGCCGCAAGGTCTACCACCAGGTCGGCTCCGACCTCTCCGACGGGGTGCTGGACCGCGTCGAGGTGGTCGACTACTACCGCTACTCCGACGTCACCAAGGACGACATCCGGGCCTTCCTGGCGAGCGCCGAGACGCTCTGGGCGGCGCCGAAGGACACCGGCTTCTGCAGCTCCAACTGCATGATCAACGACGTCGGCGTGTACGTGCACCGGCTGGAGCGCGGCTACCACAACTACGAGTCGCCGACCCGCTGGGAGGTCCGGCTCGGCCACCTCGCCCGGGACGAGGCCGACGCCGAGCTGCGCACCCCGGTCAACACCGGACGCGTCCGCTCCATGCTCGCCACCATCGGCTACACCGACCCGGGCGACCGCAGCCGGCTCGGCCGCCGGATGGCCGCGTACTACGTGCCCCGCACCGGGCTGACCCCGGACGCCGCCCGGGCCGCCGTCGGCGCCCGGCTGCCCGAGATCCTGCTGCCCGAGCACTGGGTGGAGCTGGCCGAGATCCCGCGGCAGGCCGACGGCGCCGTCGACCGGCGGGCCCTGCCCGACCCGGCCCCCGACACCGGCAAGCGGCTCGCCCCGGACACCGAGGACGCGCGGACGGCCGACGACCGGCCCACCCCCGCCCAGCAGCTGCTGCTGGAGCAGGCCGGCGACGGCCTCGCCGGCCGGGCCCGCGCCCTGCTGCTCGACCTGCCGGAGGGCACCACCGCGGACACCGTCCGCAAGGCCGTGCTCGCCCTGGTCCAGCGCCACGACGGCCTGCGCGCCCGGTTCCGGCAGCAGGACGGCGGCTGGCGGCGCCAGGTGGCCGGGCTCGCCGGCGGCGTGCCGGTGGCCGTCCTCGACCTCACCGGGAAGGACCCCGGCCGCGTCCCCGCCGCCCTGCGGGTGGCGGCCCAGCGGCTGCGCGCCCGGCTGAACCCGGAGCAGGGACCGCTGTTCACCGCCGCGCTGGCCGAACAGCGCGACCGCGCACCCCAGTTGCTGCTGATCGCCCACGAGCTGGCCGCGGACGTCGACGGCTGGCGCCGGATGCTCGACGACCTCGGCGCCGCGCTCGGCCGGATCGCGGCCGGCGAGCCGGCCGGACTGCCCGCCGCGCCCGCCCCGCGGGCCGTGCCGGAGCCCGCCGCCCCGGCCCCGGTCACCGGTGACCTCTGGACCCCGCCCGCGACGCCGGCCGACGGCGCACCGGACCCGGTCCGCCGCACCGTGCTCGACGCCGCGGCCACCGCCGCGCTCACCGCCGGCGGCACCCCGCTCGCCGCCCTGGTGGCGGCCGCCGTGACCCACGGGCTCACCGAGGCCTGCGGGGCGAGCGGCCTGCTGCTCGCCGTCGACGACCAGACGGGCGCGCTCCCGCACCCGGCCGGCCTGTTCGCGGTGACCGCTGCGGCCGCCGAGCCCGGCACCGGGCCCGAGCAGGCCCTGGAGCGGGTCCGTACGGCCCTCGCCACGCCCGTCGCCGCCCCCGCCGGAGCCGTCCCGGTCGGCATCGCCCACCTCGGCGACCTCGACGCGCTGCCCGCGGCCGGCGGCCCGCTGCGGCACGCCGGCTCCGCCGACCACGACCTGGTCGCCCCGTTCGGCCCGCGCGCCCGGACGCCGTACGTCGTCGGCCACCTGCGCGACGGCCGGCTCCACCTCACCTGGACCGGCACCGCGGCCCCCGCCGCCGCGGCCGACGCCGCCGCCGCGGCCCTCGTCCAGCTCGCCGAGACGGCCGGGAAGGGCACGGCATGACCGACACCTCGGAGAAGCTGCAGCGGCTCAAGGAGCAGTCGCCCGCCAAGTACGCCCTCCTGATGAGCCGCCTGCGCGAACGCGCCGCCGCGGCCCCCACCGGGATCACCCGCCGTCCCTCGGACGGCGGGGCACCGCTCTCCTACGCCCAGCAGCGGCTGTGGTTCCTCGCCCAGCTCAACCCGGGCGACACCGCGTACAACATGCCGTACGCGCTGCGCCTGCAGGGCCCGGTGGACCTCGATGTGGCCACCGCCGCCTTCCGGGCCCTGGTGCGCCGGCACGAGACGCTGCGCACCGCCTTCGGCTCGGTCGACGGCGAACCGGTGCAGCTCGTCACCCCGGCCGAGGACGTCGACTGGCAGCCCGCGACCGTCGACCTGCGCGGCACCGCCGACGCCGAGGACGAGGTGCGCCGGCTCGCCGCCGCGCACGCGGCCGCCCCGTTCGACCTGAGCCGCGGCCCGCTGTTCCGGGTGACCCTCGTCCGGCTCACCGACGACGAGACCGTCGCCCTGATCAACCTGCACCACATCATCACCGACGACTGGTCGATGGGCGTGCTCACCCGGGAGTTCGCCACCGTCTACGCGGCCCTGCGGGACGGCGGCACGGACCCGCTGCCGCCGCTGGACGTCCAGTACGCCGACTACGCCCACTGGCAGCGCGGCCGCAGCGCGGAGAGCCGGGCCGAGGGCCTGGCCCACTGGCGCGAGCGCTTCCGCGGCGAACTGCCCAGCCTCGCGGTGCCGACCGACCGGGCCCGCCCGCCGGTGCAGACCTACGCCGGCCGCACCCGCTCCTTCCACCTGTCCGCCGAGGCGACCGCCGGCCTGCGCGCCGTCGCCGCCGGGACCGGCGCCACGCTGTTCATGACCCTGCTGGCCGGCTACACGGCCCTGCTCCACCGCTACTCCGGGCAGGACGACATCGTGGTCGGCACCTCGGTGGCGGGCCGCAACCGGCCCGAGACCGAGCCGCTCATCGGGTTCCTGGTGAACACCCTGGCGCTGCGCGGCGACCTGTCCGGCGACCCGGCCTTCGGCGAGCTGCTGGCCCGCACCAAGCAGGCCTGCCTGGCCGACTTCGCCCACCACGACGTGCCGTTCGAGCAGGTCGTCGAGGAGATCCAGCCGGACCGCGACCTCAGCCGCGCCCCGCTGTTCCAGACCATGCTCTCGCTGCACAACGTGCCGCGCGCCGCCCTCGACCTGGCCGACCTGCGCATCTCCCCGTTCACCGGGGAGGGCCGGCGCACCGCCATGTACGACCTCAGCCTCGACGTCGTCGACGAGGGCGAACGGCTGCGCTGCGACTGGGAGTACAACACCGACCTGTACGCCGACGCGACGATCGAGCGGATGGCCGGCCACTTCGAGCGACTGCTCCGGGCAGCGGTGGCCGATCCGGGGCTGCGCCTGTCCGAGCTGCCGCTGCTGTCGCAGGACGAGCGCACCGAGGTGCTGACCCGGGACAACCGGATCTCCGTCGAGGTCGGCCCCGACGAGTGCGTCCACCGGCTGTTCGAGGAGCACGTCCGCGCCACCCCCGACGCCGTCGCCGTGGTGGACGGCGAGGACCGGGTCAGCTACCGCGAACTCGACCGCCGGGCCGGCATCGTGGCCGCCCGGCTGCGCGCCCTCGGCGTCGGCCCGGAGGTCCGGGTCGGCCTGTGCGCGCCGCGCTGCGCCGACTCGGTGGCCGCGGTGCTCGGCGTCCTGAAGGCCGGCGGCGCGTACGTGCCGCTCGACCCGGCCAACCCGGTGGACCGCCTGCGCTTCATCCTGACGGACGCCTCGGTCCGGCTGCTGCTCACCCGGCACGACATCGCCGGCACGGTGCCCGGCCTCACCGACGGGATGACCGTCGGCTGGTTCGACGACTGGCTGGCCGAGGCGGCCGGAACCGACGCCGCCGAGCCCGAGCCCGCGGACGCCCCGCAGCCGGTCTCCGGCAACCTGGCCTTCCTGGTGTACACCTCCGGCTCCACCGGCCGGGCCAAGGGCGCGATGCTCACCCACGGCGCGCTGATGAGCGCCTACCGCTCCTGGGAGCGGGTCTACGAGCTGGGCACCGTGGTGCACCGCCACCTCCAGGCCGCCAACATCGCCTTCGACGTGTTCACCGGCGACATGGTCCGCGCCCTGTGCTCCGGCGGCACCCTGGTGCTCTGCCACCGCGAGACGCTGCTGGACCCGGCCAAGCTGTACGACCTGCTCCAGCGCGAGCGCGTCGACTTCGCCGACCTCGTCCCCGTGGTGATCCGGCTGCTCAGCGCCCACGTCACCGAACAGGGCAGGCTGCTGGACAACTTCAAGGTGCTGGCGGTCGGCGCGGACATCTGGTTCATGAGCGACTACTGGAACCTCAAGAAGCTCTGCCCGCCCGGCACCCGGCTGGTCAACTCGTACGGCATCACCGAGTCCACCGTGGACAGCGGCCTGTTCGAGACCCCGATGCCGGAGCGCTCCGAGGAGGAGCCGGTCCCGATCGGCCGGCCGCTGCCCAACACCCAGTTCTACGTCCTCGACGACCGGCTCCGGCCGGTGCCGGTCGGGGTCAACGGGACGCTGTACATCGGCGGCCTGGCGCTGGCCCGCGGCTACGTCGGCCGCCCCGCGCTGACCGCCGAGCGGTTCCTGCCGCACCCGTACAGCGAGCGGCCCGGCGACCGCCTCTACAACACCGGCGACCTCGCCCGGCTGCTGCCCACCGGTGACGTGGAGGTCCTGGGCCGGGTGGACCGCCAGGTGAAGATCCGCGGCTTCCGGATCGAGCTGGAGGAGGTCGAGTCGGTCCTCGGCAAGCACCCCGACGTGCAGGCCGCGGCGGTCGTCGTCCACGTGGACGCCAAGGGCGACCGCCGGCTCGCCGGGTACGTGGAGCCCCGCGCGGGCCGCACGCCCGAGCCGGTGGACCTCCAGGACCACCTGCGCACCCAACTGCCGTACTACATGGTCCCGTCCACCATCACGCTGCTCGACCGGATGCCGCTGAACGCCAACGGCAAGCACGACCGCAAGGCCCTGCCGGCGCCCGCCGAGGAGCCGGTCGAGCGGCCCGCGGCGGTGTTCGCCACGGCCACCGAGGAACTGGTCGCCGGGATCTGGGAGAAGGTCCTCGGGCAGCGGGACGTCACCGCCGAGGACGACTTCTTCCAACTCGGCGGGCACAGCCTGCTGGTGCCCCGGGTGCAGTTCGAACTGCGCCGCGCCTGCGCGGTGGACCTGCCGCTGATCGCCCTGTTCGAGGCGACCACGGTGCCCGAGCTGGCCCAGCGGGTGGACGCCGCCCGCACGGCGCCGGACACCTGCGCCGGGGCGGACGACCCGGCGGCGGGGCCGAGCGCACCGCCGGTGCTGGACCCGGAGATCAGGGTGGCGCCCGGTGCGCACCGCCCCCGCACCGGGGAGCCCGCGGCCGTCCTGCTGACCGGCGCCACCGGCTTCCTGGGCGCCCACCTGCTGGACGGGCTGCTGCGCGGCACCCGGGCCACCGTCCACTGCCTGCTGCGGGCCGACGACCCCGAGGACGGCATGCGGCGGCTGGTGAAGGCCCTCGCCGACCTGGGACTGCCCGAGCCCGCGCCGGGCCGGGTCGTGGTGGAGCCCGGTGACCTGGCGCAGCCGCTGCTGGGCCTCACCGCCGAACGCTTCGACGAACTCGCCCGGACCGTCGACGCCGTGCACCACAGCGGGGCCTGGGTGAGCTTCACCCTGCCGTACGCCACGCTGCGGGCCGCCAACGTCGACGGCACCCAGGAGGTGCTGCGACTGGCCGCGCGCGGCGGCGGCATCCCCGTGCACCATGTCTCCACGGCCTCGGTGCCCGAGCCGGGCACCGCCGCGGCGCCCGTCACCGGCGGCTACAACCAGAGCAAGTGGGCCGCCGAGCACCTGGCGGTGGCCGCCCGCGAGCGGGGCGTCCCGGTCGACGTGCACCGTCCCGACTACATCGGCGGGCACAGCGCCACCGGAATCGGCAACCCCAAGGACTTGATCTGGGCGATCATCAAGGGCAGTGTTCAGCTGGGGTGTTACCCCGACCTCGACCTCCCGGTGCAGCTCGTGCCGGTGGACCGGGTCGCCGGGGCCCTGCTGGCGCTCGCCTCCCGCACCGGAGCCGAGCCCGGCTCGTACGACCTGGCCCACCCCGAGCCCGTCGGGCTCGGCACGGTCTTCGCGTGGGTCACCGGCTACGGCTACCCGCTGCGCAAGGTCTCCTACGGCGACTGGCTGACCGCCCTCCGGGAGTCCGCCGAGACCTCCTGGGACAACGCCCTCTTCCCGTTCCTGCCGCTGTTCGCCGCCCCCGGCGACGGCGCGGCCCCCGCTTCCGCCCCCGGCGGCCTGGGGGCGGCCGTACCCGGCTCCGCCCGGTCGGCGTACCGGGAGTCCGGCACCGACTGCCCGCCGATCGACGAGCAGTTGCTGCACACGTACCTCACCGAGCTGGTCCGCAGCGGCTACCTGCAGGACCCCCGCCCGGCCCCGGACGACACCCCCCTGGAGAACGCATGACCACCGCGACCACCGCGAAGCAGCGGCGCGCGGCCCCGCCCCCGGCAGCCGGCGAGCGGGTCGGCCCGTTCCTGCGGTCCCACCTCGCCCGGTCCAAGGGCTGGATCACGGCCCACCTGGCCGGCTCGGTGGTGTGGCACCTGCTGGCCGCGGCGGTCCCGGTCGTGATCGGCACCGCCTTCGACGCCCTGCTCGGCACCACCCCGGACCAGGGGCGGTTCGACACCATGGTGCTGGTGCTGCTGGCCCTGGTCGCGGTGCGCGGCGTCGCCGGCTTCGTCGCCACCTACTCGCTGGAGGCGTACGCCTGCGGCCTGGAGCGCGACGTGCGGTCCACGCTGTTCTCCGCGCTGCTCCAGAAGGGCCAGCAGTTCTTCAACCGGCGCCGGGTGGGCGACCTCTCGGCCCGGGTCACCGGTGACGCGCAGACCGTCAACCTGATGCTGTCGCCCGGCCTGGACCTCACCCTGGACATGCTGCTCGGCCTGATCGTGCCGATCGTGTTCATCGGCGTGATCGACGCCCGGCTGCTGCTGGTGCCGCTGGTGTTCCTGGTGCTGTTCGCCGTGGCGCTGGCCGAGTACGGCCGCCGGCTCGACCCCGCGGCCGGGGCCACCCGGGCCCGCTTCGGCGAGCTCAGCGCCCAGGTCTCGCAGACCATCGCCGGGATCGAGACCGTCGACGCCACCGGCCGCCGGGCCGCCGAGCAGCACCGGTTCATGGAGAAGGCGACGGCCTACCGGGACGCCTCGGTGCGCCAGGCCAAGGAGCAGGCCCTGTACCTGCCCACCCTGCTGCTGGTGGCCGCGCTGGCGGCCGGCCTGCTGCACGGCGCCCACCTGGTCTCCGACGGTTCGCTGACGGTCGGTCAGTTCGTCGGCTTCCTCGGGCTGATGGGCTCCCTGCGGGCGCCCACCCAGCTGGCCTCGTTCAGCATCGGCCTGATCTTCCTCGGGATCGCCGGCGCCCGGCGGATCCTGGAGGTCATCACCGACCGCGCCGGCTCCGAGGACACCGACGCCGGCCACCGCGGGCAGATCGAGGGCACGGTGGTCTTCGACAAGGTCTCCTTCGGGCACGGCGACAAGCCGGTCCTGGAGGACGTCTCCTTCACGGTGGAGCCGGGCATGACGGTGGCCCTGGTCGGGCCGACCGGCAGCGGCAAGTCCACGCTGCTGCAGCTGCTGAACCGGACGTACGCGCCGGACTCCGGCGAGGTGCTGGTCGACGGCGTGGCCACCACCGGCTGGCACGCCCAGACGCTGCGCTCGCAGATCTCGGTGATCGAGCAGGACGTGGTGCTGTTCTCCCGCTCCATCGCGGACAACCTGGCCTTCGGCGCGGACCGGGAGCTCACCCGGGCCGAACTGGAGGAGGCCGCGCGGGCCGCGCACGCCCACGAGTTCATCGCGGGCACCGAGCACGGCTACGACACGATGGTCGGCGAGCGCGGGGCCACCCTGTCCGGCGGCCAGCGCCAGCGCATCGCCATCGCCCGCGCCCTGCTGGCCGACCCGCGGATCCTGGTCCTGGACGACTCCACCAGCGCGGTGGACAGCGCCACCGAGGAGCGGATCCAGCAGGCCGTCCGGCGGGCCGCGGCGGGCCGCACCACGTTCATGGTCACCCCCCGGCTGTCCCGGATCCGCAGCGCCGACCTGGTCCTGGTGCTGGACAAGGGCCGCATCGTCGGCCGCGGACGCCACGAGGAACTGCTGGAGAGCTGCGAGCTGTACCACCGGATCTTCGCGCCGCACCTGCAGGAGACGGCCGGCCGGTCCGGAGAGGGAGTCCACTGATGGCAGACATTCTCGACGGGATCACCGCCGACAGCTACGACCGGTCCTACGGCGACCGCGAACTGCTGCGCCGGATCCGGCCGCTGTTCGCCGCCAAGGGCGCCACGGTGGTGCTGATCGCGCTGGCCGTGGTCGGCGCGGCGGTGGCCGGGGCCGCGTTCCCCCTGCTGGTGGCCGACATCGTGGACAACGCCGCCCGCGAGAGCGTCGGCGACTCGGTGCTGCCGCTGACCGGGGCCGCGCTCGGCACCGGTCTGGTCGCCTGGCTGCTGACCTTCTTCCAGCAGCGGGCCGTCGGCGTGCTGGTCGGCGACGTCGTCCTGGAGATGCGCCGCCGCGCGTTCGAGGCGGTGCTCCGCCAGGACATGGCCTTCCACGACGACCAGGCGTCCGGGTCGGTGGCCAGCCGGATCACCGCCGACACGCAGGCGTTCGCCACCCTCGCCACGCTCACCCTCGGGCTGGTCGGCCAGGTCCTGATGATCGGGCTGCTGCTGGTCGCCATGTTCGTCATCAACGTCCCGCTGGCCCTGGTCACCGCGGTGACCGCCGCCCTGATCGTGCTGGTCAGCCTGGGCTTCCGGTGGGTGTCGCGGCGCGCGTCCCAGCAGCAGCAGCGCTCCCTGGCGCAGATCAACGCCTACGTGCAGGAGACCCTGCGCGGCATCGCGGTGGCCCGCAACTTCCAGCGGGAGGAGTCCACCCACGCCGGGCTGGTCGAGGTCAACCAGCGCTGGTTCCGGGCCACCGTCAAGCTGAACCGGCTGTTCAGCGGGATCTTCCCGCTGCTGCTGACGCTCACCGGCCTCGGCACCGTCGGCGTGGTGGTGCTCGGCGGGAACCTGCTGACCGACGGCTCCGTCACGGCGGGCGAGTGGTCGCTGTTCCTGGAAGCCCTGATGCTGTTCTGGTTCCCGCTGACCAGCATCGCCTCCTTCTGGAACCAGTTCCAGCAGGGCCTGGCCGCCTCCGAGCGGATCTTCGCCCTGGTGGACCTGGAGCCCGCCGTGCGGCAGAGCGACGCGCGCCCGGTGCCCCGGCTGGACGGCACCGTCGAGTTCCGCGGGGTCGACTTCGGCTACCGCGCCGACAAGCCGGTCCTGACCGGGCTCGACCTGAAGATCGACAGCGGTGAGACGGTCGCCCTGGTCGGGCACACCGGCGCCGGCAAGTCCAGCATCATCCGGCTGATCACCCGGGCCTACGAGTTCGGCGGCGGTGAACTCCTCGTCGACGGCCAGGACATCCGCACCCTGGACCTGGACGCCTACAAGGGCCACCTCGGCATCGTCCCGCAGGCGCCGTTCCTCTTCACCGGCACCGTCGGGGAGAACATCGGCTTCGGCCGGGCCGGCGCGACCCCGGAGGAGATCCTGGCCGCCGCCCGCTCGGTGGCCGGCGGCGACTGGCTCGACGTCCTCCCCGAGGGCATCGACACCCCGGTCAACGAAGGCGGCGGCACCCTGTCCGCGGGCCAGCGGCAACTGATCGTGCTGGCCCGGGTGATGCTCGGCAACCCGTCGATGCTGATCCTCGACGAGGCCACGGCGAGCGTGGACCCGCTGACCGAGGCCCAGGTGCAGGAGGGGCTGGACGCGGTCTCCGCGGGCCGGACCACCGTCGTGGTCGCGCACCGCCTGCCCACCGTCCGCAAGGCCGACCGCATCCTCGTCGTCGACGGCGGCCGGATCGTCGAACAGGGAACCCACGACGCCCTGCTGGCGGCCGGCGGCCGGTACGCGGAGCTGTACGACCACTACTTCCGCCACCAGGCACTCGACTTCCAGGCCGCCGAGGAGGACGCCGATGCCGTCCGCCGCTGACACCCCGCGCACCCTGGGCGGCCTGCTGGCCGCCGCCGCGGACCGGTGGCCCGGCCGCACCGCCGTCGAACTGCAGGGCACCGCGCTCGACTTCGCCACCCTGCACCGGCAGACGGAGCGGGCCGCCGCCCGGCTCGCCGCGGCCGGGGCGGGCCCCGGCCGCACCGCCGTCCTGCTGTTCGACAACACCCCGGACTGCGTCATCGCCTTCCTGGCCGCCGCGCGCACCGGCGTCCGGCTGGTGCCCGCCGAGCCCGGCGCCGCGCCGGCCCAGCTCGCCGCCCTGGCGGCCGGCGCCGCCGACGCCGTGCTGATCGGCCGGGCCGAGCGGCTCGCCGCGGTGGCCGCCGCCGACGGCTGGGCGGGCCCGGTCGTGGAGACCGACGGGCTGCCGCACGCCGACGCGACGGACCGGCCGGCCCCGGCCGAGCCGGACGGGGACGCCCCGTTCCTGCACCAGTTCAGCTCCGGCTCCACCGGCGAGCCCAAGGCGGCCGTGCACACCCAGCACAACCTGGTGCAGGGCGGCCTGATCTACCGGGCCTCCTTCGGCTGCGGCCCCGAGGACACCGTGCTGACGGCCGTCCCGCTGCTGCACTCCTTCGGGATGGTCGCCGGCCTGGTCACCTCGCTGCTGACCGGCGCCCGGCTGGTGCTGCTCGGCCGGTTCACCCCCGGCCGGCTCCTCGGCGAACTGCAGCGCACCGGCGCCACCGTGCTCGTCGCCACGCCGCTGGCCTGCGACCTGCTGGCCCGCTCGGCCGGCGCGAGCGCCCCCGGCGGCCCGCTGCCGCTGCGGCTGTGCCTGTCCTCCGGGGCGGCCCTGCACCCGGACACCGCGGACCGCTTCGCCGAGCGGTTCGGCGTCCGGGTCAGCGAGGTCTACGGCTGCACGGAGGCCGGGATCATCGCCTGCCGGCGGCCCGAGCCCGACGCGGGCCCGGACGCGGCGCCGGCCGGCGCCGACGGGGTCGGCCGGCCGGTCACCGGCGTGGAACTGCGGCTGGTCGACGACGCCGACCGGGACGTCGCCCCCGGCGCGGAAGGACTGCTGCTGGTCCGCACCCCCGCCATGTTCCTGGGCTACCTGGACCGGCCGGAGACCACCGCCGAGGTCCTGCGGGACGGCTGGTACCGCACCGGCGACCTGGCCCGGCTCGACGCCGCCGGCCGACTGCACCTGATCGGCCGCAAGGACACCTTCGTCAACGTGGGCGGCAAGAAGGTCAACCCGGTCGAGGTCGAACGGGTCCTGCTCGGCCACCCGCTGCTCGCCGAGGCCGCCGTGTGGGGCGAGACCCTGGCGGACGGCGGCCAGCGGGTCCGCGCCACCGTCGTGGCGACCGGACCGCTCACCGCGGCCGAGCTCAGCGCCTGGTGCCGGGAACGGCTCCAGCCGCACCAGGTGCCCGGCGGCGTCGAGTTCGCCGCCGCGCTCCCGAAGACCTCGTCCGGCAAGATCCGGCGCGCCGAGGTGGCCGCGGCCGCCGGCGCCCCGGGCCGGACCACCGACCAGGGGGGAACCCGCTCATGACCTCGACCCTCGTCGGGCTGCTGCGCGGCCGGGCCGAAGCGGCCCCGGAGCGCACCGCCTACCGCTTCCTCGGCGACGGCGACGCCGCCGAGACCATCAGCTACGCCGAACTGGACCGGGACGCCCGCACGGTGGCCGGCCTCCTGCGCGAGCAGGGCGCCGCCGCCACCGACCGCGCCCTGCTGCTCTACCCGCCCGGCCTGGACTACATCAGGGCCTTCTTCGGCGCCCTCTACGCCGGGGTCGTGCCCGTCCCCGTCTACCCGCCGCGCTCCCTGCGCAACGCCTCCCGGCTCGGCTCCATCGCCGCCGACGCCCGGGCCGGCTTCGCCCTCACCGTCTCCCCGGTGCTCGACCTGCTCGGCCGGGACGGCGCCGGGCTCGGCCTGGACGGACTGCGCACGGCGGCCACCGACGGGCTCGACACCGCCCTCGCCGGGCAGTGGAGCGGGCACCTCCCCGACGCCGACAGCCCCGCCTTCCTGCAGTACACCTCGGGATCGACGGCGGCGCCCAAGGGCGTGATGCTCAGCCACGGCAACCTGCTGCACAACCTCGGCATGATCAGCGAGGCGTTCGACTGCCACCAGGACACCAGCGCCGTCGTCTGGCTCCCGCCGTACCACGACATGGGCCTGATCGGCGGCATCCTCACCCCGCTGTACGCCGGCTTCCCGGTCACCCTGATGTCCCCCATGAGCTTCCTGCGCCGCCCCATGCAGTGGCTGCGGGCCATCTCCGCCGAAGGCGCCGAACTCAGCGGCGGCCCCAACTTCGCGTACGAGATGTGCGCCCGGCTGGCCACCGACGCGGACCGCGCCGAGCTCGACCTCAGCAACTGGCGGGTCGCCTTCAACGGCGCCGAGCCGATCCGCGCCTCCACCCTGGACGCCTTCGAGGCGGCCTTCGGGGACTGCGGCTTCCGCCGCAGCGCCTTCCTGCCCTGCTACGGCATGGCCGAGGCGACCCTGTTCGTCACCGGAACCGCGGCGGCCGCCGAGCCGACCGTGCTGGAGGTGGACGCCGCCGGCCTGGAGGCCGGCCGGGCCGACGCGCCCGGCCCGGACGGCCCGGCCCGCGCCCTGGTCGGCACCGGCCGGCCCGCCGCCGACCAGCAGCTGCTCGTCGTCGACCCCGCCTCCCGGGAACCGCTGCCCGAGCGCCGGGTCGGCGAGATCTGGGTGCACGGGCCGAGCGTCGCCCGCGGCTACTGGGACAACCCGGACACCACCGCCGAGGTCTTCGCCGCCCGCCCCGCCGGCCAGGACGACGCCGACCCGCGCACCTGGCTGCGCACCGGCGACCTCGGCTTCCTCGCCGACGGCGAGCTGTACGTGACGGGCCGCCACAAGGACCTGATCATCGTCCGCGGCCGCAACTTCTACCCCACCGACGTCGAACTCGCCGCCGAGGGCGCCCACCCCGCCTTCCGCTCCGGCTGCGGCGCCGCCGTCGCCGCCGAGCACGACGGCGAGCAGGTGCTCGTCGTCCTCCAGGAGGTCGAGGGCCGCGCGCTGGCCACGATCGACGTCGCCGAGGCCACCGCGGCCGTGCGCGCGGCGGTGATGGACCGGTGCGACGTCGCCGTCCACGAGGTGCTGCTGCTCAGGCCCGGCACCGTGCCCAAGACCACCAGCGGCAAGATCCAGCGCTCGCTGAGCCGCCTGCGGTACGCCGCCGGGGAGTTCGAGGCGCTCGGCGACGGCCCGGCCAAGGCGGCCGCGGAGACCGTGCCCGGCCCGGCCGAGGTGGCCGCACTGGCCCCGGCCGAGCGCACGGCGCTGGTCCACCGGGTGCTGCGGCAGCGGATCGCCGACGCGCTGGGCGGCGCCGCCGACCAGGTCGCCACCACCGGCGTGCCGCTGACCAGCCTGGGCATCGACTCGCTGGCCGCCGTCCTGCTCGCCAACCGGATCCGCGAGGACCTCGGCGTCGAGCTGCCGCTCAGCCTGATGCTCGGCGGCGCCGACCTCGACGCCCTCGCCGCGGCCGCCACCCTCGTCGCCGACCCGCAGCACGGCCCCGCCGACGACGCACCGGCCGGCGGCGGCACCCCGGCCGACGAGCCCGGCATGACCCTCGGTCAGCGCTCGATCTGGCACGTGCAGCAGCAGGACCCGGGCTCCACCGCCTACAACATCCCGGTCGCCCTCGACCTGGTCGGCCCGCTGGACACCGACGCGCTGCGCACCGCCCTGCGGCAGGTCGCCGACCGGCACGAGATGCTGCGCACCCGCTACCGGGTGACCGGCGGCGAGACCGTCCCCGTCCCGACCGGGAACGAGATCGAGCTGCGGGTGACGGACGCCGCCGGGGACGACCCGGACCGGCTCGCCGAGCGGCTCTCCGCCCTCGCCCACCGCCCGTTCGACCTGGCACACGACCCGGTGCTCCGGGCCGACCTGCTGGTCCGCGCCGAGGACTCCCACGTCCTGCTGCTGACCGTCCACCACATCGCCGCCGACCTGTGGTCGATGGTGAACCTGACCGCCGAACTCGGCCGCCGCTACACGGCCCTGGCCGCCGGCACCGCGCCGGAGCAGACCGCCCCGGCCGGCCGCTACGCCGACCAGGTCCGCCGCGAGCGCCGGCTGCTGGCCGGGCCCGCGGGCGAGGCCCTCAAGGCGTACTGGCGCCAGGAGCTCGCCGGACCGCTGCCGCTGCTCGACCTCCCGCTGGACGCACCGCACCCGGCGGCGCCCAGCTACCGCGGCGCCCGGATCCCGTTCCGGCTCGACGCGGACCGCACCGCCCGCGTCCGCGCGCTCGCCCAGCAGACCGGCACCACGCTCTACACGGTGCTGCTGTCCGCCTTCCAGATCGCCCTGCACCACGCGAGCGGCCGGCCGGAGCTGGTGATCGGCACCGCCGCCGCGAACCGGGGCGCCCGGGACGCCGAGGACGTCGTCGGCTACTTCACCAACATGGTCGCCGTCCGCGGCAGGTTCGAGGACGGCGTGACGCCCCGGGCCTTCACCGAGCGGCTGCACCGCACGGTGCTGTCCGCCCTGGACCACCAGGCGTACCCGATGTCCCTCGTCCTGGAGACGGTGCAGCCGCGCCGCGAGCCCGGGCGCAACCCGCTCTTCCAGGCGGTCTTCGTCCTGCAGCGGCCGCACGCCCACGCCGAGACCGCCGGGTTCGTCCTCGGCACCGCCGACGGGGCCGCCGCCACCTGGGGGCAGCTGCGCCTCACCCCGTACCCGCTGCCGCACCGCACGGCCCAGTACGAGCTGATGCTCACCGTCGTGGACGCCGGGCCGGAGCTGCACGCGGCCCTGGAGTACAGCACCGACATCTTCACCGCAGCCACCGCGGAGCAGCTGGCGGCGCACTACCGGACCGTCCTGGACGACCTCCTGGACCGCCCCGACACCCCCGTCGCCGAGCTCTGCCCGGCCGACCTGCTGACCCGGCGCGCGGCCCGCGACGCCGCAACCGAGGAGGAAGCCCTGACCGGCTACGTGGCACCCCGCACCGACACCGAGCGCGCCCTGGCGAAGATCTGGTCCGACGTGCTCGGGGTCGAACCCATCGGCGTGGAGGACGACTTCTACGACCTGGGCGGGCACTCGCTGCTCGCGGTCCAGCTCATCTCCGGCGTCCGGGACGCCCTCGGCGTCGACGTCCCGGTGCGCAGCGTCATGCAGACCCGCACCGTCGCCCAGGGCGCGGCGATCATCGACGCGCTGCTGTGGGCCAAGGAGGGCGCCTCCGCCGACGGTTCCCGAGAGGACGGCGAGCTGTGACCGACCCCGGCGGCCACCTGCTGCCCCTGCCGTCCGGCGACTGGCGGGTGTGGCGGACCATGGGCCTGCGCGGCACCGGCTTCCCGGCCGGCCAGGTGCTCGACCTGGCCGCGCCCGGTGCGGCGGACGCCGCCGACCGGCTGCTGCAGGTCCGCGACCGGGCCGCGGACGCCCGGGCCGGGGCGCTCGACGCGCTCCGCGCCGCGCTCGACGACCTGCGCGCCGCCGGCCAGTGGGACGACACCGCCCTGCGCCGCCCGCTGCTGAAGGCGATCAGCCGCCTCAACAAGGGCGGCCTGCCGGGGCCCGAGTTCGCCGAACTGCCCGAGGTGTCCGCGCTCGTCGAGGCCGAGGAACTGGTCGCCGGCGCGGAGCGCGACCTGGACAAGGTCTTCGCCGAGGACCTCGCCCAGCTCTCCGCCGTCCTCGACCGGACCGCCGCCGACCCGCGCTTCCGCGAGGCCGTGATCTGGCAGAACCGCAAGGCCTACGCCGACGGCGTGCGCAAGGTCGGCGGCGACGGCCGGCGCAACTCCCGCCGCCGCGAGCACGAGGCACTGGTCGCGGGCTACCTCCAGCGCTACACCGTCAAGAACGACTCCATCGGGTTCTTCGGCCCGGTCGGCTGGGCCGAGGCCGTCCCCGCCGGGCCGGCGCTGGCCGTCACCCCCGGCGAGGGCCTGGTCGCCCGCCGCGAGGTGTACTTCGAGCAGTGGTGCCTGGACGCCCTGGTGCGCTCCCTGGGCACCGGCCCCGAGCTGCGCCGCTGGTTCCCGCCCCGCCGGCTGCCCTCCGCCGCCCTGGAGGGCGCCACCCTGCGGCTGCCCGGCCGCACCGTCGACCTGCCGCAGGGCAAGGCCGCCGTGCTGCGCTCCGTCCTCGCACTGTGCGACGGCGCCCGCACCGGCGTCGAGGTGGCCGCCGCCCTGGGTCTCGGCGAGGCGGAGGGCCTCGCCCTGCTGGAGTCGCTGCGCGCCACCGGGCTCATCGCCTGGGACCTCGAACTCCCGGTGCAGCCGCGCCCGGAGCTGGTGCTGCGCGAGCAGCTGGAGCGGATCGGCGACCCCGTGCTGCGCGCGGACGCCCTGGACCGGCTCGGCCGGCTCACCGCGGCCCGCGACCGGGTGGCGGCCGCGGCCGGCAAGCCCGACGAGCTCGACCGGGCCCTGGCCGACCTGGAGACCGTCTTCACCGAGCTGACCGGTACCGCCGCCACCCGGGCGCACGGGGAGACGTACGGCGCCCGCACCCTCGTCTACGAGGACTGCCGGCGCGACGGCCGGGTCGAGGTCGGCCCCGAACTGCTCGCCGAACTGGGCGGCCCGCTCTCCCTGATGCTGGACTCCGCCCGCTGGCTGACCACCCGGGTGGCACAGTCCTACCGGGAGGAGTTCCGGCGGTCCTACGACCGGCTGGTCGCCGAGCGCCCGGACGCCGAACCCCGGCTGACCGACATCTGGACCCGCGTCCAGACCGCCCTCCTGGGGCCGGACCAGCGGATCATCGACCAGGCCGTCACCGAGCTGCAGGAACGCTGGAACGACGTGCTCGGCCCGCTGGAGGGGCGCCGCGTCGAGTTCACCACGGAGCAGCTGCGCCCGCGCGTGGACCGGGCCTTCGCGGCCGAGGCCCCCGGCTGGCCCGGCGCCCGCTACCAGGCGCCCGACGTGATGATCGCGGCCACCGGCCCGGAGGCGGTCGCCGCCGGCGACTACGAGCTGGTCATGGGCGAGCTGCACGTCGGCGTGAACACCCTGCGCAACCTGCTCTTCGTCGACCAGCACCCCGACCCGGAGGCGCTGGAACGGGCCACCCTCGCCGACATGACGGTGCCCAGGGTCCAGCCGGTCCTGCCCAAGGAGTGGTTCTACTCCACCCGCACCACCACCCGCCTGTTCACCGACCGGGACTACCGCCTGCTGCTGGGCGACGAGGGTTCCTGGCTGACCGGCCACCCGCGCGCGCTGAACGCCTCCGAGGTCCGGATCGGACTGCGCGACGGCCGGGTGGTGGCCCGGACCGGCGCGGACGGCACGGAGCTCGACCTGGTCGAACTCCTCGCCGAGGCCATCGGGTTCAAGGTGACCAGCCGGTTCCAGCCGATGCCCGCCCGCCGGCACACCCCCCGGGTGACCGTCGACCGGCTGGTGGTCAGCCGCGAGTCCTGGCGCTTCAACCCCGC
Source organism: Kitasatospora sp. NPDC101447 (assembly GCF_044767225.1). Lineage (NCBI taxonomy): Bacteria > Bacillati > Actinomycetota > Actinomycetes > Kitasatosporales > Streptomycetaceae > Kitasatospora > Kitasatospora sp. NPDC101447. Next base: position 95,210 of record NZ_JBIWNL010000022.1, read on the forward strand.
CGAACTCGCCTTCGCCCGGGAGAAGGACGAGGCGGCCCGGTTCACCGCCGCCCGCGCCTGGGCCCGCGAGCACGGCATCCCCCGGTTCTTCTTCGTCAAGGCCGCCCACGAGAGCAAGCCGTTCTACGTCGACCTGGACAGCCCGCTGTTCGTCAACGCCTTCGCGCACGTCGTCCGCGGCGCCCCCGAGCAGCCGGACGGCCGGCTGACCATCTCGGTCGGCGAGATGCTCCCGACCAGCGAGCAGACGTGGCTGAAGGATCGTCAGGGAAGCAGCTACACCAGCGAGTTCCGCGTCATCGCGGTGGACAAGTAAGGAGTGCGACGCACCATGTCGCTGATCGATCTGCTGGCCCGCCTGCGCGAGCAGGACATCCACCTGCGGGTGGAGGACGGAAAACTGCGGTACAGCGCCCCCGCCGAGGGACTCCCCGACGGGCTGCGCGCCGAGATCACCGCGCACAAGGGTGAGCTGATCGCCTTCCTGGCCGCGGGAACCGCCACCGACGGGCCGCGGCCGGTGCCGCGCCGCGCCGACGGCACCCACCCGGCCTCGCCGGTCCAGGAGCGGCTGTGGCTGCTCGACCGGATGGAGCCCGGCAACCCCTCGTACCACATGCCGGCGGCGGTCCGGCTGACCGGCACGCTCGACGCCGGGCTGCTGGAGCAGGCCGTCAACCGGATCGTGGCCCGGCACGAGGTGCTGCGCACCTCCTTCGAGGACCACGGCGGCCGTCCCCGCCAGCGCGTCGACGCCGAGCGGCACGTCCCGCTGGTCCGGCACGACCTGCGCGACCTGCCCGAGCCGGAGCGCACCGCCGAGGTCGCCCGCCGCTCGGAGGCCGAGGCGGCCGCCCCGTTCGACCTCGCCGCGGACCCGCTGATGCGCACCACCCTGCTGCGGACCGGCGACGACGAGCACGTCCTGCTGCTCACCCTGCACCACATCGTCGCCGACGGCTGGTCGGTGTCCGTCCTCGCCGACGAACTCGCCGCCCACTACCGGGCGCTGACCGAGGGCCACCCCGCGGACCTGCCGGCCCTGCCGGTCCAGTACGGCGACTACGCCGCCTGGCACGCCGAGTGGCTGGAGAGCGACGCCTGCGCCGCCCAGCTGGACCGCTGGCGCACCCGCCTCGGCGGCGAACTGCCCGACCTCAACCTGCCGTTGGACGTGCCCCGGCCCGCCGTGCGGACCTTCCGGGCCGGCCGCGCCGAGCGCACCGTCCCGGCCGCGACGGCCGACGCGCTGAACCGCGTCGCCCAGCAGTCCGGGGCCACCCGCTTCACCGTCATGCTGGCCGCCTTCAAGGTGCTGCTGCACCGCCTCAGCGGCCAGGACGACCTGATCGTGGGCATCCCCGAGGCCGGCCGCACCCGCTCCGAGATCGAGCCCCTGGTCGGCTTCTTCGTCAACACCCTGGCGCTGCGCACCGACCTCTCCGGCGCCCCCACCTTCCGCGACCTGCTCGCCCAGGTGCGGGACACCGCCTACGACGCCTACGCCGACCGCGACCTGCCGTTCGAGCGGATCCTGATCGACCTGCAGCCCAAGCGGCGGCTCGACCGCACCCCGGTCTTCCAGGTCTTCTTCAACATGGTCCCGTTCGCCGAGCAGCGCCTGGAGCTGCCCGGCCTGAGCGCGAGCTTCCTGCACGTCCCGGACGCCGGTGCCAAGTTCGACCTGACGCTGTACGCGGGCCTCGACGGCCGCGACCTCACGCTCGTCCACAACGCCGACCTCTTCACCGAGGAGCGGGCCGGGCAGCTGCTGGACCAGTACGTCACCCTCGTCGAGCAGATCGCGGCCGACCCGGACCGTCCCGTCCCGTCGTACAGCCTGGTCACCGACCGGTCCCGCGAGGTGCTGCCGGACCCGGCCCGGCCGCTGGCGGCCGACTGGTCGGGCGGCATCGCCGAGGCGTTCGCCGAGCAGGCGCGCACCGCGCCGGACCGGGTCGCCGTCGAGGAGCCGGCCGGAACCTGGACGTACGGACAGCTGGCCGAGCGCGCCCACCGGCTGGCCCACCGGCTGCGCGCCGACGGGGTCGCCCCCGGCGACGTCGTCGCCCTGTACGGGCCGCGCGGAGCCGCACTGGCCTGCGCCATGCTCGGCACCCTCGCCGCCGGGGCCGCCTTCCTGGTCCTGGACACCGCCGAGCCCGCCGCCCGGCTCGCCGAGCAGACGGCCCTCGCCGCCCCGCGCGCCTTCGTGCGCACGGACGGCGCCGAGGCCCCGGCCGAACTCCTCGACCGGGCCCGGGAGACCGCCGTCTCCACGCCGGTGCTGCCCTGCTGGGACGAGCTCGCGGAGCTGCCCGCCGACCCGCCGGCGCTCGACCTCGGCCCCGGCTCGCCCGCCTACCTGGCCTTCACCTCCGGCTCCACCGGCCGCCCCAAGGCGGTGCTCGGCACCCACGGGCCGCTGGCGCACTTCACCGCCTGGTACCGGGACGAGTACGCGCTCACCGCCGAGGACCGCTTCGCCCTGCTGTCGGCCCCCGGCCACGACCCGATGCTGCGGGACGTCCTCGTCCCGCTCGCGCTCGGCGCCACCGTCTGCGTGCCCGACCACGCCGCGCTGCCCGGCCGGTTCGCCGACTGGGCCGACGCGCAGCGGATCACCGTGGCCAACCTGACCCCGGCGACCCTGGAGTACCTGCTCGGCGGCCGGGCCGCCGAGCGCACCGCCCCGGCCCTGCGCCACCTGTTCTTCGGCGGCGACCGGCTGCGCGGACACCACGTCACCCTGGCCCGGTCCCTCAACCCGGACGTGGTGTGCGTCAACTTCTACGGCGCGACCGAGACGCCGCAGGCGATGAGCGCCCACCGGGTGCCGGCCGGCGAGCCCGCGGCCGAGATCCCGCTCGGCCCCGGCACCCCCGGCTCCCAGCTGGTCCTGCTCAACGCGGCCGGCGTCCCGGCCGGCGTGGGCGAGCTCGCCGAGATCCACGTGCGCTCGCCCCACCTGTCCGCGGGCTACCCGGCGGACCCGGAGCTGACCGCGGCCCGGTTCCTCACCAGCCCGGTCACCGGCGACCCGGCGGACCGCTGGTTCCGCACCGGCGACCTCGGCCGCTACCTGCCCGACGGCACCGTCCGGTTCTGCGGCCGCGCCGACCGCCAGATCCAGATCCGCGGCTTCCGGGTGGAGCCCGCCGAGGTGGAGGCCCGGCTGCGCGAGCACCCCGGCGTCGCGGACTGCGTGGTCGGCGTGCCGCGGGCGGAGGACGCCGACGGCGCGGACCCGCGCCTGGTCGCCCACTGGACGCCGGCCGGCGCCTCGGCGCCGACCGTCCGGGAACTGCGCGAGCACATGGGCGCCGTCCTGCCCGACCACCTGGTGCCCGCCGCCTTCGTGCGGCTCGACGCCCTCCCGCTGCTGCCCACCGGCAAGGTCGACGTGTCGGCGCTGCCCGCGGCGCCCGCCGCCGAGCGGGACGCGGACGAGCCGTACGCCGCCCCCGTCACCGAGGTGGAGAAGGCCCTCGCCGCCATCTGGGAGGACGTCCTCGGGGTGGAGCGGGTCGGCCTGAACGACGACTTCTTCGCGCTCGGCGGCCACTCGCTGCTGGCCACCGTGGTCACCCACCGGGTGCGCGAGGCGCTCGGCGCGGAGATCGCCGTCCGGGCCCTGTTCGAGGACCGCACCGTCGCCGGGCTGGCCAAGCTCGTCGAGCAGCAGGGCGACGCGGAGAGCGCCGGCGCGCCCGGCCCCATCCGGTCGGTGGCCCGCACCGACGCCGGCCTGGACGACCTGCTGGCCCGGCTGGGCGCCCTGACGGACGGGGAGGGCTGACCGGATGCGCTGGACCGAGAAGCTCGCCGCCCTCGCCCCGGCGGACCGCAACCGGCTGGGCCGGCTGGTGGAGCAGGAGGGGAGCGTCATGAACCTCTTCCCGCTCTCCTACACCCAGGAATGGGTATGGTGGAACAGCCGGCTGCAGCCCGCCTCGCCGATGTACAACGTCGCCGCCACGCTCCGGCTCGACGGCCCGCTCGACAGCGCCCTGCTGGACCGGGTGCTGCGCGAGATCGTCACCCGGCACGAGATCCTGCGCACCGGCTTCCACGTCCTCGGCCGCACCGCCGTCCAGGCCGCCGAGGAGCCCCCGGCCGGCCCGCTGATCACCGAGCACGACCTGCGCGGGGTGCCGCAGGAGCGGCGGGAGGCCGAGACCCTTGCGCTGGTCGGGCAGGAGCGGGCCCGGCCGTTCGTCCTCGCCGAGGGCCGGCTGCTGCGGGCGCTGCTGCTGCGCACCTCCGACGACACCGCGCTGCTCGCCCTGACGACCCATCAGATCGCCTTCGACGACTGGTCGATCGGCGTCCTGGTGCGCGAGGTGGGGGAGCTGTACGCGGCCTTCCGGGACGAGAAGCCCTCCCCGCTCGCGCCGCTGCCGGTGCAGTACTCCGACTTCTCGCTGTGGCAGCGGCAGTGGATGGACGAGGCCCGGATGGAGGCCGAGTTCGGCTACTGGGAGTCCCGGCTGGGCGGCCTGCCCGCCCTGCTGGACCTCCCGGCCGACCTGCCCCGGCCCGCCGTCCGGTCCTTCCGCGGGCGGGTCCTCGACCTCCCCCTGGACGAGGCCGTCACCGAACGGCTGCGCGCGCTGTGCCGCGCGGCCGGCGCGACCACGTACATGGCCCTCACCGCCGTCTTCCACCTGCTGCTGCGCCGGGCCACCGGGCAGGCCGCGTTCGCCACCAGCACGCTCACCGCCTACCGGACCCGTCCGGAGGTGGAGCACGTGATCGGCGACTTCGGCAACATGATCGCCGTCGTCGCCGCACCGGACGGGCCGGGCACCACCTTCGCCGACCTGCTGGCGGCCACCCGCGGCGCGGTCCTGGAGGCCCAGGAGCACGCGGACATGCCCGCGCACCGGATCACCGGCCGGCTGCGGCCCCGGCGCGAGGACAGCCACAACCCCCTCACGCAGGCGATGTTCCTGAGCGTGCACGCGATGAACTCCGTCGCCGGCGCGGACCTCGGGGACCTCCGGGTGGGCTTCGCCCGCATCGGCGAACCCACCGCGTCCAGCGCCTTCGACGTCGAGGTCCGGCTGGTGGAGAAGCCGGACACCCTCACCGTGCAGTTCGTGCTCGCCGAGGACCTGTTCACCGCGGCCGGCGCCGCCCGGCTGGTGGCCCAGTACGAGGACCTGCTCGCCGCCGTCCTGGACGACCCGCAGGCCGCGACCGACGCGCCGGCCGCGCCCGCCCCCGTCCTCCCCGCGGCCCCGGCCGCCGACGGCGGCGCGGCCGAGGCGGTCCGCCGCACCGCCGAACTGCGGCCGCAGGACCGGGCGCTGGAGACCCCCGGCGGCCCGGTCGGCTACCGGGAGCTGTGGCAGCTCGTCGCCGAGGTGCCCCAGGGCTCCCCGGCGGACGGCCCGCTGCCGCTCGCCGACGTCGCGCCCACCCCGGACTCCGCCGCCCGGCTGCTCGCCGCGCTCCGCGACGGCCGGGGCGTCGACACCGGCGCCGGTGTGCTGCTGGAGCCCGCCGTGCTGGCCGCGCTGGCCCGGCTGTGGGCCGACCGGTGCCAGGCCGGGCCGGGCGCCCGCTGGCTGGCCGCCGCCCCCGCGGGCACCGCGACCGCCCTGCTGGAGCTGCTGGTGCCGCTCTGCGCCGGGGCGACGGTGGTCCCCTCGGACACCCCGGACGGCCTCCCGGCGCAGGGCGGCGTGGACATCGCCGTCCTGCCGGCCGAAGCCCTGCACCGGGTGGCCCCCGGGGCCGCGGCCGGGCTGCGCACCCTGGTCCTCACCGGCCGGCACGGCCGGCTCCCGCAGGCCCCGGCCGGCGCCGCGGGGCCGGCGGTGCTGCGCGCGGTCGGCCCGGCGGGCCTGGAACTGTGGCCGGTCCCGGCCGGAGCCGACCGCGGCCGCGGACCCGCCCTGGCCGCCCCGGCGGCCGGCGCGGCGGACCCGCTGCACCGGTGGCCCGCGGACACCGCCGGGCGCCGGGTGCTGCCCGGTGCCGTCGGCGAACTGCGGCTCGGCGGACCGGCGGTGCCCGGCGGTGAGCTCGCCACCGGACTGCTGGCCCGCGAGGCCGCGGACGGCGGCCTGGAACTCCTCGGCGCCGCCGCCGACCGGCGGGTCGACCCGACCGGCTACACCGTCCGGCCCGCCGAGAGCGCCTGGGCGCTCACCTCGCTGCCCGAAGTCGCCGACGCCCTCGTCGAGTTCGACGCCGACGGGGTGCTGACCGCCCGGATCGCCCTGCGGGCGGCGGACGGCCCCGGCCCGGCCCCCGACGCGGCGGCGCTCACCAAGCGCCTGCGCACCCTCCTGCCCGGATACCTGCGCCCCGCCCGGCTGGTCGTCGACCCGCCGGCCGACGGGCCGCACCCGCACCACTGAACGAGTCAAGGAAGAACCGGAGAACGCATTGAGCAAGGCCGACCACAGCGGCGGGACGACCCCCGCCGCACCCGATCCGCGCGACTGGATCGTGCTCCGGGGAGTCCGGGAGCACAATCTGCGGATCGAGGAGCTGGCGGTGCCGCGGCACGGGGTGACGGTTTTCACCGGCGTCTCGGGCAGCGGCAAGTCCTCGCTGGCCTTCGACACGATCTACGCCGAGGGCTACCGGCAGTACCTGGACAGCCTGTCCGCCTACGTCCGCCGCAAGCTGCCCAAGGTCCCCAAGCCGGCGGTGGAGTGGATCAGCGGCCTCAGCCCCACCGTCGCCATCGAGCAGCGGACCATCAGCCGCAACCCCCGCTCCAACGTCGGCACCATCACCGAGATCTCGGACCGTCTGCGGCTGCTGTTCGCACGGGCCGGCCGGCACGAGTGCCGCGGCTGCGGGCAGCACATCCACCCGCGCGACGTCGGCGAGCACCTCGGGGCGCTCGCGCAGGCCGCCGCCACCGGGCCGCTGGAGCTCTACCGGCCCGCCGTCGGGGACGAGCCCGGCGGGCGCGTCCTGCTGCTGCCGGCCGCCCCCGGCGAGGACGACCTGGCGCGGGCCCGGCAGGCCGTCGAGGCGGCGCACCGCGACGGCAGCCCGCTGGTCGCCCGCCGCGACGGCAGCACCGTCCGGCACCTGACGGCCGGCTGGATCTGCCCCGACTGCGGCACCGAGGCCCGCGCCACCTCCTCGCACTGGTTCACGCCCAACTCCCCGGCCGGGATGTGCGAGGAGTGCCAGGGCCTCGGCTTCACCTACCAGGTGGACCCGGCGCTGCTCGTCGGCGACCCGGAGGCCTCTGTCCGCTCCGGCGCGCTGACCTTCTTCGGGGACCGCACCCGCAGCAAGAAGACCTGGTGGCCGCTGCGCGAACTGCCCGCGGTGCTCGAACTCGCCGGTGCCGGACTGGACACGCCCTGGCGCCTGCTCCCCGAGGGGGTGCGGGAGCTGGTCCTCACCGGTGCCACCGCGCGGCCGCTGCCGGAGGCGCTCGCCCGGGAGCTGGAGCGCAAGCCCTTCGACGGGCTGGCCCAGCACCTGGAGCGGCTGTTCCGCGAGGCGGACTCGCCCGAGCGCAAGTCCTTCTACCAGGTGTTCATGGCGGCCCGCGGCTGCACCGACTGCGGCGGCACCCGCCACCACGCCGAGGCGCTCGCGGTGCGCCTGGCCGACCTCAACATCGCCGAGGTGAACGCGCTGCCGGTGGCCCGGCTGGCCGAGTGGCTGGAGGCCGTCCGCGCCGAGCTCGCCACGACCTTCCTCGCCGAGCTCGCCGAGGAGCTGCTGGTCCAGATCGGCACCCGGCTGACGTTCATGCTCGACGTCGGCCTGGGCTACCTCTCGCTGGACCGCTCCGCGCCCACCCTGTCGGCGGGGGAGGGCCAGCGGCTCCGGCTGGCCCGGCAGCTCGGCTGCGGGCTGGTCGGCGTCACCTACGTGCTCGACGAGCCGTCCATCGGCCTGCACGCCAAGGACAACTCCCGGCTGATCGCGCTGCTGCGGCAGCTGGCCGACGCGGGCAACACCGTGCTGGTCGTCGAGCACGACCAGGAGACCATGGAGACCGCCGACCACCTGGTCGACCTGGGCCCGGGCGCGGGCACCAGGGGCGGCCTGGTGATCGCGGCCGGCCCCACGGCGGAGGTCGTCGCCCACCCGGACTCGCGGACCGCCGCCTACCTGCGCGGCGAGCTGGTCGTCGGTTCGCCCCGGGCCGGCCGCCGCCGCCCCGGGGACGACTGGCTGACCGTCCGCGGCGCCCGGCTGCACAACCTGCGCGGGGTGGACGCCGCCATCCCGGTGGGCCTGCTGACCTGCGTGACCGGGGTGAGCGGCAGCGGCAAGAGCTCGCTGATCACCCGGACCCTGCAGCCCGCCCTGGAACAGGCCCTGACCCACCGGCGGGCCCCCACCGGGCCGTTCACCGAGCTGGCCGGCTGGGAGCGGTTCAGCCGGGTGGTCACCGTCACCCAGGAGTCCATCGGTGCCTCCTCCCGGTCCACGCCGGCCACCTACGTGGGCATCTTCGACGAGATCCGCAAGCTCTTCGCGAAGACCGAGGAGGCGGTCCGCCGCCGCTGGTCCACGGCGATGTTCAGCTTCAACACCGAGAAGGGCGGGCGCTGCGACCGCTGCGCGGGCAAGGGCACCATCCGGATCGAGATGCTCTTCCTGGCGGACTTCTCGGTGCGCTGCCCCTCCTGCGACGGGCGCCGCTACCACCCGCGGGTGCTCGAAGTCGCCTACCGGGGGCGGGACATCGCGCAGACCCTGGACCTGGAGGTCGCCGAGGCGCTGGAGGCGTTCGGGGACATCCCGGCCGTCGCCCACCCGCTGCGGATGCTCTGCCAGGTGGGGCTCGGCTACCTCAGGCTCGGCCAGGACACCACCACCCTCAGCGGCGGCGAGGCCCAACGCCTGAAGCTGTCGCGCGAGTTGATGCGCCGCGACGACGGCCGGACGCTCTACCTGATCGACGAGCCGACCACCGGACTCCACTTCTCCGACGTGGAGGTGCTGCTCGGGGTCGTCCACGACCTGGTGGACCTGGGCAACACCGCGGTGGTCATCGAGCACAGCGTCGAGTTCGCGGCGGCCTGCGACTGGATCGTCGACCTGGGCCCGGGCGGCGGCGAGAACGGCGGCGAACTGGTCGCCGCCGGGCCGCCGGAGCAGGTGGCCGCCCACCCGAAGAGCGCGCTGGCGCCCTATCTGGCCCGCCAGCTTCACGTCATGTCGAGCAGAGGAGGACACAGTGCCGGCACCGAGCGCTGAACCGGTCATCGACGTCGTCGCCGCGTTCGAGCGGTGGGTGGTCCGCGAGCCGGGGCGGCCCGCCGTCACCGGCGAGGGGCGGACCTGGACGTACGGCGAACTGGGGGCCGCGGCCGACCGGGTCGCCGGGCAGCTGCGGGCCCTCGGCATCGGGGCGGAGAGCCGGGTCGCCGTGCTCGCCGGCCGCACGCCCGAGATGCTCGCCGGCCTGGTGGGCGTGCTCAAGGCGGGCGCCGCCTACGTCCCGCTGGACCCGGCCTACCCGCAGGACCGGATCGGCTACATGCTCGACGACTCGGGCGCCGCGGCGGTGCTGGCCGAGCGGCGGCACGCCGGCACGCTGGCGTACGGCGGCCCCGAACTCGTCCTGGAGGAGCTGGTGCGGGGCGGCCCGGACGGGCCGGAGACCCCGCCGGCCGACGCCCCGCCGCTGATCGGCGACCAACTCGCCTACGTGATCTACACCTCGGGCTCCACCGGCCGCCCCAAGGGCGTGCTGGTGCCCCGGGCGGCGATGAGCGAGTTCGTCGCCGCCGCGGTGGCCCTGCTGGGGCCGGTCGCCGAGGTCACCATGGTGGCGACCTGCCCCACGTCCTTCGACTTCTCGGTGTGCGACATCTTCGCCCCGCTCCACGCGGGCGGCCACGTGATGCTGGCCCAGGACGTGTTCTCGCTGGTCGAGCCGGACGGCTGGGTGACCGGGGACGCGGTCTGCGCGGTGCCGTCCGCGCTGGCCCAGATGGTCGCCCTGGGCGGCCCGCCACCGCGCGTCAAGGCCGTCCTCACCGGCGGCGAGGCGATGCCCAGGGCCCTGCTCGCCGAGCTCCGGGCGCGGGGGGTGACCCAGGTGTTCAACATCTACGGGCCCACCGAGGCCACCGTGTCGGCCGCCGCCACCCTGCTGGACTGGGACGACGAACTGGTCTCCATCGGCACGCCGTTGCCCGCCGTGCACGCCTACGTGCTGGACGAGGACCTGCGGCCGGTGCCCGACGGGACCTCCGGCGAGCTGTTCGTCGGCGGCGCCCAGGTCACCCGCGGCTACCAGGGCCGTCCCGGGCTGACGGCCGAACGGTTCCTTCCGGACCCGTTCTCCGGCGAGCCCGGCGCCCGGATGTACCGGACCGGGGACAGCGTGCGCCGGCGTCCGGAGAGCGGCCTGCTGGACTACTTCGGGCGGCTCGACGCGCAGGTCAAGGTGCGTGGCTTCCGGGTCGAACTCGGTGAGATCGAAGAGGCGTTGACATCGTGCCCCGGTGTCGTACAGGCTGCGGTAGTACTCCGTGACGATCTTCCCGGCGGCCCCCGCCTGGTGGCGTACACGGCCCCGGCGGACGCCTCCGCGCCGACCGGGGAGCAGCTGCGGGACCACCTCAGGCACAGCCTGCCGGAGCACATGGTGCCCGGTCAGTTCGTCACCCTGGACGCACTGCCGCTCACCCCCATCGGCAAGCTCGACCGCAAGGCGCTTCCCGCGCCGGCCCTGCGCCGCTCCCGGGCCGAGGTGCTGCCCGGCCGGTGACCGCGCGGAGCAGAAATTCCGCGGAACATCCGGAATTCCAATTCCCATCTTTCTTGCACGAGCCGGACACGATAAGCTCGCCGCATACTGACCAGGGCTTCTGGGAATTAATTCCAGAGCCTGTTGGAGGTTGAATACCTGTGCGCCTTCTCGCGATCGAACGGGACCAATTCGAGGACCGTCTGAGGGAGATTTTCGGGCCGCGGATCACCCCGGTCGAGGAATCCTTCGACATCATCCAGAAGTACAAGGACGGATCGTTCGCCATGGGCCACATCGGCCTCATGCTCTACGCGAACGGATACAATCTCCGCGGCGCCAGCAGCAAGTACCCGAACGGGCTCGTCTACCACGACGGGACCAACATCTTCGGGGTCGGGTACTTCAGCAAGGAGGGGCACGTCGCCAAGCACCTCCACATCGTCGCCCCGAAGGGCCCGACCCGGATCGAGGCGGTCCGGGAGTTCATCGCCACCGTCCGCGCGGCCGGCCTGGCCCGGGAGTCGGTGTACGTCCGGCACCTGTCGGCCGAGGACCGCGACGCCTTCCTGGGCGCCGGGTTCACCGGGATCGACACCGACCCCTGGCACCTCGGTGCCCCGGAGGAGGACGAGACCTACCCGAACCGGGTCTACTACCTGGACGAGGTCTTCGACCAGGCCGAGGACGGGACGCTCCAGGTCGCCAAGCTGGCCGGCGAGGAGCGGCGGAAGTACAAGAACAAGAACAAGATGGCCTACCGGCGCTTCGAGAACTTCCTGGAGCGCAACCCGCACCTCTCCTTCCAGATCGAGCCCTACCACTACTCCGGGCCCGAGAAGGAGAGCGCCCGCGGCGTCGTCGAGAGCTATTTCCAGGCGCGCCGCGAACAGGGCACCGTCGTCGGTTCCACCCCCGAGGACTACCTCGCCATCGTCCGCGTGAAGCCGGGCGGCGACAACGAGCGGGACTACTTCTCGTACCTCGGCAACATCGTCACCGAGGACGGCGAGAAATTCCCCGCCATGTTCTTCGCGGGGGAGCGGATCGGCGAGCAGCGGGCCGCCCTCTACTGCACCATGACCATGCGTTTCCGGGAGCGGCTGACCGGGCTCTTCAAGGACAGCACCGGATTCACCGCCATTCCCCAGTACGTCTGGCTGACCGTGTTCCGGCTCATGTGGGCGCAGGGCATCCGCGAGGTGGACGCCGGCGGTTCCGAGGTCAAGGGCCTCGACGACCAGAAGCGCCAGCTGGGCGGAAAGCCGGAGAAGACCTTCTGGGTCGTCGGGGCCGCCGCCGGCGACCCGTCGGCCGCGTGATGTGACCCGTTCCAACTCGAAGGGGAAGTGATGGAGTCAACCATGTCCAACGCCGACTACGACGTCTGCGTCGTCGGTCTGGGATACGTCGGTGTCACGCTCACCGCGGCCCTCCTGAAGACCGGCAAGAGCGTCCTGGGCTACGAGTACAACAAGAAGGTCGCCGAGGACCTCGACGCGGGCGTGCTCCAGCTCGCGGAGCCCGGCGTCGAGGAGGTCTTCCGGGACGCCGTCGGCACCCGGCTGAAGGTCACCTCCGAGCTGGGGGCCGGCGCCCTCCCGCCGGTGGTCATCATCTGCGTGGGCACCCCGATCGAGGTCGACGGCACCGAGCCCAACCTGCGCCACCTGCAGGCGGCGGTGGAGACCATCGCCGACGGGATCGACGAGAACACCCTGGTGATCGTCCGCAGCACCGTGCCGGTCGGCACCACCCGCAACCTGGTGCTGCCCGTGCTGCAGCGCAAGGTGGCGCAGCCGCTGGTCGCCTTCTGCCCCGAACGGACCATCCAGGGCAAGGCGTTGGACGAGCTGCTGTCGCTGCCGCAGATCGTCGGCGGCATCGACGACGAGGCCGTGCGCCGCGCCACCGAGCTGTTCGCCTCGCAGACGCCCACCGTGGTGCCGGTCTCCTCGGTCGAGGCCGCCGAGATGATCAAGCTGATCTGCAACTGCCACACCGACCTGATCTACGGGTACGGCAACGAGGTGGCGCTGATGGCCGAGAAGCTCGGCCTCGACGCGGTGGAGCTGATCAAGAGCGCCAACTTCGGCTACCCGCGGCCCGACCTGAGCCTGCCCGGCTTCGTCGGCGGCAGCTGCCTCACCAAGGACCCGTACCTGCTGATGCACGCGCTCAAGCCGCACGGCCACACCCCCGGCATGATCGCCGCGGCCCGGCAGCTCAACGAGTCCCTGCCGCGCCGGATCGGCGAGCGCGTGCTGGCCGCCCTGTGGGAGCAGGGCTGCGACCCGGCCACCGCCCGGGTGCTGGTCTCCGGCTTCGCCTACAAGGGCCAGCCCGAGACCGACGACCTGCGGGGCTCCGCCTACGAGGGCCTGCTCGACGTGCTGCGCGGCCGCGTCGGCGAGATCGTCGGCCACGACTTCGCCGTCCCGGCCGAGCGCATCGCCGCACTCGGCGTGCGTCCGGTGGACCTGGCCGAGGGCTTCGAGGGCACCCACGCCGTCGTCATCCTGAACAACCACCTCTCCTACCGCGACCAGGACATCGACGCGCTGGTGGCCACCATGGCGCCGCCCGCGGTGGTCTACGACACCTGGCGCATCCTCCCCGCCACGTCCAACGTTATGAGGCTCGGCCATGCGTAAGAAGATCCTGATCACGGGCGGTGCCGGATTCATCGGCATGCACCTGGCCCGCCGGCTGGCCGACGAGCACGACGTCACCGTCGTCGACGACTTCAGCCGCGGCCGCCAGGACGACGAGCTCGACGAACTCCGCTCCAAGGTCACGGTGTTCACCCACGACCTGACCCTCCCGCTGCCCGCGGACCTGCCCCGCGACTTCGACGAGGTGTACCACCTCGCCGCCGTCGTCGGCGTCGTCTACTCCAACCAGGAGCCGCAGCGCGTGCTGCGCACCAACCTGCTCTCCACCATCCACGTGCTGGACTGGTTCAAGGAGCTGGACGGTGCCACCCTCTGCTTCGCCTCCTCCAGCGAGGCGTACGCGGGCAGCGTCACCGCCGGCGTGGCACCGGTGCCGACCCCCGAGGACGTGCAGCTCGTCGTCTCGGACCCGACGGTGGCCCGCTCCTCGTACGGCTTCAGCAAGATCGCCGGCGAGCTGCTGTGCCGCAACTACGCCCAGGCGTACGGCTTCCCGCTGCGCATGGTGCGCTTCCACAACGTGTACGGGCCGCGCATGGGGTACGAGCACGTCATCCCGCAGTTCATCGAGCGGCTGCTCGGCGGCGCCGACCCGTTCGAGATCTACGGCGCCGACCAGTTCCGGGCGTTCTGCTACGTCGAGGACGCCGTCGAGGCCATCGCCGCGCTGACCGCCCTGCCCACCGGGGACACCCTCCTGGTCAACGTCGGCAACGACCGCGAGGAGATCCGCATCGACGACCTCGCCAAGGTGGTCTTCGACGTCGTCGACCGGCACCCGGCCCTCGACGTCCACCCCGCCCCGCCGCTCTCGCCGGAGCGCCGCGTCCCGGACATCTCGCTGCTGCGCTCGCTCACCGGCTACGAGCCGAAGACCGACCTGCGCGAGGGCGTCCGCCGCACCTACGAGTGGTACGCCCGCGACCGGGCCGCTCGGAAGCAGCAGTCATGACCCACGTGCGCATCGTCCACCGCGGCTACTTCCCGGCCCGCGCCGGCGCCGAGGCGATGGCCCAGAACCTCGCCGAGTCGCTGGCCCGGCGCGGCCACCGGGTCGGGCTGTACTGCAGCAGCATGGACGAGGAGTCGGCCCGGTGGATGACCGGCGCCGGAGTCGAGGTCGGTGTGCTGCCGGCCTCGGCCCCGCCCGCCGAGCGGCCCGACGTGGTGCACGCCTTCGACAGCGTCTGGCCGGACTACCCGCAGGCCGCGCTGCGCCTCGCCCGCGACTGGGACGTCCCGTTCGTGTTCACCCCGGCCTCGGCCGCCGGCGTGTGGCAGGACCGGGAGGCCGTCCTGGACGTCGCCCGGCAGGCGGACGCCGTCTTCGTGCTCACCGAGGCGGAGCGCCGGCTGTTCGTCGAGGCCGGCGTCGACCCGACGGCCCTGCACCTCAACGGCCAGGGCCCGCAGTTGAGCGCCGCCGAGCCCGACGGCGCGGCCTTCCGGGCCCGCCACGGCATCGACGGGCCGATGGTCCTCTTCCTCGGCCGCAAGATGCGCAGCAAGGGCTACCACCTGCTGCTCCAGGCCGCCCGCAAGGTGTGGGCGGACCACCCCGGGGCCCGGTTCGTCTTCGCCGGCCCCGACTGGGACGAGGACTGCGCGGAGGTCTTCGCCGCCCACCGCGACCCGCGGATCCTCGACCTCGGCATGGTCGAGGAGGACGAGAAGGCCGACGCCCTCGCCGCCTGCGACGTGTTCTGCCTGCCGTCCACCGTGGACGTCTTCCCGCTGGTCTTCGTCGAGGCCTGGGTCAACGGGAAGCCGGTCGTCTCCGTCACCTTCGACGGCGGCGAGGAGGTCGTCCGGCACGGCGTGGACGGACTGCTGTGCGAGCCCGACCCGGACGCCGTCGCGGCGGCCGTGGTCCGACTGCTCGCCGACCCCGCCGAGGCGGCGGCCCTCGGGGCGGCCGGCCGGACCCGCACCGAGCGCGAACTCAGCTGGGACGCGGTGACCGACCGGTACCAGGCCGTCTACGACCGGCTCACCGCACGCACCGCCGGCCCGGCCGGCACCCCTTAGGCCGTCCCCTCCGGATCCCGCCCGAACGGCGGGGGCCCCGGGGGACGACCCGCGCGTGCTGCCGAGCGGCCCACCGCCGGCACCACCGCACCGTGCCCGATGCACACGCACGCGGCACCCGAACGAACACCGCGCACCACCGGCGCGCGGGGGGATGGTGGATAGAGATGTCCGACTGGAAGGTAAACCTGTACCGGCCCCGGCTCGGCGACGCCGAGTTCGACGCCGTGGCCGCGGTGATGCGCTCCGGCTGGCTGTCCAACGGGCCCGTGACCCGTGAGTTCGAGGAGGCCTTCGCCCGGACGGCGGGCATCGAGGACGCGGTCGCGGTCAGCAACGGCACGGCCGCCCTGCACCTGGCCTTCCTCGCCCTGGACCTGGGCCCCGGCGACGAGGTCGTCCTCCCGTCGCTGAGCTTCGTCTCCGCGGCCGCCGTGGTCACCCTGTGCGGTGCCACCCCGGTCTTCGCCGACATCACCGGCCCGGACGACCTGTGCGTCGACCCCGCCGACGTCGCCGCCCGCATCACCCCCCGGACCAAGGCGATCGTCGCCATGCACTACGGCGGACACGCGGCCGACCTGCCC
This sequence comes from Kitasatospora sp. NPDC101447, assembly GCF_044767225.1. NCBI lineage: Bacteria > Bacillati > Actinomycetota > Actinomycetes > Kitasatosporales > Streptomycetaceae > Kitasatospora > Kitasatospora sp. NPDC101447. Next base: position 111,199 of record NZ_JBIWNL010000022.1, read on the forward strand.
GCGCTCGCCGCCCTGGCCCGCAAGCACGGCGTGGCCCTCGTCGAGGACTCCGCGCACGCCCCCGCGACCCGCTCCGCGCACGGCGTGCTGGGCACCGTCGGCGACATCGGCTGCTACAGCTTCTTCGCCACCAAGAACCTCGCCACCGGTGAGGGCGGCATGGTGGTCGCCCGCGACCCCGAGGTGCGCGAACGGATCCGCCGGCTGCGCTCGCACGCGCTCACCGTCAGCGCCCAGGACCGCCACCGCGGCGGCCCCTCGCTGTACGACGTCGACTCCTTCGGCCTCAACTACCGCCCCACCGAGCTCGGCAGCGCGATCGGACTCGTCCAGCTGGCGGACCTGCCGCAGCGCCAGGTCCGCCGTCAGGAGATCGTCACCCGCTACCTCAAGGGCCTCGCCGGCACCGAGGGCCTCGGCCTGCCCTTCCACGACCGGCCCGTCGAGCTGGCCGCGCACCACCTCTTCGCGGTGCTGCTGCCGGACGGCGACGCCCGCGGCGCGATCCAGGACGCGCTGCGCGGAGCCGGCGTCCAGAGCGGGGTGCACTACCCGCCCACCCACCTCTTCACCGCCTACCGGGAGCGCTTCGGCCACCGCGAGGGCGACCTCCCGGTCACCGAGGAGGTGATGGACCGTCAACTGTCGCTGCCGCTGCACGTCGACATGACCGACGACGACACCGACCTGGTGGTCCAGGCCCTCCGGGACGCCCTCGCCGACGCCCCCGGGGCCGGCGCGTGACCCCGAACCCCGCCCACCGCTACACCCTCGTCGACGGGGGGTTCCGGCGGGACGGCGCGCCGTACTTCAGCGTCGGCTTCAACTACCACCCCTCGGCCGCCGGTTGCGACTACTGGCGGGACTGGGACCCGGAGCGCCTCGACGCCGACTTCGCCCGGATGGCCGAACTCGGCTTCAACACCGTCCGCTTCTTCGTGTTCTGGGCCGACTTCGAACCGGAGCCCGGCGTCTACGACCCGGTGGCCACCGAGCGGCTGCGCACCTTCGGCTCCCTCGCCGCCCGGCACGGCCTGCAGTGCCTGCCCTCGCTGCTCACCATCTGGATGAACGGGCAGCGCTTCGACCCGCCCTGGCGGGCCGGCCGGGATCTCTGGCACGACCCCGAGATGACCGAGCGTCAGCTCGGCTTCGTCCGGCACGTCGTCACCGCCCTGGGCGGGTCCGCCGACGTCCTCGCGTACGACCTCGGCGACGAGGTCATCCACGTCGACCAGGCCGCCTCCGGCGCGCTCGGCCCCGAGGGGGTCCGCCGCTGGTGGGGCCTGCTCGCCGACGCCGTCCGCGAGGCCCACCCCGGCGCGCTGGTGCTGCAGGCCAACGAGGCGTCCGCGGTCACCGGCACGCACGCCTTCCGGCCCGAACACGCCGAGCCGCTCGACCTGGTGGGCCTGCACGGCTTCCCGGTGTGGAGCCCGTTCCACGTGGAGTCCGTCGCCGCCCCCAAGGCCGGCGCCCTGGTGCCCTACCTGGTCCGCCGCGGCCGGGAGCACCGGCCGGTGCTGGTCGACGAACTCGGCAGCTACGGCTGCGACGAGGAGACCGCCCGGGACTACCTGCGGGTCGCCGCGCACGCCGCGCTGGCCGCCGGGGCCTGCGGGGTCATCGTCTGGTGCTGGCAGGACTTCACCACCGAGGCCAAGCCGTACGCGCTGCGCCCCAACGAGCGGTTCGTCGGCCTGCTGCGCGCCGACGGCACGCCCAAGCCGGCCATGGCGGCCTTCCGGGAGTTCGCCGGCCGGGCGACCGGCGAACTGGCCGGGTTCCGGCCGCTGCCGGCGCCCGTCGGCGTCCACCTGCCCGAGCACCGGGAGGAGGGCGACGCCGGCTACCTCGCCTCCGGCGGCTCCGACGCGGCGGCCGGCTTCTACGCCGCCCAGCTGCTGCAACGCGCCCACCTGCCCTACGAGTTCACCGCAGGCCCGCCGGTCGCGCCCGGCACCCCCGGTGGCCACCGGCTGGTGGTCTGCCCCTCCGTCCGGCACATCACCCTCGACGGCCAGCGGGCGCTGGCCGACTACGTCGAGGCGGGCGGCGTCCTGCTGTACACCGGCGGCGACCTGCTGCACGGCTTCGGCGGGGAGGAGCTGTTCGGCATCCGCATCACCGACTTCACCCTGCGGGCCGAGGACGCCGACTCCTTCACCTGGCAGGGCACCCGCTACCCGCTGGTGCGGGAGGCCGGCCAGCTCCCGGTGCTCGCCGCGACGACCGCCACCGTGCTCGCCGCCTTCCCCGACGGCTCGCCCGCGCTCACCCGCCACCGCTACGGCCGGGGCGTCGCGTACCACCTCAACGCCCCGTTCGAGCAGCAGCTCAACGCCCCGCACCGGCTGGACGAGGCGCCCTGGCACCGGCTCTACGCCGACGTCGCCGCGGCCGAGGGCCTCACCGACGAGCTCGTCACCGGGCCCACCGTCGACAGCCCCGAGGTCGAGGTCGGCGTCCTGGGCCGCGGGGACGAGCGGTGCGCGCTGGTGATCAACCACGCCCCCCGCCCGGTCCGCACCACCCTGCACCACGACGGCCGGGCCGAACTGCTGGACCTCGGCCCCAAGGCCGTGCACCTGGCCACCTGGACGGAAGGACGGAGGGCCGGCGCGTGATCATCGACGCCCATGTCCACGCCGGCGAGTACTACCGGCACTACACCGCCTCCTTCGCCGAGGAGATGATGGCCACCACCGGCATGCCGCCGGAGGCCCTGACCGCGCCCGAGACCGCGCTGCTCGCCCACATGGACGAGGCCGGTGTGGACCGGGCCTTCCTCCTCGCCTTCGACGTCCGTCGGATCGAGGGGTTCAAGGTCCCCAACGAGTTCGTCGCCGACATCTGCGCCCGCCACCCCGACCGGTTCACCGGCTTCGCCTCGGTCGACGCCGGCACGCCCGGCGCCGCGGCCGAACTCCGGCACGCCGTCACCGAGCTGGGGCTGTCCGGGCTCAAGACGGCCCCCTGCTACCTGCGGATGTCTCCCGCGGACCCGCTCTGGAACGACGTCTACGAGGTCGCCCAGGAACTGGACGTCCCGGTCCTCGTGCACACCGGCTACACCCCGGCGAAGAAGGCCGACCCGCGGTACTTCTCCCCGCGGCTGCTCGACCGGGTCGCCACCGACTTCCCGGGCCTGCGGCTGATCCTCGCCCACCTCGGCACCCCCTGGACCGACACCGCGCTGGACCTGATGTCCCGCCACCCCCGGGTGTACGCGGACCTGTCCATCTTCAGCTGGTACCGGCCCGCCGCCACGGTCGCCGCCGCCCTGGCCAAGGCCCGCGCCCTCGGCGTCCTGGACCGCCTGCTGTGGGGGACCGACCACCCCTTCTGCACCATGACCGACTCGGTGTCCCGGATGCGCGAACTCGCCACCGACGACTCGCTGTGGCCCGACGGCACCGCACTCACCCCGGCCGAACACGCCTCCCTGATGGGCGGCGCGGCGGCCGGGCTCCTCGCCGAGACCAAGAGGGGGCTCCTGTGAAGACCCTGCAATGGCACGCCCCCTACGACGTACGGGTCGTCGACGCCCCCGTCCCCACCCTGACCGCCCCGGGCGACGCCCTCGTCCGGGTGGTCCGGTCCGCCGTCTGCGGCACCGACCTGCACCCCTACCGCGGTGAGATCCCCGGCTTCACCCCCGGAACCGTCACCGGCCACGAGTTCACCGGCGTGGTCGAGGAGACCGGCCCCGCGGTGCGCGGCTTCCGCCCGGGCGACCGCGTGGTGGCCTCCGACGTGATCGCCTGCGGCGGCTGCTGGTACTGCCTGCGCGGCTGGCACTACCAGTGCGCCGAGGTCGGCCTGTTCGGCTACGACACCGTGGTCGGCAGCACCGCGGTGGCCGGCGGCCACGCCGAGTACGTCCGGGTCCCGTTCGCCGACACCGTGCTGTCCGCGATCCCCGACGAGGTCTCCGACGAACAGGCCCTGTTCGTCGGGGACATCCTCGCCACCGGCTACGCCGCCGCCGACCGCGCCGGGATCCGGCCCGGCGACGTGGTCGCCGTGGTCGGCTGCGGCCCGGTCGGCCTGATGGCCCTCAAGGCCGCCCAACTGATGGGCGCGGCACAGGTTCTGGCGATCGACCCGGCCGAGAGCCGGCGGGCGGCCGCCGCGGCCCAGGGCGCGGTGCCGCTGGACACCGGCGACGACCTCGCCGAGCGGGTCCGCGCGCTGACCGAGGGGCGCGGAGCCGACGTCGCCCTGGAGGCCGTCGGCGTGGACGCCTCCCTGCGCAGCGCGCTGGAGATCGTCCGGCCGCTGGGCACCGTGTGCGCCGTGGGCGCGCACGCCTCGGAGGCCATGCCGATGCCCACCGGCCTCGCCTTCGGCAAGGAACTCACCCTCCGGTTCGCCGTCGGGGATCCGATCAGCTCCCGCGACGGGCTGATGCGGCTGATCCGCACCGGACGCATCGACCCGACGTTCCTGATCTCCCACCGGCTCCCGCTCGCCGAGGCCGTGGAGGGCTTCAAGCTGTTCGACGCCGGCCACGCCACGAAGGTGGTCCTCGTCCCGTGAACGCCCTCCACCTCCCCGCGGACGGGCCGGCCACCCTCCCCGCCCTGCTGGCGGAACGGGTCCGCCGCACGCCCGACGCCCCCGCCCTCGACTGCGGCGGCGCCCGGCTCAGCTACCGCGAACTGGACCGGCGGGCCGGGCTGCTGGCCCGCCGGCTGCGCGGCGCGGGCGTCGGCCCGGACGTCCCGGTCGGCATCCACCTGCACCGCTCGGTGGAGCTCGCCGTCGCCCTGCTCGCCGTCCTGAAGGCCGGCGGCGCGTGCGTGCCGCTGGACCCGGGGTACCCGGCCGAGCGGCTCGCCTTCGTCCTCGGCGACGTCGGCGCCCCGGTCCTGCTCACCACCGCGGGCCTCGCCGACCGGCTCCCCGGGCACACCGCCCGCGTCCTGCTGGTCGACGGGCCCGCCGAGGGCCCGGCCGAGGAGGCCGGCGAGGGCCCGGCCGAGCCCGGACTCCACCCCGAGCACCTGGGCTGGATCGCGTACACCTCCGGCTCCACCGGCCGCCCCAAGGGCGTCCCGCTGGGCCAGGCCGCGCTGGCCGCGCTGGCCCTCGGCATCGCCGACCGGCTGGAGCTGACCCCGGCCGACCGGGTCCTGCAGTTCGCCTCCATCGGCTTCTCGGTGGCGGCCGAGGAGGTCCTGTCCACCTGGGCCGCCGGCGCCTGCCTGGTCATGGACCCGGCCGAGGAACTCGCCGACAGCGCCCGGCTGCTCGCCCTGATCGAGCGCGAACGCGTCTCGGTGCTCCAGCTGACGCCGTCCTACTGGTACGAGTGGCTGCGCGAGCTCGACCGCGGGCAGGGGCCGGTCGCCCCGCCCTCGCTGCGGCTGCTCGTCGTCGGCAGCGAACCCGTCGCCGTCGACCGGGTCGCCGACTGGTGCGCCACCGGGGTCCGCCTGGTCCAGGAGTACGGCGCCACCGAGGCCACCGTCTCCCAGCTGCTGCACGAGACCGCGGCCGGCCCGCAGGAGATCCGCGGCTGGGACCGGCTGCCCATCGGCACCCCGCTGCCCGGGGTCCACGCCCACGTCCTCGACGAGCGGATGCGGCCGGTGCCCGACGGCGACCCGGGGGAGCTGTACCTCGGCGGCCCCGGGGTGTCCCGGGGCTACCTCGGCCTGCCCGCCCTGACCGCCGACCGGTTCCTGCCCGACCCCTTCACCGACCGGCCCGGCGGCCGGATGTACCGCACCCGCGACCTGGCCCGCCGACTGCCCGGCGGCGCCCTGGAGTTCCTCGGCCGGATCGACTACCAGCTCAACATCCGCGGCATCCGGATCGAGCCCGGCGAGGTCGAGAACGCCATCGGCCAGTTCCCCGGCGTCCTGGAGAGCGCCGTGCTCGCCCGGCCCGACGACACCGGCGCCGAGCAGCTCGTCGCCTGCGTGGTGTGGGCGGGGGCCCCGCAGGTCCGGGCCCTGCGCGCCCGGCTGCGCGAGGTGCTGCCGCCGGCCCTGGTGCCGGCCCGGTTCGCCGCCCTGGACGGACTGCCGCTGAACGCCAACGGCAAGGTGGACCGGCGCGCGCTGCGCACCCTGCAGCTCGACCTCGCCTCCGGCCGGTCGGACACCGGCGCGACCGCGCCGCGGACCCCGCTGGAGGCCGAGCTCACCGAGGTCTGGGAGGAGGTCCTCGGCACGGCACCGATCGCCGTGGACGACGACTTCTTCGAACTCGGCGGCGACTCGCTGACCGCCGTGCGGCTGGCCGCGGCCTGCCGCGCCCGGCTCGGCGCGGACGTCCGCCAGCGCACCCTGTTCCAGGCGCCCACGGTGGCCGCGCTCGCGGCGGAACTCGAACGCGCCGTCCCGCCGGCCGGGACGGCCGCCGCACCCGGTGCGGCCGGCGCGGAACCGGCCGGGCCCGCCCCGACCTCCTACGCCCAGCAGCAGATGTGGCTGCTGCACAAGCTCGCCCCCGGCTCACCCCGGTTCAACGAGCCGGTGGTGCTGCGGATCGCCGGACCGCTGGACCGGACGGCGCTGCACACGGCGCTCGGCGGCCTGGTCGCCCGGCACGGCGCCCTGCGCACCGTGTTCGCCACCGAGGACGGCCTGCCCGTGCAGGTCCTGCGGGAGCCGTACCGGCCGGACCTCCCGCTGCTGGACCTGACCGGCCGCGGCGAGGAGGCGGTGGCCGGGGCGGTGGCCGGGCTGGTCCGCGAGCCGTTCGACCTGACCCGGGGCCCGCTGCTGCGGGCCACGCTGGTCCGCCGCGCGGCCGAGGACCACCTGCTGGTCCTGGTCCTGCACCACATCGTCTTCGACGGCCGCTCGATGGAGGTCCTGTTCGACGAGCTCGGCCCGCTGCACGCGGCCGCGGTGGCCGGCACCGACGCCGACCTGCCGGCCCCCGCCCCGGAGTACCGGCACTGGGCCCGCGAGCAGCGCCGGCAGGCCGCCGAGCAGGGCTACGACGCGCAGCTGGCGTACTGGCGCAAGCAGCTCGCCGGCGCCCCGGAGACCACCCGGCTGCCGGTGGCCGCGGACGCTTCGGCGCCCGCCCCCGGCCGCGGCGCCGTGCACACCTTCGCGGTGCCCGCACCGCTCACCGCCCGGCTGCGGGAGCTCGCCGGCGCCGAGCGGGCCACCCTGTTCATGGTCCTGCTGAGCGCCTTCCAGGAGCAGGTCCACCGCGCCTCGGGCGCCCGCGACCTGGTCGTCGGCACCCTCACCTCGGGCCGGGACCGGCCCGAACTGGACGGCGTCGTCGGGATGTTCGTCAACACCCTGTGCCTGCGGACCGAGCTGGAGCCGCAGCGCTCCTTCCGCGATCTGCTCGCCCGGGTGCGCCGGACCGTGGGCGAGGCGCTGGCCCACCAGGACGTGCCCTTCGAGCGGGTCGTGGAGGAGCTGCGGCCCGCCCGCGGCCGCGGGCACAGCCTGTTCTTCCAGCTGATGTTCACCTTCGGCAGCACCCCCGCCCGGGGGCCCGAACTGCCGGGGACGGTCACCACGGTGGTGCCCTGCGACACCGGCACCGCGAAGTTCGACCTCAGCCTCGCGCTGGACGAGGACGGCGCGGGCGGCCTCACCGGCCGGCTGGAGCACGACCTCCACCGGCTCGGCCCGGACGCCGCCCGGGACTTCGCGGACGGCTACCTCGCCCTGCTGGAGCGGGTCGTGGCCGACCCCGGCCACCGGGTGGGTGCCGGATGACCCGCACCGCGCCGCCGTCAGGCCTGCGCGCCGTCCGCGCCGGGCAGCCGGCGGGCCACCTCGGCCAGCAGCGCCCGCTCGTGCTCGCGCAGGTAGAAGTGGCCGCCGGGGTACGTCAGCACCTCGTGCCCGGCGTTCGTGACCTCGGCCCAGCTGTCCAGCTCGGCCACCGGGCAGGCCGGGTCCTGCTGCCCGCCGAACACGGTGACCGGCACGTCCAGCAGCTCGGTGGGTGCGGCCGGCTGGTAGCGGTCCAGCATCGTGTAGTCGGCGCGCAGCGACGGCATCAGCAGGTCCCGCATGTCCGGGTGCTCGTAGACGTCGGCGTCGCTGCCGGACAGCGCCCGGACCACGGCGATCAGCGAGGCGTCGTCCAGGCCGGGCCGGCGCCGGCCGCCGTAGCCCACGTGCGGTGCGCCGCGGCCCGACACCAGCAGCCGCGCCACCCGCTGCCCGCCGTCCCGCCGCAGGTTGCGGGCGACCTCGTAGGCGACCGCCGAGCCCATGCTGTGCCCGAACAGCACCAGCGGCAGGCCGGTGTGGGCCTTGAGGGCCCGCGTCGCGGCGTCGGCCAGCTCCGGCAGCGACTCGAAGCAGGGCTCGGCTATCCGGTTCTGCCGTCCCGGGTACTGCACGGCCAGCACCTCGACGCCGTCCGGCAGTTGCCGCGGCCAGTCCAGGTAGCTGGTCGCGGAGCCGCCCGCGTGCGGGAAGCACACCAGCCGCACCCGGGCGCCGTCGACCGGATAGCGCCGCAGCCAGGGATCGGAGTTGTCCACCTTCGGACGCCGTGCCTCGACCATGACCGCCCCGTTCCGGCCCGCGTCCCGCAGCCCCCGGTGGGCGGGAGGACGGCCGGCCACTTGATCAACGGCGTCACCCTACCAACCGGCGACGTCCCGCCGACCGGTGACCTTCGCCCCGAGCCGACCTGGAGCACCGCATGACCACGGCCCCGACCGACACCCCGACACCCTGCACGGTGATCGACCAGAAGCGCCTGTACGACCTCTACACGAGCGTCCCGACGGCGGCCGAGTACCAGGAGATGGTCGGGATGGAGGAGCGCTGGATCGGGGCGATCGCCGAGGGCCACCGCCGTACCGCCCCCGGGTTCGCCTCGCACACCGAACTCCTGCGGGAGCTGTCCGGCTTCCTGGCCCGGGAGGGCGCGGTGGCCTCCGACAGCCACCGCTTCCTCGCCGAGGAGGCGACGATCGACCAGTTCCGGGTGGTGGTCTCGGAGTTCGCGATGGACGGGCTCACCGAGTCGCTCAACCTGCTGCCGGTGGTCCCGCGGCTGCCCTACAAGGCCGGCATGGCCGTCTTCCGCGTGATGGTGGACGAACTCGGCTGCGGCAACGACGACCAGGCGCACTCGGAGCTGTACCGCGAGCTGCTGCGCGAACTGGACCTGCCCACCGAGGTGGAGGCGTACCGGGCCGGCTCCAGCCCGCAGAGCCACGCCTACGTCAACATGTTCCACTGGCTGGCCTCGCGGGCGGACACCCCGGAGTACTTCCTCGGCGGCTACGCCTACTTCGAGGCCAGCGTGCTGTACGGCTTCCGCAGCTTCGCGCAGGCCGCCCGGCGGCTCGGCCTGAAGTCGGGGAAGTACTACACCGAGCACCTCTACATCGACACCTACCACAGCAAGCAGATGCGGGTGGCGATCCGGGAGACGCAGACGGCGCAGGGCCTGGACCTCGCCAAGGTGTGGGCCGGCGTCGAGCTGACCAGCGCTGTCGTCGGCGACGCGACCGAGACGGCGATCGCCCTGGCCCGGGAGGCGGGACGCGCATGACCGTGACCGTCACCGACGACACCCCGGACACCCCGAACACGGCGGACACCCCGGACACGCCGAACACCGCGGACGCGGTGGCGGACCTGCCGGACCGGGAGGCCGCGCAGGACCCCCGGGTCCAGCAGGTCAGCGAGCGGCTGATCCTCGTCGAGGCGGGCGGCCGGCGGCTGATCACCGACGCCGCCTGCCCGCACCGCAAGGGCCTGATGCGCTACGGCCACCTGGACGCCGACCGGATGCTGATCCGCTGCCCGCTCCACCACTCCGCCTTCGACCTCCGGGACGGCGGGCGCCGGGTCGCCGGCCCGGCCTGCGCCGCGCTGCGGATCCTCGCGGAGCTGCCCGAGGGCGCACCGGTGCCCCCGGAGTCCGAGCTGCGCCGCCTGGAGGGCCGGCTCGATGCGGCGGACTGACCCCGGCCGCGCGGCGGGGGGGGGGCCGCGGGGGGGGGGCGGGGGGGCGGGGGGGGGGGGCGCCCCCCCGCGGGCCCGGGGGCGGGGGGGGGGGGGGGGGGGGGCGAGGCCCGCCCCCCG
>NZ_JBIWNL010000022.1:121251-144474 GCF_044767225.1 Kitasatospora sp. NPDC101447
AGCTGCCCGCGGGCGCACGGGTGCCCCCGGTGCCCGAGCTGCGCCGCCTGGCGGGCCGGCGCGATCCGGCGCACTGCCCCCGGCGGCGCGGGGGGGGCCGGGCGGGGGGCGGGCCCGCCGGGCCGGGCGGCCGGCTCAGCCCGCGGCGACCGCGGCGGCGGGGCGGCCGTCGTGCTCGGCCAGTTCGGCGACCAGGGCGGCCCGCAGCTCCTCGTAGGTCGGCGCCAGCGCGCGCAGGCCCGCGATCACGGCGGCGTCGTCCTGGACGACCAGCGGGTACTGGAGCCCGCCGAGGATCCGGGCCTGCCGGCCCAGCACCTCGGCCGCGGTGCGGAAGCCGATCCCCGCCAGGGCGGTGGAGGCGTCCGACAGCCGGCGGGCACCGGCCCGGACCGAGAACTTCTCCATCACCTGGCGGATGTCCGGGTCCAGGCCCTCGGCCACCTGCTCGGCCAGCCGCTCCAGGCCGGCCGCGGTGCCGAGCGAACCCGGCGGCATGTCGGCGGCGCCGGTGCTGCGGCCCCGCAGCAGCTCCACGGCGTGCGGCAGCGAGGCCCGCAGGGCCTCGGCCACGGTGGTCTCCCGGACCCGGGTGAAGCCGGTGCGCAGCACGAACGGCCGCTCCACGTAGTCGATCTTCTCCGCCTGCCAGGCGGCCAGGAAGGCCGACACCGGCAGGGTCGCCCAGGGGTGGCCGTGCGGGTCGTGGAAGACCACGGTGTCCCCGTCGACCGCCACCACCAGCACGTAGTGGTCGGCGCCGATCGCCTCGCCGGAGCCGGGCTGCTGGAGCAGCAGGCCCATGTCCAGCGGACCGGCCAGCGCCGGGCCCTCGGCGACGGCCGCGCGCAGCCGCGCCTCGGCCTCCTCGGGGTCGTCGCCGTCACTGCGCCGGCACTCCCAGCCGAGCAGGCCGATCGCCGCGTCCAGGCCCTGCTCCGGGTCCCAGCCGAAGGGATCGAAGAACGGCAGCACCCCGTCGATCAGCTGGAAGCCGAACGGTGACCCGGTCAGCACCTCCAGCACCGGCGTGCCGGGCGCGCCCGGACCCAGCGCCATGGCGAGCGAGTTGGAGAAGCAGTACGGGCCGGAGCCGATGTAGGGGAACAACACGACCTCATCACATGGAACTTGACAGCACGTTCCCGCTCACCTTAGGCACCCGCGGCTGACCTCCACCACTCGGCACGAAGCACACCACCCCAGCGGAAGGGACTCGATCATGCACGCTTTCATCATGGCCGGCGGCAAGGGCGTCCGGCTGCGGCCCTACACCACCGCGCTGCCGAAGCCCCTGGTCCCGATCGGCGACCAGCACGCGATCCTGGAGATCGTGATGCGCCAGCTCTCGGCGGCCGGCTTCACCCGGGTCACCCTCGCGATCGGACACCTCGGCCACATCATCCGCGCCTACGTCGGCGACGGCACCCAGTGGGGCCTGGAGGTCGAGTACGCGGTGGAGGACAGCCCGCTGGGCACCCTCGGTCCGCTGGTCATGATGCGGGACCGGCTCCCCGAGCACTTCCTGGTGATGAACGGCGACATCCTCACCTCGCTGGACTACGCGGCGGTCCTGGAGCGGCACCGGACGTCCGGCGCCCCGCTGACCGTCGCCACCCACAACCGCCAGGTGAACATCGACTTCGGCGTGCTCACCACGGACGACGGCCGGATCACCGGCTTCCGGGAGAAGCCGAGCCTGGCCTACCAGGTGTCCATGGGCGTGTACGGCCTGAGCCGCGCGACGCTGGAGGGCTACACGCCCGGTCTGCCGCTCGGCTTCGACGAGCTCGTCCTGGACCTGCTGGAGCGCGACACCCGCCCGGCCACCTACGAGTTCGACGGCTACTGGATGGACATCGGCCGCCCCGAGGACTACGACCGGGCGAACACCGAGTTCACCACCCACCGCGACCTGCTGCTCGGCAGCCGCTGACTCCGCCCGTCCCCGGACCGCAATCCTCCCCGAACCGCACGCCGCGCCGCCCGACGGATCCACGGGCGGCGCGGCGTTCCCGTTCGCGCCGGCCGGGCGCGCGGAATTCGCCGAAAGCGCCCGCGAGGTGGTGCATTTGCTTTGGCGTGCAACTGTTTGACCGGCTCGAACAGCGGCTCCTAGGGTGAAGTCCATGGAGAGAACGGGGGCTCTCGGCGGTTGCCGTGCCTCGAAGGCGGCCGCGTTGCGTTTGCCATGACCGGCCGGGCCTCATGCCCTCCTGAACGGACGTTGCGAGTCAAGCATCAGGGGGAAATGTGACGAGTACGCCTGTCAATGATCCGTCCGCCGTCATCACCGTGCCCGCCGGGCCGATTCCGCCGTCCGAGCAGGCGGCGAGAAAACCGTCCAGCGGGGAAATCGAGAGCATGCTGCTGGAGGCCCGCCGGCTCGTCGAGTTCGCGGTCGACCGGCACCGCAGCGAGGGACGGCTGCTGACCGCGCTGGGGCCGGAGGAGGGCACGGAGACCGCCGAGCACCTGGTCGCTTCGGCCACCCGCTCGCTCGCCGTGGTGCTCTCGGGGCACCACGACGAGGAGATCACCCGGCTCGTCTCCTGCCTGGGCCGGGCCGCGGCGCGCGGGGTGGACGTCCGGCTGCTCGCCGGGGTCGGCCTGCTGGAGAACCGGCTGCTCCTCGAACGGCTGGACAAGTACGCCGCGGGCGTCGAAGTCCGCCTGGTGGGCGCGGCGTTGCAGGACATGGTGCTCGCCGACGGCCTGGTGAGCGTCGTCTGGTCGCGCGCCGCCGGGCCGTCCCGGGAGGCGGTCCTGATGCGGGCCCCGGCCGTCCTGCGCAACCTGCGCACCCTGTTCATGACGTCCTGGAACGGCAGCGCCCCGCTCGCCGACCACCGGCGGCTGAGCGACCGCACCCGCAGCGCCATGGCCCGGCGGATCCTGCTCGCACTCAGCTCCGGACGCACCGACGAGGTCGCCGCCCGGGAACTCGGCATGTCCGTGCGCACCTACCGGAGGAACGTCGCCGAGATCACCCGCGAACTCGGCGCGAACTCGCGATTCCAGGCCGGCGCCCGCGCGATGGAACTCGGCCTGCTGCCGCCGGCGACCGCCGAACACCACCCCACCCGGGCCGCCGGATGAATGGCAGCTTGCTGTAGCGCTCCTTGCCGCGGAAAGGCCGAGGAATGTACGAATTCTGGTGCCCCCCGATCCGTACCCGCCCGCTCTCTGCGAGGAATGACATCCGGTGAACAGCGTGATGATCGAAGCGATAGACGTGAGCCGGTCCTTCGGCAGCACGCAGGCGCTCGGCGGAGTCAGTTTCGGGATAGCGAAAGGGCAGGTGCTCTGCCTGCTCGGGCACAACGGAGCCGGCAAGAGCACGCTCGTCAGCATTCTGTCCACGGCCCTGCCCCCCAGTTCGGGCACGGCCAGGGTCGCCGGGTACGACGTGGTGCGGGAGGCCCGTGAGGTCCGCCGCCGGATCGGGCTGACCGGTCAGTTCGCCGCCGTGGACGAGAGCCTGTCCGGCCGGGAGAACCTGGTGCTCGTCGCCCGGCTGCTCGGCGCGAGCCGGGCCGAGGCCCGGGCCCGGGCGGACGAACTGCTGGACACCTTCAGCCTCACCGGCGCGGCGGACCGGACGGCGGGGACGTACTCGGGCGGGATGCGCCGCCGCCTCGACCTCGCCAGCAGCTTCGTCGGCCACCCGCAGGTGCTCTTCCTCGACGAGCCCACCACCGGGCTCGACCCGGTCAGCCGCGGCGGCCTGTGGGACCTGGTGCGCGCCTGCGTCGCCGAGGGCACCACCGTGCTGCTGACCACCCAGTACCTCGAAGAGGCCGAGCAGCTGGCCGACCGGGTCATCGTGCTCGGCCAGGGCCGGACCATCGCCGACGGCACCGTCGCCGAACTCAAGGGCCGGCTGGGCGGCAGCACCGTCCGGGCGCAGCTCGCCGAACCGGCCCGGGCGGCCGCCGCGCTCGACGCGCTGCGCCGGGCCGGTCTGGAGGCCCGCGCGGGCGAGGCGGACGGCGCGGTCGTCGTGCCCGTCGGCGAGTCCACCGCACTGGCCGTGGTCGTCCGCGCCCTGGACGAGGCCGACCTGGGCATCACCGGGATCTCGCTGACCGAGCCGACCCTCGACGACGTCTACCTGGCCCTGGCCGAAGGCGCCGCGCCGCTGCCCGACCGGGCCGACCCCCGGACCGGCGTCCCGGTCCCCTCCTGATGGCCGGCTCCCGGCCGCGGGCCGCGCCGACCGGGAGGCCGCACCCGTGAACCTGTGGATCCTCTACCGGCTCGCACACCCAACCCCTGTCCTCGTCGGCCCGCCCCGGGATGCCGGACCGGGCACGCCGGTCCCCACCGAATCCCCTGGGAGCTCCCATGACGGTGACCACCGCGCCGTACCACTCGATCACCGAAGCACAGATGATCCCGCGCCTCGTCCGGCTCGGTCCCAACCTGTACGGCGCCGTCTTCACCCTGATGAAGCTGCTGCCGGCCCACTACATCCTCCAGCGGGCCGAACAGCGCGGTGAACTCGGCGACGGCCCCGTCGTCGAGACCACCTCGGGCACCTTCGGCCTCGCCCTGGCGATGCAGTGCGCCCTGATGGAGCGTGAGCTGATCCTGGTCAGCGACCCGGCGATCGACCCCAACCTGTACCGCAGGCTGACCGACCTCGGCGCCCGGGTCGAGATCTGCCGGGACCCGGCACCCGTCGGCGGCTACCAGGAGGCCCGGCTGCGCCGCCTGGCCGGGATCCGCGCCGAACTGCCCGAGTCCTTCTGCCCCGAGCAGTACAGCAACCCCGACAACCCCCGCTCGTACGGGGTGGTCGCCGAGATGCTGCACCGCACCCTCGGGGACGTCGACTGCGTCGTCGGACCGGTCGGCTCCGGCGGTTCGATGTGCGGCACCGTCCGCGGCCTGCGCGAGCACACCCCGCAGACCCTGGCGATCGGCGTCGACAGCCACCGCAGCGTGCTCTTCGGCCAGCCCGACGGGCCGCGCGGCCTGCGCGGGCTCGGCAACAGCCTGTGGCCGGCCAACCTCGACCACGGCGTCTTCGACGAGATCCACTGGTGCGACGCGGCCGAGGCGTACGCCCAGACCCGGGCCCTGCACGCCCGGCACGCGCTCTTCCAGGGCCCGACGAGCGGCGCCGCCCACCTCGTCGCCCGGTGGTGGGCCGACCGCCACCCGGACCGGCTGTGTGTGGTGATGCTGCCCGACGAGGGGTACCGCTACCAGGCGACCGTGTACGAC
Source organism: Kitasatospora sp. NPDC101447 (assembly GCF_044767225.1). Classification (NCBI taxonomy): domain Bacteria; kingdom Bacillati; phylum Actinomycetota; class Actinomycetes; order Kitasatosporales; family Streptomycetaceae; genus Kitasatospora; species Kitasatospora sp. NPDC101447. Next base: position 126,484 of record NZ_JBIWNL010000022.1, read on the forward strand.
GACAGCTGGCTCGCCGACAACGGCCTGCTCCTGGACGCCCCGCCGGTCGAGCCGGTCACCGTCGCCTCCCCCGCCGAGGCCGGGCCGGGCTGGAGCCGCTTCGACTGGGCCCGCCGCGCCTACGACGAGGTGCCCGGGACCGTCGCCCGCACCGACCGCCCGCTGCCCGAGCGGGCCCTGTCGTGACCGTCACCGGACGCCTCACCCGGACCCTCGGCGCGCGGACCCGGCGCGTGGTGTACGGCGAGTCGGGGCCGGCGGACATCCGCCGGGAACTGGGCGCCACCAGCACCGTGGACCTGGCGCACGTCGTGATGCTCACCGAGAGCGGACTGCTGCCGCGCGACGCGGCGGCCGCGCTGCTGCGCCGGATCACCGCGCTGCGCGCCGACGGCTTCCGCGAGCTGTACGACCTGCCGGCCCCGCGCGGCCTCTACCTGATGTACGAGGGCCACCTGGTGGCCGAACTCGGCTCGGAGGTGGGCGGGAAGCTGCACACCGGCCGCTCCCGCAACGACATCAAGGCCACCATCACCGCGTTGCGGCTGCGCGCCGAACTGACCGCGCTGCTCGGCGAGTTGCTGCGGCTCCAGGCGGTCCTGCTGGCCCGGGCCCGCGCCCACCGCGGCGTGGTCATGCCGGTCTACACCCACTTCCAGCCCGCGATGCCGGTCAGCTACGGCTACTACCTGGCGGGGATCGCGACCGCGCTCGACCGGGACGTCGAATCCCTGCAGCAGGTCCTCGACCAGCTGGACCGGTGCCCGCTGGGCGCCGGGGCGGTGGCCGGCACCGACCTGCCCATCGACCCGGCCCGCACCGCCGAGCTGCTGGGCTTCGCGGACGGCCCGCTGCACGCCACCGACGCCGTGGCCGCCCGCGACACCATGCTGCGCGCGGTCGCGGCGGCCGCCTCGGCCGCGCTGACGCTCAGCCGGCTGGCCACCGACCTCCAGCTGTGGAGCACCCAGGAGTTCGGCTTCGTCGAGTTCCCGGAGCGGCTGGTCGGCGGCAGCTCCGCGATGCCGCAGAAGCGCAACGCCTTCCTGCTGGAACACGTCAAGGCCAAGGCCGGGCTGGCGGTCGGCGCCTGGACGGCGGCGGCCTCCGCGATGAAGTCGACGCCCTTCACCAACTCCATCGAGGTCGGCACCGAGGCGGTCGCCGCGGGGTGGCCCGCGCTCGCCGCCGTCCTGGACTCGGTGCTGCTCGGCCAGGCCCTGGTGAGCGGCGCCCGGCCCGTCCCGCCGCGGATGGCGGAGCGGGCCCGGGAGGGCTTCGTCACCGCGACCGTGATCGCCAACCGGCTGGTGGCCCGGGGCGTGCCCTTCCGCACCGCGCACCACGTCGTCGGCGAGGCGGTGCGGGAGGCCGTCGAGGCCGGGGCCACCGAACTGGCGGCGATCCGCCTGCCCGACGGTACGGGCGCCGACTCGGCCGAACTCCCCACGCTGCGCGAGGTGGTGGACGACCACGACCGCGGCGGCGGCCCGGGCGAGTGCGACCGGACGGTGCGGGTGCTGCGGGAGCGGCTGGCCGGGCACTGCGACCGGCTCGCCGCCCAGCGGGCCCGGACCGCGCAGGGCGAGCTGCGGCTGGCGGAGGCGGTGGCGGCACTGACCGGCCCGCCGGTCCCCGCGACCCGCGCCGCAGCAGCGGGCACGGACACGGACGCGGGCGCAGACGCAAACGCTGACGGAGACGGAACGGAGAGTGCGCCGTGAGCGCGACGGCAGGACAGCACGACGGCGCGGACGAACGGCGGCCCGACGGGCCGTGGTTCGCGCTCCTGGAGAGCAACACCACAGGGACCGGACGCGAGTTCTGCGCGGCGGCCCGAGCCAGGGGACTGCGCCCGGTCCTGCTGACGCGGGACCCGGACCGGTACCCCTACGCGGCCGAGGACCGGATCCCCACCCGGGTGCTGGACACCGCGGACCCGGACGCCGTCCTCGCCTGCTGCGCCGAACTCGCCGAGGACGCCGCCGGGTTGGCGGGCATCGCGTCCAGTTCCGAGTACTTCGTCGCGCCCGCCGCGCGCACCGCCCGCAAGCTCGGGCTGCCCGCGGCCGACGGCGACGCCATCGCCCGCTGCCGCGACAAGGAGCACCAGCGGACCGCGCTCGCGGCCGCCGGCGTGGCGGTGCCCGCCTTCGCCGCCGTGACCGAGGTGTCCGAGGCGGTACGGGCGGCCGACGCGATCGGCCACCCCGTCGTCCTCAAGCCGGTCAGCGGCTCCGGTTCGGTCGGCGTCCGGCTCTGCCGGGACGGCGCCGAGGTCCGGGCCTGGGCCGCGGAACTGCTGGCCCGGGCCACCGACGAGCGCGGCGCGCCGGTCGCGGCCCGGATCCTGGTCGAGGCGGCCGTGCACGGGCCGGAGTTCTCCGTCGAGACCTTCGACGACACCGTGGTGACCGTCGTCGCCAAGCACACCGGCGCCGAGCCGTACTTCGTGGAGACCGGGCACGACGTGCCCGCGCCGGTGCCCGACGCGACCGCCGCCGCCCTCGGCGACACCGCGCTGCGGGCCCTCGCCGCGCTCGGCCTCGGCTGGGGCGCGGCCCACACCGAACTGCGGCTGACCGAAGCCGGACCGGTGGTGATCGAGGTCAACCCGCGGCTGGCCGGCGGGATGATCCCGGTCGCCGTGCGGGCCGCACTCGGCACCGACCTGGTGGACGCGGTGATCGCCCGGGTGGCCGGTCTGCCCGCCGGCCCCTCCGCCGGCGGCGCCGGACACGCGGCGATCCGCTTCCTGCCCGCCGACCGCGAGGGCGTGGTCGCCCGGGTCGGCGGACTCCCGGACGCGGCGGCGGCGCCCGGCGTGGTGGCGGTGACGTCCGGCACCGCCGAGGGCAGGACGGTACGGATCACGCACTCGTTCCAGGACCGGCTGGCCTGCGTGGTCGCCACCGGAACGGACGCGGACGAGGCAGCACAGCGCGCGGTGACCGCCGCGCGGCTGATCAGGATCGAGCTGGCGGAGCCGGCGACGCTTGGACGAGGAGTCGGGGGCCGATGACGGAGCACGCGGACAACCAGGCGTTCACCAGGGTTCCCCGGTGGACCGCGCCGACCGCCCGGGAGGAGGGCGGCGCGGTCCACGACACCCGGATCGCCGAGGACCTCACCCGCACCCTGGAACGCCGGGCCGCCGAGCTGGGGGCCGATCTGCCCGCCCTGCTGACCGCCGCCCACGCCCGGGTGCTCGCGACCGTGGCGGCCGAGCGCGCGCTGCTCGTCGGCCACCTGCCGCCGGGCGGCGCGGGAACGGTCCGGCCGCTGCGCCTGGCCGTCGAGAACTCCACCTGGGCGGAGCTGGTGGCGCGGACGGCCGCCGCCCCGGCCGGGCCCGCGACCGACGCGGCGGCCGAGCCCGGGGGCCGCCCGGAGGTGGTCCTGGACCTGTCCGGCCTCGCCGCCGACGGCACCGCGCCCGCCCCGGCCGCCGCCGACGGCACCGCGCCCGGGCAGGCCGACACCCCGGCCGCCGCGCTCGCCGACGGCGCCGTGCTGGGCGTGGCCTGGCACCGCGACGGGACCGGCCTCACGCTGCGCCTGCGGTACGACCGCGCCGCGCTCGACGCGGGCCACGCCCAGCGCCTGGCCGGCTACCACCTGGTGGCACTGGCCAACCTGGCGGCCGGCCCCGGCGAGCGGCACGACCGGCAGAGCCTGCTCTCGGACCGCGAGGTCGAGAAGCAGCTCTACGGCCTGGCCGGGCCGCGCGCCGAGCTGCCCGATCGCACCTTCGTGGACCTCTTCGAGGAGCGGGTGCGGGCCGTGCCCGACGCCGTCGCGGCCGAGCACGCGGGGGAGCGCTGGACCTACCGGGAGCTGGACGAGCGGGCCAACCGGGTCGCGCACGCCCTGGTCGGGGCGGGCGCCGCCGCCGAGGACGTGGTCGCCGTCGTCATGGACCGCACCCTGGACTGGCTCGCCGCCGCCCTCGGCGTGTTCAAGGCCGGCGGCGTCTACCTGCCCGTCCGCCCCGACTTCCCGGTGGACCGGGTGGCGACCCAGTTCGAGCGCAGCGAGTGCCGGTTCGTGCTGACCGGGCCGGGCAGCGAGACCCTGGCCCGGGAGGCGTCCGCGGCCGTCGCACAGCCGCCCGTGGCCCTGTCGGTGCCGGAGATCCGCACCCGCCCCAACCTCTCCGAGGCCCCGACCGGGGTCACGGTGACGCCCGGGCAGGCGGCGTACATCTACTTCACCTCCGGCTCGACGGGCGCCCCCAAGGGCGCGGTGTGCGAGCACGCGGGCATGCTGAACCACCTCTTCATGAAGATCGAGGACATGGGGCTGGCCGGCGGTGCCGACGAGGTCGTCACCCAGACCGCCTCGCAGTGCTTCGACATCTCCCTGTGGCAGTTCGCCGCCCCGCTGATGGTCGGCGGCACCGTGCGGATCGTGGACACCGACACCCAGCTCGACGTCGCGGGCTTCCTCGACGAGATCGCCGACGGGCGCGTCACGGTGATCCAGATCGTGCCGTCCTACCTGGAGGTGCTGCTGACCCACCTGGCCCAGCACCCGCGCCCGCTCGGCCGGCTGCGCACCGTCTCGGTCACCGGGGAGGCGCTCAAGTACGAGCTCGTCCAGCGCTGGTTCGCCGCCTACCCGGGGATCAGCCTGGTCAACGCCTACGGCGCCACCGAGGTCTCCGACGACACCATGCACGAGGTGCTGCGGGGGCTGCCCGACCGGGACTTCGTGACGGTCGGCCGCTCGCTGCGCAACGTCAACACGTACGTGCTCGACGAGAACCTGGCCCTGGTGCCGCTCGGCTCGCCCGGCGAGATCGCCTTCTCCGGCGTGTGCGTCGGGCGCGGCTACATCAACGACGAGGAGCGCACCCGGCAGGCGTTCGTCCCCGACCCGTTCCGCCCCAACACCCGGATGTACCGGACGGGTGACTTCGGCCGCTGGCTGCCCGAGGGGCGGATCGAGTACCTGGGCCGACGGGACGAGCAGGTCAAGATCCGCGGCTTCCGGATCGAGATCGGCGAGATCGAGAACAAGCTGCTGGCGATGCCCGGCGTGCGGGAGGCCGCCGTCGTCATCGACGGGGGCGCCGGCGACCTGCGCAACCTCGTCGCGTTCTTCGCGGGCGAGGAGGACCTGCCGGCCGAGCGCGTCCGCGACTTCCTGGCCACCCTGCTGCCCGACTACATGGTGCCCACCTACTTCCACCAGGTGGAGCGGCTGCCGCTGACCGAGAACGGCAAGATCGACAAGAAGGGCCTGGTCCGGATCGCCGGGACCCTGGGCCACGGCGGCGCCCCCTACGCGGCCCCCAGCACCCCCTCCGAGCAGCGCCTGGCCATGCTGTGGGCCGAGGTGCTCGGCGTACCGCTGGAGCGGATCGGACGGGCCGACAGCTTCTTCGACCTCGGTGGCACGTCGCTGGCCGCGGTGCGGCTGCTGGTCCACCTGGACCGCGCGCTGTCCCTGAAGGACCTCGTCGGGCGTCCCGTCCTCGCCGACCTGGCTGCCGCCCTGGACGCCCGGGGCCGCGGCGACACCGCCCCGGCGGCCACCGGCCTGCTGCAGCCGCTGTCGGCCGCCCGCGCCCCGCACCACACCCTGGTCTGCTTCCCGTACGCGGGCGGCAACGCCGTCAACTTCCGTTCGCTGGCCGCGGAGCTGGAGCGGGACGGCTTCGCCGTCGAGGCGGTGGAGCTCCCCGGGCACGACTTCCCCGGCGGCCCCGACGCGGCCGGCGAGGGCACGGACGGGGAGCTGCCGGACGTCCCGGAGCTCGCGCGGCGGGTCCGGGACGAGATCATCGAGCGGATCACCACGCCGGTCCTGATCTGGGGGCACTGCGCGGGCGCGGCGGCGGCGCTGGAGACGGCCCGCCTCCTGGAGGAGGCCGGCCGGCCGGTCGAGCGGGTCTTCGTCGGCGCCCTCCTGCTGGCCGAGACGGAGGAGCTGCGCGCCGAGATGGCCGAGGTGTCCGCCGCCGACAACCAGGCCCTGCTGGCCCAACTGCGCGCCGACAACGCCTACGTGGAGCTGGACGCGCTCAAGCCGGAGCGGGCCGACGTGGTGGGCCGGGCCTACCGGCACGACGTCCTGACCGCCAACCGCCAGCTGATCCGGCTGCGGGAGGACGGCGCGCGCTACCGGCTGGACGCGCCGGTGGACGTCGTGGTCGCCCGGGACGACGCCTCCACGGCCGGCTTCGAGGCCGCCCACGGCGACTGGAAGGCGGTCTCCGACCGGGTCGAGCTGCGCGAACTCGCCAGGGGCGGCCACTACTTCATCAGCACCCGACCGGGGGAGACCGCCGACGTGGTGCGGCGGGCCGGCCGGCGGACCGGGCAGTGGGACGAGGAGGAGGCCAGGTGACGGCCGAGATCATCACCCTGGCGCCCGGCCGGGCGGCCACCGCCCGGCCGGGCGCCGGGATCGGCACCGGGGCGGGCAGCGGGACCGGAACCGGGGTGAGCACCGGGGTGAGCACCGCCTTCGGCACCTTCGGCGAGCTGCTCCAGGGCGTCCTGCCCGAGGAGGACGGGGACTTCCTGGTCACCCTGCCGGTCGCCCGCTGGGCGATGGCCAGGTTCGAGCCGGACCCGGACTCCGACGTCCTCCGGGTCTGGCCGCCGCACAAGAAGAAGGCCCTGCGCCTCACCGCGATGATCATGGAGGACGCCGGGCGGCCGGCCGGCGGGCTGCTGAAGATCCACAGCACCCTGCCCGAGGGCAAGGGCCTGGCCAGCTCCTCGGCGGACCTGGTGGCCACCGCCCGCGCCGTGGCCAATGCCCTGGACGAGGCCATGCCGCCGCGCCGCATCGAGTCCTACCTCGCCCGGATCGAACCGACCGACGGCGTGCTCTACCCCTCGATCGTGGCCTTCCACCACCGCACCGTGCGGCTGCGCGCCCGGCTGGGGTCGCTGCCGTCGATGGCGGTGGTCAGCGGCGACGAGGGCGGCGCGGTGGACACCGTCTCCTTCAACGCCATCCCCAAGCCGTTCACCGCGGCCGACAAACGGGAGTACGTGCGGCTGCTGGACCGGATCACCGGGGCCGTCGCCCGCCGGGACCTCGCCGAGGTCGGGCGGGTCGCGACCGCCAGCGCCCGGATGAACCAGGTGCTGCGCCACAAGTGGTCGCTGGAGGGGATGATCGGCATCTGCCGCGAGGTGGGCGGCCTGGGCGTGGTGGTCGGCCACAGCGGCACCACCCTCGGCATCCTGCTCGACACGGCCTCGCCGGACTGCCCGGCGCAGCTCGCCGCGGCCGCCCAGGCCTGCCAGGACCTGGTCGGCAACGTCACCGTGTACCGCACGCTGAGCTTCGACTGACCGCCGGCCCGCACGACGGAGCGGGGCCGCGCCCGGAACACCCGGGTGCGGCCCCGCTCCTTTCGTGCGGCCGGTGGTGGCGGCTCAGGGACGGAACGGCTCGCCCAGCCCGACGACGATCTCCCGCTCGCCCCGGTACGGCTCGCGGCTGTGCGCCGTACGGACGTTGTCGACCACCAGCAGGTCGCCCCGCTGCCAGGGCTCGCGCACCGTGTGGCGCTCGTAGACCTCGTTGATCGAGTCCACCGTGGCGGCGTCCAGCGGTGTCCCGTCGCCGTGGAAGGTGTTGAACGGCAGCCCCTCGGGGCCGAACTCGGCGACCAGGAACTCCCGCACCTCGGGGGCCATCGTCCACTCGTTGAGGAAGGCGATCTGGTTGAACCAGCAGCGCTCGCCGGTGTCGGGGTGGGCGATGACCGCGGGCCGGGTCTGCACGGTGCGCAGGGCCCCGTCGGAGTCCCAGTGCGTCTCGATGCCGTCGGCCGCGCAGTAGCGGTCCACCTCGGCGCGGTCCGTGCTGCCGAACGCGTCCTGCCAGCGGATGCCGACGAACGGGTTGTAGTGCCGGGTCAGCCGCCAGCCGTGCCGTTCGAACCGCTCGACCAGGCCGGCCGGCAGGTCCTCCAGGACCAGCCGGGCGTCCGCGAGCGCCGTCACCCCGCCGCTCGTCGGCGGGGTGACGCAGGCGAAGGCCAGCAGGCGCGGCGCCCGGGCCGCGTAGCTCATCTCGTGGTGCATGCACATGGGCTGGTCGGCCGGCCAGTGCGAGGAGGAGTACACGCCGGGGGCCGGGTACGGGTCGCGCGGGGCGAACCCCTCGCGTTCGACCAGGCCCTCGCCGAGGACGCCGGCCACGACGGCGGCGGCCCGGTCCCGGCCCGCCAGGTCCAGTCCGCGGACCAGGACGGCGCCGTGCTCGGCCGCCAGCCCGCGGATCTCCGCGCGGTGGCGCGCCGTCCAGGCCTCGGCGTCGGTGCCCGGGTCGGGCGCCGCGTCCAGGCGGACCAGCGGCCGTGATCGCAGTTCGGTCATGGGTGCTCCGTTTCGTGGAGGTCCGGGGACGTCCGTACGGGAGGACGTCCGGTCCGAGGGGAGGGAGTCGTCGCGGGGTCAGGCCACCGGGCGGCGGAACGCCCGGACGGCGGCGGCCGACCCGACCACCGCGACGAGCACGCTGGTGCCCAGGGCGGCCCACACCCGGGTGCCCAGCGGCAGGTCGAGGGCGAGCGCCCGGCTCGCGTCCATCGCGTACGACAGCGGGTTGAGCCTCGCCAGCAGCTGGAGCCAGCCCGGCAGCCGGTCCGCCGGCACGAACGCGCTGGACGCGAACATCAGCGGGAACGTCACCAGGTAGCCCGCGCTCTGCATGGCCTCCGCGTTGCGCAGCCACGCGGCCAGGGCGAGGAAGATCCAGGTCATCGCCCACACCACCGCACAGGTCAGCAGCAGGGCGGCCAGCAGCCCGAGCGGACCGCCGGCCGGATCGGCGTCCAGCACCACGACGGCGACCACCAGCAGGATCACCAACTGCACGGCGGTGCGCAGCAGATCGGCGAGGCTGCGGGCGATCAGCAGCAGCGGCGCGTGGATCGGCAGCGTCCGCAGCCGGGCCACCGCGCCGTTGTCCATGTCCCGGACCAGTCCGATGCCCGAGGCCACCGCGGGGCCGATCCCGGTGGTCACCAGGAGCGCCGGCAGCAGGTAGTCCAGGTAGCCGACCCGCGCCGGCAGGTGGCCGCGGTCGACGATGCTGCCGAAGACCTGACTGAGCAGCAGCAGCATGAACACCGGCTGGAGCATGCTCAGGACCACCGCCCGGCGGTGCGCCAGGTGCGCCCGGATCGAGCGGCCGGTGAGGATCAGCAGCTGCGCGGGCACGCTGCTGCCCTGCCAGAGCGTCGCGGCGGGGCGCTCCGGCAGCGGGGTGGTGGCGGTCATCGGGTGCCTCCTGGGTCGTAGGTGCGCTGGACCCGGGTCAGCGCGGTCAGCAGGTCGGCGGAGGTCAGCTTCCGGGCACCGGCCACGGCCGTACGGGCCAGCGGCAGCCGCCCGGTGTCCGACCAGCGCAGCCGCCCGTCGGTGTCGATGAAGCTCCTGGTCCGCCCCGCGTTGTCGGGGTGCAGGCAGAACGGGATGTCGAGCAGGCCGCGCCGGAAGGCCAGCAGCAGCGCCTCGCCGACGTCGTCGTGCAGCGCCAGCACGGTGTGGACCAGCGCGCGGGCCTCCGCGTACACCTCGGAGTCCACGCCGGGCCCGGCCCCGGCCGCCGGCCGGACGGCGGTGCGCGCCGCCCGAGCGGCGGTCTCCAGCGCCTCCACGTTGTCGGCGATGGTGGGGATGCGGTGCGCCTCGGCGGCGGTCTTGACGATGAGCCGGGCCGCACCCGACTCGACCGCCAGCCGCGCCGCGGCCTCCAGCAGCCGCAGCGCGCCGGTCCGGGAGGCCGGGTACACCCCCATGTAGGCGTAGACGACCAGGTGCCGGTCGACGCCCGGCAGCAGCTCGCCGGCCAGCGCGTCCAGGGCGGCCACCGCCTCCCGGTCCTGCTCCGGACTGGTCTGCTGGGCGTAGCTCAGGGAGACGCTGCGCAGGCCGTGCCGGGCGAAGAACACGCCCTCCAGGACGCTCAGCGCCACCAGCACCGACGGCGGGCACAACTGCCCGAGCATGCAGCCGCCGAAGCTCTCCAGGTGCGGCACCCGGCCGTCGGTCCCCGCCCGGGCGAGCATGCCGCAGACGGTCCGCCAGGCGGCCACCGCCTCGCTCAGCGGGGTGCGGCTGTACGGCAGGCAGTACGAGACCGGGCCGCCCTCGGTGGCGTCGAGCCCCAGGGCGAGCAGGGCGGCCACGATGTGCTCCGGCCGCGCCGAGCCGTGCCGCACCTGCACGGGGAACCCGGTGCCGTGGATGCCGTCCAGCACCGTGCGCGACACGGCGGGGGCGTGGGTGCAGATCGGGTAGCCGTTGAGCGGGACTCCCTCGGCGACGGCCAGCCGGGCCGCCGCCAGGTCGTTGACCCGGGTGTAGCTGTCCAGGGTCAGGGTGCCGACCGTGACGGCCTCGGCCGCCCTGGTCCGCTCCAGCCCCTCGCGCATCAGCCGCGGATCGCTGAACCCCATCCGCGGCTGCACCACGAGCTCGCCGCGCGCGTGCGCGCGGGCCACGAAGCCGCCGAACGACGGCGGGGTCACGACACGGCTCGGTACGGCGTCCGGGCGGCCAGGGCGCGGAACGCGGGCAGTTCCCCGTCGTCGAAGACCCGGTCGTAGCCGGCCGCCGTGAGCCGGCGGATCATGCCGACGTTGCGCAGGCCGTCGGTGACGAGTTTGCCGCCGATGACGACGGTGGTCGAGGCCAGTTCGGGCTGCGCCCGCAGCGCCCGGATCAGCCGCAGGCCGTCGTTGAAGCCGTGGCCGTTGACGCTGCTGACCACCACGAGCCCCGGCTGCAGCTCCAGGCAGGAGCGCACCACCAGGTCGTCCGGCGGGCACGGGCCCAGGTTCGCCACGGTGTGGCCGATTTCCTCCAGGACGAGCTGGAGGTAGACGAGATTCCAGGTGTGGGCGTCGGATGAGGTGCCGGTCAGCAGCACGGAAGGGGATTCGGTACCAGGTGAGGAATTCATGGGTCCAGGTGTCGAATTCATGGGAGTTCCGGTCTCGGGAGAACCGGCGTATTCCGGCGCCAGGACCGGTACGCCGATCACTCGGCGGAATGGGAGGAGTCCGATGCCAGCGGTCGGGAAAGGCGGCCTCGCGCTGACGGCCGCGCGCTGACGGTGCCTCGACTCTACTGCCCGTCAGAGCCCCCGGACCGGGTCCCGACTGGCCGGTACCGGAGGGCCGGAGCCCCCCGACGGGGCCCGCGGTGCAGGAAAGACCCCCGTCGCCGGGCACCTGCCCGTCCCGTCCTGCAGTTTGCTGTCAGCCGCCTTCCGCGGCCCGCCGGGGCGTCGCTAGAAAGAAGCTGCGGTGCCGGACCGGCGCGGCAGGAATTCCAGGAGCGAAGGCGAAGGGCAGGCATCCACATGGCGGAAATCGTCACCGCCCCCAGTGTCACCGCAGTGCTCGTCGGGCATGCGGAGAACATTCCGGAGAAGGACGCGCTGACATTCGTGAGCGATCCGCTCCGGGAGGACGGGGCGATCCGGCTGACGTACGCGGAACTGGACCGGCAGGCCCGCGAGATCGCCGTCCGGCTGCGCGCCGCCGGCATCGTCCCGGGCGAGCGGGCCGTGCTGCTCTACCCCGCCGGGCCGGCCTTCCTGACCGCCTTCCTCGGCTGCCTCTACGCCGGCGCCGTCGCCGTCCCCGCCTCGCTGCCCGGCCGCTACCGCCACGAGCGCCACCGCGTCGTGCGGATCGCCGCCGACGCCGGGGCCGTGGCGGTCCTGACCGACACCGCCACCAGCGGCGACGTCGAGGACTGGATCACCGAGGAGGGGATCGACGACCTCGCCCTGCTGGTCACCGACGACGGCGCCGGACCGGGCCCGGACGGCTGGACGATGCCGCCCGCCACGCACGACACCGTCGCCGTGCTGCAGTACACCTCCGGCTCCACCGGCGACCCCAAGGGCGTCGTCATCACCCACGGCAACCTGCTGCAGAACAGCTCCACCATCATCGACCGGTTCGGGCTCGACGAGCACACCCCGTTCGGCGGCTGGATCCCGCACTTCCACGACATGGGGCTGATGGGCATCATCCTGCCGCCGCTGCTGCGCGGCGCCGGGACCGTCCTGATGAGCCCGTCCACCTTCCTCAAGCGGCCCCACCTCTGGCTGCACATGATCGACCGCTTCGGGATCCACACCAGCGCCGCACCCGACTTCGCGTACGAGCTGTGCGTCCGGCGGATCACCGACACCCAGGCCGAGGGCCTGGACCTGTCCCGCTGGAAGTACGCCGTCGACGGCTCCGAGCCGGTCCGCCCCGCCGTCCTGGACGCCTTCCGGCAGCGCTTCGCCCCGTACGGGCTGCAGCCCACCACCCTGAGCCCCTGCTACGGCATGGCCGAAGCCACCCTCTTCGTCTCCGGCGCGCTCGACGGCCGCCCCGTCGTGCGCCACATCGACCCGGACCTGCTGGAGAACCACGAGTTCCGCCCGGTGGCCGACGGCGCGCCCGGCCGCGCCGTGGCCGGCTGCGGGCCCGTCACCGGCGCCGAGATCCGGATCGTCGACCCCGGCACCCACCGGGTCCTGCCCGAGGGCGGCGTCGGCGAGATCTGGCTCCGCGGCCCCGTCATCGGCCACGGCTACTGGAACCGCGAGGCCACCAACGCCGCCGAGTTCCGCGCGACCACCGACGACGGCGACACCGGCTACCTGCGCACCGGCGACCTCGGCACCCTGTACGACGGCGAGCTGTACGTCACCGGCCGGCTCAAGGACGTGCTCAACCTGCGCGGCCGCAACCTCTACCCGCAGGACATCGAGCAGGAACTCCGCGTCCAGCAGCCCGAACTGGGCAGCCTCGTCGGCGCCTGCTTCGCCGTTCCCGGCGACGGCCCGCAGCGCGAGGACGTCCTCGTCGTCACCCACGAGGTGCGCGGCATCAAGGAGGAGGAGCTGCTGCGCCGGCTCGCCGCCGAGATGCGGCTGACCGTCGCCCGCGAGTTCGGCGCGCCCGTCGGGGCCGTCCTGCTGCTGCGCCCCGGCGGGGTGCGCCGCACCACCAGCGGCAAGGTCCAGCGCTCCGCGATGCGCGAGCTGTTCCGGGCCGGCGCCCTCGAACCCACCTACGCGGACTACCAGGAGAACCTCCTCCGCCCGGTCACCGCCGCCGGGAAGGCCGGCGCATGACCGCCGCGGCGCCCCCCGCCCAGAGCCCCGCCGACACCGACCCGGTGGCGCGGCTCACCCGGCTGCTGCACGAACTCGCCGGCCCCGGACAGCCCTTCGACACGGCCGGGCTGGCCGCCCTGGACGAGGCCGACGCCTTCCCCGCCGACGCCTGCCGGGCCCTCGACGAGGCCGGCCTGCCCCGCTACTACGTGCCCGCCGAACACGGCGGCGCCCTCGACGACTTCGCCGTCGTGATGCGGCTGCTGCGCGCCGTCTCACGGATCGACCTCACCGTCGCCGCCGCCCACGGCAAGACCTACCTCGGCGCCGTGCCCACCTGGATCGCCGACGACGCCGGACCTGCCCGGCGGCTCGGCCGGCGGATCACCGCCGCCGAGGTGGTCTCCTGCGCGCTGACCGAACGCCACCACGGCAGCGACCTGCTCGCCGGCGAGGTCGTCGCGCGCCCCGCGCCCGACGGCGGCTGGCTGCTGGACGGCGAGAAGTGGCTGATCAACAACGTCACCCGGGCCGGCCTGGTGACCGTGCTCGCCCGCACCGACGACGCGGGCGGCCCGCGCGGCTTCAGCCTCTTCCTGGTCGACAAGGCCCGGCTGGCACCCGGCGCGCACACCGCCCTGCCCAAGGTGCCCACCTACGGCATCCGCGGCGCCGACATCAGCGGAATCGCCTTCCACCGGGCCCTGCTGCCCGCCGACGCGCTGATCGGCGCGCCCGGCCAGGGCGTCGAGATCATCGTCAAGGCCCTGCACATCACCCGGACCTGCTGCGCCGCCATGTCGCTCGGCGCGGGGGACCACGCCCTGCGCCTGGCCGCGGACTTCGCCGCCGCGCACCGGCCCGGCGGCGCCCCGCTCGCCCCCGGGGAGCAGGACGCGGCGCTCGCGCGGCAGCCGCACGTCCGGCGCGAACTGGGCGAGGCCGCCGCCGGTCTGCTCCTCGCCGAGGCCACCGGCCTGGTCGCGGTGCGCTCCCTGCACTCCCTCACCGGCGAGATGAGCGTGATCTCCGCCGTCGCCAAGGCCCACGTCCCGGCCCGGACCGACGCGGTGATCGCCCGGCTGCTGCACCTCCTCGGCCCGCACGGGCTGCTCGGCGCCGGAGACCCGCACGCCCTGTTCGCCAAGGCGGAGCGGGACCACCGCATCATCGGGATCTTCGACGGCAGCAGTCTCGTCAACCGCAACGCGCTGATCGAGCAGTTCGTGCGCATCGCCCGCGGCTACCGCAAGGGCCGCGTGGACGCGGACGGCCTCGCCGAGGCCACCGACCCGCACACCGCGCCGAGGCCCTTCCGGCCGGCCTCGCTCAGCCTGCTGTCCACCGGCGGCTGCTCCGTCGTGGCCGGACTGCCGGGGGCCGTCGCGGAACTGCGCGAGCGGGTCGCGGCGGAGCCGGCGGGGGCGACGACCGCCCCGTCCGACACGTCGTCGGCGTCCGGCACGTCCGACGGGCTGCGCTCGGTGCTCGCGCTCGCCGAGCGGCTCCTCGACGCCACCGACAGCCTCCACGAGGCGATGGCGGCGGTCCGGTTCGCCCCCCGGGCCGTCCCGGCCGAGGCCTTCGACCTCGCCGAGCGCTACGAACTGTGCTTCGCGGCGGCGAGCGCCCTGCACCTCTGGCTGCGCGGGACCGGGACCGGGAGCGGGAGCGGCGTCGGAGCGGTGCCGGACACCTGGCTGCGCGGCTGCCTCGTCACGGCGCTGACCGACCTCGGCGAACCCGTCGAGGACGCCGAGGCCGAGGTGCTGGACCACCTCGCCGACGACCTGCTCGCCTGCCCGCCCGGCACCTTCCTCTCCCTGCTGGAGCGGCCCGGCACCCGGAACGCCCCCGGCCACCCGGACGCCCCTCGCCACCCGGACGCCCCGGACCACCGGGCGCCCGTCGGACCCCGGAAGGCGGAGGCCTCGTGAACACCACCACCGCAGCCCTCGCGGACGCCCTGGAACAGCGCCTCGGCGATCCCTTCGACCCGGCGAACCCGTACGGCTTCCAGGCCGTCGTCGCTGCCGCGGAGGCCGGCCGGCGCCCGGACGGGGACGCCTGGGAGGTCCCGGACGGCGACCCCGAGCCGGTGCTGCACGCGCTGCGGGCCGTCCACCGCCGGTCGCCCGCCCTGGCCGCGCTGCCGCCCGCGACGGCCGCCGGGGCCGGGGCTGGGACCGGGGGCCTCGCCGAGGCCCTCGCCGTCGGTGCCGGCGTCGGCGCCCTCGACTCCGCCCTGCGGATCACCCTGCGGCACCTGCGGGCCCGCCGGCTCTACGGGGCCGCGGCGATCGACCTGCCGTCCCTGCGCTCGCTGCTCTCCGGCGCCTTCGCCGACCTCCTGCTCTGCGACGTGCTGGCCACGCTCGCCGTGCGCGAGGCGGCGGCCGGGCCCGCGCAGCACGGCACCCCCGCGCACGCCCTGGTGGTGCTCGGACCGCGCATCCTCCAGGGCGCGCTGGACCGCCTCTCGGTGGTGATGGGGTCGCGCTTCTACATCCGCGTGGGCGAGCACGCCGCGTTCCAGCTGCTGCTGTCCGAGACCCAGCGGGCCCTGTTCGAGGCGGGCCGGCGGACGCCGGAGGCCGACGCGGCCCCGGTCCCGCTCACCGAGCTGCTCGCCGACCCCGCGGTCGCCGCCCTCTGCGACCCGCGGCTGCTCGCCGCGGCCCCGGGGCGCGGGCTGACCGGCCGGGTCCGACGGGCCGCGCAGCCGGCCGGCCCGGTGCACGAGCAGCTGTACGCGGAGCTCGTGGACCGCTACGAGGGCGGCCGGTCCTTCGACCTGGCCCGGCGAGCCCTTCCCGACCGGCCCTGACCCGCCCTGACGGCACCCGACGCACCGTCCCCACCGTCCCCCGACCACTGCCACCGAGGAGAGTCCGATGACCGACACCGGTACCGACACCCACACCGTCGAGAGCCTGCGCACCTGGCTGGTCGACTGCGTGGCCGCCCACCTGGAGCGGCCCGCGGACACCGTCGACCCCGCCGCGAGGCTCTCCGACTACGGCCTCGACTCGCTCTACGTCCTCTCGGTCGCCGCCGAGCTGGAGGACCACCTCGACATCTCCCTCGACCCGACCGTCATGTGGGACAACCCCACCATCGACGCCCTCAGCGCGGCCCTCGTCGAGGAACTGGCCCGGGAGGCCTGACCCTCCGACGCCCACGCCGGCTCCCGTCCCGCCCCACGCGTCCCCGCCACGCCCGCAGTCCGCAACCCCGCAGATCCGAGAGGACCGCTCGTCCATGTCCGACGACGCCCGTACGCTCCGTCGACCCGTCACCGCCGCCCAGCTGGGCATCCGGGTCGCCCAGCAACTGCAGCCGGACAGCCCCCTCTACAACTGCGGCGGCTACTACGAGATCGACGGTCCGGTCGACGTCGACGTGCTCGCGCAGGCCGTGCGCCGGGGCGTCGAGGAGACGGAGGCCCTGCGGTCCCACTTCGTCGAGGACACCGGCCCGGACCACGAGCCGGACGGCGAACCGCGGCTCCACCAGCTGGTCACGCACGCCGAGGAGCGGCCGCTGCGCGTGGTCGACCTGCGGGACACCCCGGACCCGGAGGCCGAGGCGCACCGCTGGATGGCGGGGGAGATGGCCCGGCCGTTCGACCTCGCCCGCGGCCCGCTCAGCGTCCAGACCCTGCTCAGGCTCGCCGACGACCGCTCGTTCTACGTGCACCGCTACCACCACGCGGTGCTCGACGGCTTCGGCCAGTCGGTCTACACGGACCGCGTCGCGGCCCTCTACACCGCCCTGCTGGCCGGGCAGGAGCCCCCGGCGTCCCCCTTCGCGACGCTGGACCGGGTGGTCGCCGACGAGGCCTCCTACCCGGACTCGCGCCGGCGGCGGCAGGACCGCGCGTACTGGCTGGACCGCTTCACGGAGGTGCCGGACCCGATCACCCTCGCCGACCGTTCGGCCGGCAGCACCCACAGCAGCCTGCGCCGCGTCCGGACCCTGGACCCGGACCTGGTGGCCCGGCTCGCCGCCCTCGCCGAGCGGTCGGGCGTGCCGTGGCCCGCACTGGCGATCGCCGCCACCGCGGTCCTCTACCAGCGGATGACGGGCCGGACGGACTTCACCTTCGCGCTCCCCCTCGCGGGCCGCACCGGCCGCACCGGGCTGACCACGCCGAGCGCGATGGTCAACGTCCTGCCCATCCGGCTGACCCCCGAGCCGGACCGCACCTTCGCCGACCTGACCGCCGACGTCGCCCGCTCGCTGGCGGACGTGATCCGCCACCAGCGGTTCCGCGGTGAGGACCTCGTCCGGGAACTGGGCCTGTCCGGCGGCCGCCAGGCCCGGCTCGGCCCGACGGTCAACGTGATGGCCTTCGCCGGCGAGCCGGTCTTCGGTGACAGCCCCGCCACGGTCCACCCGCTGTCCACCGGGCCGGTGAACGACCTGAAGGTCAACTTCTACGGCAGCGCGACGTCGCGCGGCGGGATCCGCCTGGAGTTCGACGCGGACCCGGCCCTCTACCGGGAGGACGAACTGACCGCCCACCAGGACCGGCTGGTCCGGGTGCTGGAGCAGGTCGTCGCCGACCCGTCGGTCCTCGTGGACCGGGTGGATGTGTTCGTGGCGGGTGAGCGTGAGCGGGTGTTGGTGGGGTGGAACGGTGAGTCGCGGGTTGTTCGTGATGTGTCGTTGCCGGTGTTGTTCGGTGAGCAGGTGGAGCGGACGCCGGACGCGGTGGCGGTGGTTGCTGGTGGGCGGTCGTTGACGTATCGGGAGTTGGATGCGTGGTCGAACCGGGTGGCTCGGTGGCTGATCGGGCGGGGGGTTGGTGCGGAGTCGTTCGTGGGGGTGGTGCTGCCGCGGTCGGTGGAGTTGGTGGTGGCGCTGTTGGGTGTGGTGAAGGCG
>NZ_JBIWNL010000023.1:0-142400 GCF_044767225.1 Kitasatospora sp. NPDC101447
ATGTCGCAATCCACACCGAGCCAGAAGGCCCTCACTCATTTCAAGATCACCGCGCCGTGAACCCCGTCACCAACCTCCGTGGTCAGTACACCTAGCCGTCGGTCTAGGCGCCGGCCGGCGTCGGCTCGGGCAGCGGAACGACCGGGAAGTCGATCTCGGTCCGGCCGACCGAGTTGAACCAGTTGGTGAAGGAGTTCAGCGCGACCGCGCCGATGATCTCGCCGATCTCGCCGTCCCCGTAGCCGGCCGCGCGCACCTCGGCGAGGTCCTCGTCGGAGACGAAGCCCTTGCTGCGCAGGACGGTGCGGGCGAACCGCAGGGCCGCGGCCTCCTTCGGGTCGGCGGCCCCGGCGTGGCCGCCGGCGGCGAGGTCGGCCGGGCTGACGCCCGCGCGGGCGCCCAGGACGTGGTGGGCGGCGTAGCAGTAGTCACACGCGTTCTCGACGGCGGTGACCAGGGCGATCTGCTCCCGCAGGCCGGCACCGAGGCGCCCCTTGGCCAGGGCGCCGCCGAAGGCCAGGTAGGCCTCCAGGACGGCGGGCGAGGAGGCCATGGCGCGCATCATGTTGGGCGTCACGCCGAGGGCCCGCTCGACCTTGTCGAGAAGGGCCTTGGCGGCGGGTTCGGCGGTCGCGGGGTCGATCGTGCCGAGTCGGGGCATGGCTGTGCTCTCCGTTCGCTGCGATTGACTTTCATTGGCAGTGCCAAGTGATTGTTGGCAGAGCCAAATATAGTTGGCACTGCCTAGAATGCAAGGGCGCCCATCGCACGCCGACCACCCGACCCGGACGCCGAGCGAGCCCGACGGCCGGACAGACCCGAAGGCCGAGCGGACCCGACAGCCGAGCGGACCCGACGGCCGAGCCGCCCGGGCGGCAGGCCGACCAGAGGAGAGGACCGGACACCATGGCGGATCCGCTGCCCGGACTCTCCCCCAGCGAGCAACTGCTGATCGGGCTCACCCGACTCGGCCAGGCCGTCCGCCTCAGCACCTGGCACAACGCCGGCCCGGTCCGGCTCACCCCGCTCCAGGCCGACATCCTGCTGTTCCTGGCCGGCGACCGGCGGCCCCGCCGCCAGGGCGAGATCGTCACCGCACTCGCCTCCACCGCACCCACCGTCAGCGACGCCGTCCGCGCCCTCGTCGGCAAGGAACTGGTGGACCGTCAACGCGACCGGGCCGACTCGCGCGCCGTCACACTGGCCCTCACCGACGCCGGGCGCGCCGAGGCCGAACGCCTCGCCGTCGTCCCGCCGCCGCTCGGCGAGGCGCTCGCCGCCCTCGACGGGGACACCGTGGCCGCGATGCTCCGCGGCACCACCACGATGATCCGCGCGCTCCAGCGCCATGGCGCCGTCCCGGTCTCCCGCACCTGCGTCACCTGCCGCTTCTACCGGCCCGACGCCCACCCCGAGGACCCGCACGCCCCGCACCACTGCGACTTCGTCGACGCCCCGTTCGGCGACGGCCAGTTGCGCGTCGACTGCCCCGACCACGAGCCGGCGGTCCTCCCCGACGACGCCCGCGGCGGCGCCCGCGACGACGGCCCCGTCCAGGAGCCGTCCGCGCTCCGGCACCGCGCCCCCGCCCGGGACCGGTCGGCGCTCCCCGACGCCGTGCACCAAACCGGGAGCAACCGGGCGCCCCGTGATTGAGTAGGCCTCATGAACCCGCAGACCTCCCGCCCCCTGCCCGAACAGCCGCTGCGCGTCGGCCTGATCGGCTACGGCCTGGCCGGCTCCGCCTTCCACGCGCCGCTGATCGCCACCACGCCGGGGCTGCGGCTGGACGCCGTGGTCACCGCCAACCCCGAGCGCCGCGAGCAGCTGGCACGCGAACACCCGGACGCCCGCGCCGTGGACACCCCCGAGCAGCTGCTCGCCGACCCGGACGCGCTCGACCTGGTCGTCATCGCCTCCCCCAACCGCACCCACGCCCCGCTCGCCCGCGCCGCCCTGCGGGCCGGCCTGGCCACCGTGGTGGACAAGCCGCTGGCCGGCACCGCCGCGGAGGCGCAGGAGCTCTGCCGGCTCGCCGAGGAGCGGGGCGTCCTGCTCTCCGTCTTCCAGAACCGGCGCTGGGACGGCGACTTCCTCACCGTCGGCCGCCTGGTGCGCGGCGGCGCGCTCGGCCGGGTGCACCGCTTCGAGTCCCGATTCGAGCGCTTCCGCCCCAAGCCCAAGCCGGGCTGGCGCGAGCTGGCCGACCCGTCCGAGGTCGGCGGCACCCTGTACGACCTGGGCAGTCACCTGGTCGACCAGGCGCTCACCCTGTTCGGACCGGTCGAGACGGTGTACGCGGAGATCGACGTGCGGCGCGACGGCGCGGTCGTGGACGACGACGCCTTCCTCGCCCTCACCCACGCCTCCGGCACCCGCTCGCACCTGTGGACCAGCGCCATCACCCCGCTGATCGGCCCCCGGCTGCGGGTGCTCGGCGACGCCGCCGGGTACGTCAAGCCCGGCATGGACCCGCAGGAAGCCGACCTGCGGGCCGGCCTGCGCCCCGACGGCACCCGCCCATGGGGCGCCGACGAGCCCGGGCACTACGGCACCCTCGGCACGGACGAGTCCGCGATCTCCCTCCCGACCGACCCGGGCGACTACCCCGCCTACTACGCGGGCATCGCCGCCGCCCTGGCCGACCCGGGCACCCCGCCCCCGGTCGACCCGCGCGACGCGGTGGCCACCCTCACCGTCCTGGAGGCCGCCCGCACCTCCGCCGCCACCGGGACGGCGGTCCGCCTGGGCTGACGGGCACCCCGCGCAGGCTCCGGCAGGATCTGCCGCCCGCCGGAGCCTGCCGCTCCCGCCGACCCGCCTCCTAGGATGAGCGGATGAACAGTCAGCGGGGGTGGCAGATCAGCACCGACGAGCGTCGCGAACGCGAACGGGCGTGGTCCGCCGAGCAGAAGAAGCGCGAGAAGGCCTGGACCGCGGAGTTCACGAAGCGCCAGGAGGTCGTCGAGACCGAGACCCGGGAACACCAGCGGACCGC
This sequence comes from Kitasatospora sp. NPDC101447, assembly GCF_044767225.1. NCBI lineage: Bacteria > Bacillati > Actinomycetota > Actinomycetes > Kitasatosporales > Streptomycetaceae > Kitasatospora > Kitasatospora sp. NPDC101447. Next base: position 2,999 of record NZ_JBIWNL010000023.1, read on the forward strand.
GTCCATCGCCGCCGAACGGAATGCCTGGGCAGAGGGCAAGCGGGCCGGGTCGATCGGCTACCTCGACGTCGCCGGCCCCGACGAGGAGCCCGTACGGATCGCCGTGGTGTGGCTCGGCCGCTTCCGGGCCACCCGCAAGCCGCTGGACGGCTACGACCCCGTCCCGCCCACCGACCTCAGCGGCGGTGGCGTCGAAGGACTCGTCCTGTTCGTCCTCTACGTCGTCCTCGTCGGCCTGAACGCCGGCCTCCGCTGGCTGGCCCTCCGGCTCGCCGACCGCCCGCGCTGGGCCGTCGGCGCCGCCGCGGGCCCCGACCGGGGCAAGGGCGGCGACAACAACGTCATCCTGCTGCGCAGCCGCAGCCGGCGCGCGGCCCTGCGGTTCGCCGCCGCCCTCGCCGACCGCGTCGAACGGGACGGAACCGCCGCCCTCACAACCCGATGACCTCCACCGCCGAACCCAGCCCCCGGAAGTCCGCCACGTTGCGCGTGTACAGCGGCAGCCCGTGGGCGGAGGCCACGGCGGCGATCATCAGGTCGATCCGACGCGGCCGCGGCTGCCGGCCGGCGGCGATGGTCAGGGTCACCAGCGTCCCGTAGCGGGCGGCGGCGGCCGCGTCGAAGGGCAGCGGATCGAAGTCGGCCATCGCCGCGCCCAACACCTCCAGCCGGGCCGCCCGGCTCGCCGGGTCCCGGGCCATCGACACGCCCTGCTGCAACTCCGCGAACGTGATCGCGGTCAGCTCCGGCACCGCCGGCAGGTCCGCCGGGTTGAGCAGCGCCAGGTCGATGTAGACACAGGTGTCCAGCACCCCGGCGGGCCGCCGCCGGGACGCCCTGCGGCGCTCAGCCACGCCGCCGCTCGAACGGATCGTCGCCCTCGTCCCCCACCAGCTCCTCGGGTCCGAAGTACTCCTCGGCCTCCTTGCGCATCTGCTGGTAGTCCACCCGCGGCAGCTTCACGTGCCGCGCCACCAGCTCCTCCGCCGTGAGCCGCCGTCGCCCGGACACCGGCCGCAACTCCGCCACCTCGACCCCGTTCCTGGTGATGTGGAAGGTCTCCCCCGCCTCCACGGCGTCCATCACCGCGGCGGAGTTGTTCCGGAACTCCCGCTGGGTAATCGTCTTCATACCATCCACGGTAGCCCCGCGTAGCACCGATGGCTACACCCCGCGCGCCCCCGCGAAAGCGCCTCCTGGCCGTGCCCCGTCCGCTAGGTTCGGGCACCGATGGTTTCACGCAGAGGGGGGCTTCTGTTCATGGCCGGCACCGACGATAAGGACCGGAACCCGTGGCTCCACGGCCAGGACGCACCGCCCACCCCGGGCCCGTCCGTGGCGGCGGAGGCGGGCGGGGGCACGCGTGTGTTTGTGGACGCCCGGGATGTGCCGTGACGGGATTCCGTACGCCGCGGGAACCCGGTGGGTCGTAGGATCGTCGTGCTGTACGTCCGGGAGCCGGCGAGACACTGAGGAGGGCACGGGCCGTGGCTGTTGTCGCGATGTTGCTCGGGCTGCTCCGGGTGCTGACCGGGAACCTGGTGAGCGAGAGCGGGTCGCTGGCGTCCGTTGCCGCCGTTGCTGCCGTGGCGCTGGTGGCCGGGGCGGTTGCCGGGGCGTTGGCCGGGGCCCGGCTCCTGGGGCCGCGGGCGCCGGCGGCGGTGCGCAGCGGGGTGCTGCGGCGCCGGGCGTTCCGTACGGCGTTCCTTCCGCAGCGTGATCCGGACGCCCGGGGCAGGCGACGCCCCAGGGCGCCGGGTGCGGCCCTGGCGGCCGCGTAAGCCCCGGTAGTTCCGTTCGTCTTCGCGGCCGTCCTCCGCCGACCACTCGTGTTCCGAGACCCCGGAGGGCTCGCTCCACCATGTCCGTACTCGCTGTTCTCGACCCGGCCGTCGCCGCCGCGCACGCCGTCGTCGCCGCCATCGCCCACGTCATGCCGACCGCGCTGGCGATCGTGCTGTTCACCGTTGCCGTCCGGCTCGCGCTGCACCCGTTGGCCCGGGCGGCGTCGCGCGGGGAGAAGGCCAGGACGCGGCTGGCGCCGCAGGTCGCCGCGCTGCGGAAGAAGCACGAGAAGCGCCCGGAGAAGTTGCAGGAGGCGCTGACCGAGATGTACCGGAAGGAGCAGGTGTCGCCGTTCGCGGGGTGCCTGCCGGTGCTGGTGCAGATCCCGTTCTTCTCGGTGATGTACCGGCTGTTCACCACCCCGAACGACCTGCTCGACCACACCCTGTTCGGCGTGCCGCTGGGCCTGCACGTCGGCGGTGCGCACGGCGCCGGGCAGCTGGCGGTGTTCGGGCTGCTGTACGCGGGGCTGGCGGCGGTCGGGGTCGTCAACTTCCGCCGGGCCCGGCGTGCGACGGCCGCAGCCGCGGCGCAGCCCACCCCCCAGCCGGGGGCGGGGCTGCTGCCGTACCTGTCGTTCGGGTCGGTGCTGTTCGCGACGCTGGTGCCGGTGGCCGCCGCGCTCTACCTGCTGACGACGAGCGTGTGGTCGGCCGCCGAACGGGCGTGGCTGTACCGGGACGGGGCGCAGGCCCCGGTGACGGCGCTCACCATCTAGCTCGGCCCGGCCCGGCCCGGCTCGGCTCGGTCCGGCTCGGCCCGCCGTCCGGATCAGAAGTGGCGCAGCAGCTCGGGGAAGGCCCCGAGCCGGAGCGTCGCCGCGTCCGGGCCGAGCTCCTCGTGCTCCAGCACCCAGGTGTGCTCGTGCGGGATGTAGACGGTGCGCAGGCCGGCCCGGCGGGCGGGGGCGATGTCGGACTTGGGCGAGTTGCCGATCATCCAGGTGCGGTCCGGGTCGAGGTCGAGGTCCGCGGTCAGCTGCCGGTAGGTGTCGACCGACTTCTCGGCCACGATGTGGATGCCCCGGAAGTGGTGGTCGATGGTGGACGCCGTCACCTTGCCCTGCTGCTCGTCCTGGTCGCCCTTGGTGAGCAGCAGCAGGTGGTGGCGGTCGGCGAGGGCGGTGAGGGTGTCGGCGACGCCGGGGATCAGCTCGACCTGCCGGCTGTTCAGCGGGGTGAGGAGTTCGTCGATGCGGGCGAGCTCCTCCGCGGAGGGGGTGCGGCCGCTCAGTTGCTGCAGGCAGTCGGCGAGGCTCTGCCGGAAGACGGTGGCGCCGTAGCCCAGGGTGGCCGAGTTGGCGGCTTCGATGCCGTCCAGGAGGGAGCGGGTGCGGTCCCGGTCGGCCGGGGTGGCGACCCAGTCCAGGAAGCCGTCGATGACCCGCTCGAAGAGGACGTTGTTCTCCCAGAGGGTGTCGTCGGCGTCGAAGATGAGGATCTGGTCGGTGTGCATCCGGTGGTCTCCAGGGCGAGGGTCGTCAGATGGACGGGAGCGGGCGAGAGCGGGCGGCGGGCGGCCGTCGGACGCGCGAGGGGCGTCAGACGGCCGCGGGGGCCGTCAGGCGGGCGGGAGCAGGCGGGCGACGCGGGCGAGGGTCTCGCGGAGGTTGTCCTCGGTGGTCCGCTGCACGGCCTCCTCGACGGTGAGCCATTCCAGCGGGGAGGCCGGGTTCTCCGGCCGGGCCCGGTCCGGGGTCCCGGTCGACAGGAGGAACCGCAGGTCGGCGTGCTCGTGGGCGGGCTCGACGGGTGAGGCCGGGACGGGGACCACGACGAGGTGGGCCAGAGCGGCGTCGGGCCACGGGGTGAGGTCGGCGAGGCCGGTCTCCTCCCGGCCCTCGCGCAGGGCGATGTCCAGCGGTCGGGTCTCCCCCGGGTCGCCGTGGCCGCCGACCTGCAGCCAGGCCTGCTGGCGGACGTGCCAGCGCAGCAGGACGCGGCGGGTCGGCGGGTGGACGATCAGCGCGGAGGCGGTGAAGTGGAGGGGGAAGGTGCCGCGGTTCCAGGGGTCGGCGGCGCCGAGGAGGCTGCGGGCTCGCTCGTGGTCGGCCGTCTCCTCCGGGCCCTGCGGTCGGTGGTCGTCCAGCAGTCGGGCCAGGTCGGGGCCGTACGACGGGCTGCCCGTGGTCACCATGGATCTGTACTCCTCGTTCTGCTGCGGGCCCGGTCCGGGATTGTCGCCGCCGTCGTCCCGGATCCGGCCGGACGGCTCCGAGGCGGGTCGGAACGGCCCTGGCCTGGTGACGTCGACGGGCCTGATGGCGTCGACGGGCCTGGTGACGTCGTCGGGCTTGATGACGTCAACGGGCTTGCGGGGAACGGTGGTCGGGCCCGGGGCTTCCGGTTCCGGCGAACCCGCGAAGCCTAGCCCGGGGCTCGTCGGGGGCCCACCGATTTTCGCCCGGCCGCACCGGCCATGCCGGCCGGTCCAGGGAGGTCGCGCCGGCCCGGTCCACGGGCGTCGCGCCGGCCTGGTCCACGGGCGTCCTGCCGGCCGGCCCGCAGGTGCCGTACCGGCTGGTCGGGGCGTTACCGGGAGGCCGTAGCCTGTGCTGATCGTCACGGGACAGGTGGAGGGATGTCGTCATGGTGGCTGCTCCGGCACTCGCCGAGCTGCGCGAGGTGTGCCAGCCGCAGGCCAAGCTGCAGAGCCGCAACGGTGAGCACTGGGCGGGTCGGCTGTACATGCGGGCGATCTCGCTGCGGACCACCCGGCAGCTGGTCCGCACCTCGGTCTCGCCGAACACCCTGACCTGGGTGATGGTGGTGTGCGGGGTCGGCGGCGGCGCGGCCCTGCTGATCCCGGGCCTGACCGGCGCGGCCCTGGCGGCCGTGCTGTTCCAGCTGTTCCTGCTCTTCGACTGCGTGGACGGCGAAGTGGCGCGCTGGAAGCGCCAGTTCAGCATGGCCGGGGTGTACGTGGACCGGCTCGGCGCCTATCTGGCGGACGCCGCGCTGATGATCGGCGCGGGTGTCCGGGCGGCACGCGGCGGCTCGGAGCTGTGGGTGTCGGCGGGTCTGGCGGCCGCGCTGGGCGTGGTGCTGCTCAAGGCCTCGACGGACCTGGTGGACGTGGCCCGCGCCCGCAGCGGTCAGCCGCCGGCGGACGAGGAGTCGACGCAGCCGCGTTCGCAGGGCATGGCGACGGCCCGCCGGCTCGCTTCGGTGTTCAAGATCCACCGGGTGACCAACGGCATCGAGGCCTCGCTGGTGCTGCTGGCGGCGGCCGTGGTGGATTCCGGGCTCGGCAACCTGGACGCGACGCGGGCGACGCTCGCGGCGATCACGGTGATCACCTGGGGCATGGTGGTCGCGCACCTGGCGTCGATCCTGTCGTCCTCGCGGCTGCGCTGAGCGCACCGCCCCGCGGCGGCACGGCCGGGCGCCCTCCCAGCACCGCAGGTGAGACACCCCGGCAGCCCTGGCGAGGCGCCCCCGGCACCGCAGGTGAGGCGCCCGGCAGCCGGGGTGAGGCGCCCTCCCCCACCCGGGGGAGGAGCGCCGGCGAAGCCCGTCGCCGGGTGGACGCGGCGGGCCGGGGCCCGGCGGGAGGGTAGGGACATGACGACGCCCCAGCCCTCCGCCGACACCCGGCCCTCCGCCGCCGCTCGCGCCCTCGCCGTCGTGCCCGCACCGCCCCGGTGGGCCGTGCGCGCCGCCCACGTCGCGGCCGTCACGGCGCTGCCGGCCGGGCTGTGGCGGCTCGGGCTGGTCGCGGGCTGGCACGGCGGGTACACCGACGCGGGGTACCGGGCGATGGGTTTCAGCGGGTGGGGCGCGGTGTGGCCGGTCTTCCTGAGCCTGTTCACGGAGGCGCTGGCCCTGCTCACCATCGGACTGGTCCGCCCCTGGGGCACGGTGCCGCCGCGCTGGGTCCCGTTCGTCGGCGGGCGCCCGGTCAATCCTCGTGCGGTGGTCCTCGCGGCCTCGCTCGGCGCCGCCGGGCTGGCCGTGCTCTGGACGCCGTTCGCCGGGTGGTGGGCCATGCCGGGCACGGACATGACCCGGCCGGGTCACTTCCTGGTCGGCTTCCTCTACCTTCCCACCGTCGCCTGGGCCCCGCTGCTGGCCGCCGTGACGGTGTCGTACCACCGCCGCCACCGGGTCGCGGCGACGACGCCACTCCCCCGCTCGGCCTGACGGCCCGCCGACATCGACGGGCACGGAGGCAATGGCCCGCTGCCGACCGCTCCTGCACCGGCGCGCGCGGCGGAGCCCGGCCGTACGGCGACGGCGGACCGTGCGGCGACGGCGCCGAGGCCCGCTAGCCCTTCTGGCCGCCCACGTCCCCGCCGCCACCGGCACCGGCACCGGGCACGGAGTCGTCCCCGGTGCGGCCGTGGGCGGCGAGGACGGTGTCGAGCAGGCCGGGGAAGCGCCGCTCCAGGTCGACCGTGCGCAGTGCGGAGAAGCGCCGGTTGGCCTCCTCGCGCTGGCTGATCAGGCCGGATTCGCGCAGCACCTTGAAGTGGTGGCTGAGGGTCGAGGGCGCGACGTCCACCGGGAAGGTGCCGCAGGCCCGTTCGGGTTCGGCGCGCAGGACCCGGACGATGGTCATCCGAGTGGGGTCCGAGAGGGCGTGCAGGACGTCGAAGAGGTCGATCTCCTCGGTCGCGGGGTGGGCGAGCGCCGGTCGGCGGCGGGTGCTGCGAGGCATGGTCAGACCTCCCTGATCTGCGATGTTCGACATCCATAGAAATGGCGTGGTACCACTGTGCCGCGTCAATTTCGTAGTTCGTCGAACATCGTATCGGAGGGGGACCGACATGCGTGCACTGGTGATGACCGCGCCCGGCGGAGGCGAGAACTCGCAGATCCGGGAGGTCGAGGCACCGCGCCCCGGACCGGGGCAGGTGGCGATCGACGTCGCCTACGCCGGACTGAACTTCGTGGACGTGATGACCCGCCGCGGCGATGCCGCGTACGCCACCGAGTGGCCGCACCGACCGGGCAAGGAAGTGGCCGGAACGGTCCGGGAGGTCGGCGAGGGAGTCACCGGCCTGGCCGCGGGCGACCGGGTCGTGGCCGCTCCGGTCGGCGCCGGGCTCGCGGAGGTGGTCGTCGCGGAGGCCGCGCTCACCGTGCCGCTCCCGGACGGCGTGGCGCTGCGCGAGGCCGCCGCCGTACCGCTCGGCCTGGCCACCTCGGTGCTGCTGCTGACCGACGCCGGCCGCTTCGACGCCGGTGACACCGTCCTGGTGCACTCGGCAGGCGGCGGGATCGGCCACGCCGTCGCCCAACTCGTCCCGCTGCTCGGCGGCGGCCGGTTGATCGGCACCGTCGGCCGGCCGGAGAAGGCCGCCGCCGCGATCGCCTCCGGCTACGACCACGCCTTCGCCCGCGACGAGGCACTGCCCGAAGCGATCCGGGCCGCCACCGGCGGCCGGGGCGTCGACCTCGTCCTCGACCCGCTGGGCACCGAGGCCCTGGAGCTCGACCTCACCGTGGCCGCCCCCGGCGCCCGGATCGTCCTGTTCGGCAACGCGGGCGGCGGAGCCGTCGCCGACCTGCCGCCGCTCGGGCGGCTGATGGCGGGCAACCTGACCGTCACCGGCTTCAGTCACCGCTTCCTGGCCGCCACCGCGCCGGAGCGCCTGGCCCGGGCCATCCGCCGGGCCGTCGACCTGATGGCCGACGGCGGCCTGAAGCTGCCGGTCACCGAACTGCCCGACCTGGCCGCCGTCCCGGCCGCCCACGACGCGATGGCGGACGGGCGGGCGACCGGGAAGTACGTGGTACGGGTGGGCGGTTGAGCCCACCGGGCGCGGCGGACCTGGGCGCCGCGAGCCCGGGCGCCGCGAGCACGGGCACCGCGCAACCCTGACCGGCGCGCCGGGAACACCCGCAGGGCCTTGCACGGGAAGTCGGTCTGGCCGACTTCCCGTGCAAGGCCCTCGGCGTCGGATGCCGGGGGCCAGGGGTGCCGGGCCCGGGGCCGGGGGGCATACCTTCCGCCCGGCCCGCGTTGGGGGCGGGCATGACCAAGATTCTGGTGATCGGCGCAAACGGCAGTGTGGGCAGGCACGTTGTGGCCTCGCTGGCCGAAGGCGGCCACGAGGTACGGGCGTTGGTGCGGGACCCATCAAAGGTCGTGCTGCCCAAGGGAGTCGATCCCGTACGGGGCGATCTGACCGCGCCGGAGAGCCTGGAGCCGGCACTGGCCGACGGGGTGGAGGCGGTCTACCTGATGTGGCCCGGGCTGCCCGTGGAGCCCCGGGTCGTCGAGCTGATCGCCCGGCACGCCGAGCGCGTGGTCTACCTGTCGGCGGACGTCGCCGACCTCGCGGACGACGAGCCGGCCGCGATCTTCCACCAGGAGATCGAGCGGCTGATCCGCCGGTCGGGCCTGGGCTGGACCTTCGTCCGGGCGATCGACTTCGCGGGCAATCTGCTCGCCTGGGCCGACCAGGTGCGGGAGGGCGTGGTCCGCTGGCCGTACGGGCAGGCGCGCCGTTCATTGGTGCACGAGCGGGACATCGCGGACGTCGCGGTGCGGGCGCTCACCGAGGACGGGCACGACGGCGGCGCGTACGTGGTCACCGGGCCGCAGTCGCTCTCGCACGCCGAGCTGGCGCGGATCATCGGCGAGGAGCTGGGCACCGAGGTGCGGTGGGAGGAGCTGGCGCCGCAGACGGCCGCCCGCGAGCGACTGACGGCGGCCTGGGGGGACGCGGCGTTCGTGGACTCCCGACTGCGGGCCTGGGAGTCGTTCACACGCGAGCCGGAGCGGGTGACCGACACCGTGGAGCGGGTGCTGGGACGGCCGCCGCGCGACTTCCGCAGCTGGGTGCGGGACCACGCGGCGGACTTCCGCTAGCCGCCCGCCGTGCAGGTCGGGCCCAGCGCCGCGCGGGCCAGGCTCAGCGACTCACCTCAGGCGCCCCAGGAACGTCAGGCACCTCAGGCGCCTCCGGCATCGCCGGCACCGCCAGCGCGTCGAGCCAGCGCAGCAGGCGGGCGCCCTCGCGGGTCATCACGTCCGGGTCGCGCAGGGCGTTGGCCAGCAGCGACATGCCCTGGTAGCCGGCGACCAGGGTGAGCGCCAGGTCGTCCGGATCGGGCAGGCCCAGCAGTCGGAACTGGCTCCCGACCCAGTCGAGCAGGCGCCGGATCACGGCGCCGGCCTCCGCGTCGAGGACCCCGTCGGCCCGCTTGTCGAGTTCGGCGGCGAGGGTGCCGGTCGGACAGCCGAACCGGGCGGCGACGTCACGCTGGTCGATCCAGGCCCGGACCAGCGCCTTGAGGCGCTCCCGCGGGTCCTCCGACCGCTCCAGCGCGTCGGCCAGTTCGTCCAGGTGTGCGCCGTGCTCGGACAGTGCGGCGCGGACCAGCTCGTCCTTGGTCTTGAAGTAGTAGTAGACGTTCCCGACCGGGACGTCCGCCTCGCGCGCGATGTCGGCGAGGGTCGTGCGCTCGACGCCCTGCTCATGGAGGACGCGGGCCGCGGCCGCGGCGAGTCGCCGGCGCTTCTGCGACGCCCGGACACGTCGATTCACTGAGTCAGTCACCCAACTGACTATAGACAGCCGCCGGTGGCCGCATGCTACGGTCTTTCTAAGTCAGCCAACTAACTCACTTGGGAGGGGATCTCGATGATCACAGTGACGGGAGCCACCGGAAACATCGGGCGGACGCTGGTGGAGCTGCTGGCAGGGGCGGACGAGGAGGTGGTGGCCGTGTCGCGGCAGCCGCAGCCCACCCCCGCGCAGACCGGTGTCCGATGGACCCAGGGCGGCGTCGGTGACGCCGCGAGCATGCGACCCGCCCTCGAAGGAGCCCGTGCGCTCTTCCTGCTGCTGGCCGGCGAGCTCAACAGTCGGGGCGAGAGCCCGAACGCCCTGCTGGACGCCGCCGCGGACGCCGGGGTCGAACGGATCGTCCTGGTCTCCTCGCAGGTCAGCGCCACCCGGCCGGACGCGCCGTCGCACGCCCGCCTGCGGGAGTTCGAGGCCGCCGTGCGCGGCTCCGGACTCGACTTCACCGTGCTGCGCCCCAGCGGGTTCGCCTCCAACGCCTTCGCCTGGGCCGAGACAGTCCGCACCGGGCGCACGGTCCACGCCCCGTTCGGCGACGTGGCCCTGCCCGTCGTCGACCCGGCGGACATCGCGGCGGTCGCGGCGGTCGCGCTGCGCGAGGACGGGCACGCGGGCCGCACGTACGAACTGACCGGCCCCGAGCCCATCAGCCCGCGCCGACAGGCCGCGGCCCTCTCCGAGGCCCTGGACGAGGAGGTGACCTTCGTCGAGCTGTCGCGCGAGGAGGCCCACGCCCACCTGGCGCGGTTCATGCCGGAGCAGGTCATCCCCGGCACCCTGGACGTCCTCGGGGTCCCGCTCCCGGCCGAACTGGCGGTCAGCCCCGACGTCGCGGCGGTGCTCCGGCGCCCGGCCGCGCCGTTCGACGCATGGGTCGAGCGCAACCTGCCCGCGTTCCGGTAGCGGCGGCGGCTCACGGCGGGACCAGCCCGCCCTCGACGAAGGACCCGCCCGCCCGGAAGCCGGGCGGGCGGGTCGAGCGGGCGTCCGGACATGCCGATGGCCGGACAGTCGGACAGGCGGATGGCCGGACCGGCGGGCGCCGCGAGCAGATGGGTGGAACGGGCGGGCAGGCGCGGGCGGTCGGGCTCCGACCGCTAGTCGGCCGGCGGCGGAACGACCGGGGCGAGGATCATGCGACTGGTGGCGTTCACCGCCCCGGCCATGGCGGTCAGCTGGACCTGGTACTTGACGGGGTTGTTCCGCGCCTCCCAGAGCTGGGTGGCGTTGAGCCAGGCGACCTCGCGGGCCGACGACATGCTGAAGGCGGCGACGGCGTGCTTGAGCTGCTCGGCCGGCGCGGTGGCGACCTTGACGATCTGCAGCTCGAACTCGGCCCGGATCTCCGCCTCGACACTGGCGAGCAGGTCGTTGACCTTCTCGAAGTCCTCGTGGACCGGCGCGACTTCCGGGGCCGTGCTCCGCTCCTTGCAGGTCTCCACGACGGCCAGGGCGAGGTCGTGGTTGATGTGGGCGTTCATGCCGGCCAGGGCGAACTGGATCGGCCAGATGACCCGGTTGCCGCGCGCCTCGAACAGCGGCTGCCAGGGCAGTTCGGTCGGACGGCCGGCCTTGGCCGCGTCGACGTTCTTGAGGTAGTGCCCGGCGAAGATCACGTCCATCCGCTCAAGGAACGCGGGGTCCTTGAAGGTCCCGGCGGTGACGTGCTCCTTGACCAGCTTGGTGACCTTCAGATAGACGCGGTTGAAGCAGGCCACGCCGTCGTGGCGGTCGAGTTCGGCGTCGATCTCCTCCATGCGGGAGATCACCCCGTCGATGGTGATGGGGAGTTGGGCGGTCATCACAGGCCTTCCGTGGGGCGGATCGTGCGATTACGGAACGTGTCGACACAAGCACGAAAGATAGTGCACGGACCACCGGAAGCCGGGGAGGCTCTGCGACGGAGCCCGCACATTCACGCCGGTCGACGTCCTCGCCGCCTGCGCGGTGCGCCTCGACCCGGCACCGGCCCCGGCACCTGACAGCCGGCGCCCGACACCCGACGTCACCGCCCTCACCGGCCGCGGCGGCGCCTCAACTCGGCCAGCCACCCCCGTACCTGCGCGTCGTCGTGCAGGTACGGTCCGCCGGGCCCGGCCGGCAGGTCGATGCCGTACAACAGGCCCAGCGCCCACAGGGACAGCTCGTCCCAGCGCAGTTCGTCGTCGAGGAACCAGCGCCCCGCCCAGCGATCGGCCTCGTCCCGGCTGACCCGGCCGTCCGCCACGGCGGCGAACCAGCGCTCGATCTCGTCCAGGCCGGGCTGCTCGGCACTCCCCTCGGCATCATCAAGACCGAGGTCGGGCCGGGCGACGGCAGGGCCGAGGCCGGGAACGAGGTCGGGGCAGCGCTCGGGTTCCATCCCGCCAGTATGGCGACGCCGCCCTCGCAGCCCCACCCGCACCCCGCAGCCCGCACCCGCACGGCAACTCCGGGGCACCTAGCGGGGCGTGACCTCCGGCTCGCCCAGTCGGCCGTCCCGCTTGACCGGGTACTCCCTGATCTCGTTCCTCGTGATCACCGTGATCCGGTTCGACCCGGACCACTCGGCCCGTAGGAAGCCGTCGCCGTCGTCCCAGGTGCCCAGGTTCCAGTGGCGGGCCGTCCAACCGCTGCCGGTCAGCAGCTCCACGCGGTAGACCGGGTCGATGGAGAAGGCCATGTCGGTGATGGTCAGGACGTGCTCGGGGTTGCCCGGATCGGGCTTGCGCTCCATCAACCGGCCGTCGCCGCCGAGGAAGTAGGTGACGGCACCGATCGCCACCGAGACCATGATGAGCGGGGAGAGGATGGCGGCGCAGCCGAGCTGCGCCCACCGCTCTCGGAACTCGAACTGGACCAGCATCGACACCATGAGCATCACCGCTGCCGCCCCGAGCAGCAGCACCGGGTGGTTCAGCCAGCGCTCGACCTCCACCAGCCCGCCCGAGCGGGAGGCTTGGTGGCCCGACAGGTAGGCCAGGAACGCGACCAGCGCCGCCCCCCTGAACCACCACTCGATCCGTCTGTGCCACGCGACCGCTGCCATGTGCTCCCCCTGGGTGAACTTTTGCCCGGACTTTACTACGGGCACACCCTGCGGCCCGGGCGACGGTGGTTCCGTCACCCGGGCCGCGGCCGCCGGCCGTACCCCCGTCACCGCCGGTGGAAGACGCTCCGCGACCAGAAGTAGCCGAGCAGCGTCAGTCCGGCGCACCAGGCGAGGGCGCTCCACCCGCTGGTGCCGATCCCGGTGCCCGTCAGCAGGCCGCGCAGGGTCTCGATGATCGGTGTGAAGGGCTGGTACTCGGCGAACCAGCGCAGCACCGTCGGCATGGAGTCGGGCGGGACGATCGCGCTGCCGATGAAGGGCAGGAAGGTCAGCGGCAGCGGCGTGTTGCTCGCGCTCTCCGGGGTCTTGGACACCAGCCCGATGCCCGCCGATATCCAGGTCAGCGCCAGCGTGACGAACATCAGCAGGCCCGCGGCCGCCAGCCACTCCAGCGGCCCGGCACTCGACCGGAACCCCATCGCGAAGGCCGCGCCGATCACCAGCAGCAGCGCGATCATCGTCTGGACCACGCTGCCGACCACGTGTCCGGCGAGGAACGCCGACCGCGAGATCGACATCGTCCGGAAGCGGTTGACGATGCCCTCCGTCATGTCGACGCAGACGCCGACCGCCGTGGCGACCGAGCCCGCCGTCGCCGTCATCAGGACGATCCCCGGCGTCACGTAGTCGATGTAGCTGCCGCCCCCGATCCCCGCTCCCAGCGCGCCCCCGAAGGCGTAGTTGAAGAGCGCCAGCATCATCACCGGCATCACCACGACCGAGAAGGTCATCGCCGGGTACCGCTGCGCGCGCTTCAGGTTGCGGCGCAGCATGGTCAGCGAGTCGCTGACCGCGTAGCTCGTCGTCGCGCTCATCGCGCGCCCTCCCCGGTGAGCGTGAGGAACACGTCGTCCAGATCGGCCGTCTCCACGACCAGCGACTCGGCCCGTACGGAGGCGTTGTCGAGGGCGTCCAGCACGGCCTTCACCGTGAGGACGGAGTTGTCCCCCGGGATGTCCAGCCGCAGTGCCTCGGTGTCGGCGGCGGCGTAGTCGAACAGTGTGGTGGCGGCCGCCAGTTGGCGGGCGTCGGCGAACTGGAGCCGGATCCGCCCGCCGGGGACGATCCGCTTGAGCTCCTCGGCGGTGCCCTCGGCGACGATCCGCCCGCCGTCCAGGACGGCTATCCGGTCGGCGAGCTGGTCGGCCTCGTCCAGGTACTGGGTGGTGAGGAGGATCGTCACCCCGTGGTCGGCGACCAGTCCGCGGATGATCTCCCACATCGTGCGCCGGCTGCGCGGGTCCAGCCCGGTGGTCGGCTCGTCGAGGAAGATCACCTCCGGGTCGCCGACCAGGGTCATCGCCAGGTCGAGCTTGCGCCGCATGCCGCCGGAGAAGGTGGCGACGGGCTTGCGCGCCGCGTCGGTGAGTTCGAACGCCCGCAGCAGGTCCTCGGCCCGCCTCCGCCCCTCCCGACGGCGGAGGTGGTTGAGGTCGGCCATCAGCATCAGGTTCTCCTCGGCGGTGAGGAGGTTGTCCACGGCCGAGAACTGGCCGGTCACCCCGATCGCCTTCCGCACCCCGTCGGCCTGCCGGGCCACGTCGTGTCCGGCCACCCGGGCGGAGCCGCCGTCGGCCGGGACCAGGGTGGAGAGGATCTGCACGGTGGTGGTCTTGCCGGCGCCGTTGGGCCCGAGCAGCGCGAACACGCTGCCCGCCGGGATGTCCAGGTCGATGCCCTTGAGGACGGCCTTGTCCCCGTAGGACTTGGTCAGCCCGACGGCGGAGATCGCCGCCATCAGGCCCTCCGGATGGTGATGCTGCCGACCTGGGTCTGGCCGCGGACCTCGACGGTCTCCCGGGCCTCGCCCGGGCCCTCGGCCGCACCGAGGGTGTTGCGGACGGCGCCGAACTTGCTGTGCACGTCGAGCCAGGCCGCCGTGCCCTCCGCGATGCCGACCTCCACGTCCCCGACGCCGGACTGCACGGTGACCTTGCCCCGCACCACCCGGCCGATCCGGATGTGGCCGTTCGCCGTCTTGGCGTCCACTCCCGCCCCGGCGTCGCCGACGTGGATCCGGCCGTTGGAGGCGTTGGCCGCCAGCTCGCCGTGCACCTCGTCGATCTCGGTGTCGCCATTGCTGTTCTTGACCGTGAGCCGGCCCTCGACGGTGCCGACCTCGATCCGGCCGGCCCCGAACACCTCGGCGTCGCCGGTGGCCGCGCCGAGCCGGATGTCCCCGTGGTCGGTCTTGAGCCGCACGTTCTCGGCCCGGTCGACCTGGATCCGGCCCATGGAGGCCTTCACCCGGCAGTCGCCGAGCGGGCCCTCGGTGACGAAGTCCGCCATCGGGGACTCGGCGTGCACCTCGGAGCCGGCCGGCAGTTCGACGACGACCTCGATCGAGCCCTTCTTGTTGGAGAACACGGTGCGCTGCTTGGGGCCCTTGATGGTGAGCCGACCGCCGGAGAAGTCGACCTGGGTCAGCCCAGCGGCCTTGATGTCGGCGTCCCTGGCCGCGTTGGCGGGGCGGATCTCGACCGCGGTGTCGGTGCGCTTGCTCGCGCGGATCCACACCGAGCCGATCTCGAACTCCAGGGTCGCGGAGATCGGTCCGTCGGTCTCGTACGTAGGCATGGCTGTCCCGTCCTCTTGGCTCGTGTAGGTGTTCCCGCTGGTCGGAGCGGGGGTGACGTCGAAGGTGCAGGGGTGTGGGTGGTGCGCAGGCGTCAGTGGACCCAGCCGGTGAAGCCCTGGCCGCCGACGCCGCGCGGGGCTCGGGCGCCGGGGTCGGCGACCGGGCGGGCCGGCTGGCGGCCGCCCTCCAGGGCGCCGGCGACGGCCCGGACCAGCCAGGCGTTGAGGGAGACGCCCTCCTGTCCGGCGGCCTCCTCCGCCCGGGCCTTGAGGTTGGCGGGCAGGCGCAGGTTGATCCGGGCGGTGCCGCTCTCGTCCGACTCCGGCACCGCCGGCACCACCGGTGGCACCACGGGCGGCGCCGGTGGCACCGCCGTCGGCGCGTCGCCGTGGAAGCTGTCGGAGCCGGGCGGTGCGGTCACCACGAACTCCGGGTCCAGCCCGCGCAGGCGCACGTCCACCGAGCCCGGCGCGAGGTCGCGGGTGACCTCGCCCATGGCGGCCGAGAGCGCGTTGAGCAGGGTGAGCCGTACGGCCGACTCCAGCGGGAGCGTCAGCCGGTCGGCCAGCGCGCGGGCTTCGTCCCCGCCGGCGGCAGCGGCCACCGCGAGCTCGTTCCGGAGGTTTTCGACGTACGGCGTGAGGTCCATGGCTCAAGCATGGCACAGGGGTGGCGCCATGTCGAGTCACTTGTGGCACCACTTTGGCACCATCGGCCGGAGGGGTGGTGCGGCACCGAACGGGAACCACCCCGCCGAAACGGAACCGCCCCGCCGACCGAGGTCGACGGGGCGGTTCACGACGGGGGCGTCGGCCCCGCGGGGAGGGTCAGCGCTGCCAGCCCGCCAGGTAGGCGTCGATCTCGCCGACCAGCCGGGCCTTGCCGGCCGTGTCCAGGAAGGAGGCCTCGACCGCGTTGCGGGCCAGACCCGCCACCCCGGCCTCGTCCAGGCCCAGCAGCCGCGCCGCCACCGCGTACTCGGTGTTGAGGTCGGTGCCGAACATCGGCGGGTCGTCGCTGTTGACCGTCACCAGCAGGCCCGAGTCCACCATCTGCTTGATCGGGTGCTCCTCGATCCGCTCCACGGCCCGGGTGGCGATGTTGGAGGTCGGGCAGACCTCCAGCGGGATCCGGTGCTCGCCCAGGTAGTCGAGCAGCGCCGGGTCCTTGACCGCCTGGGTGCCGTGCCCGATGCGCTCGGCACCGAGCTCCCGGATGGCGTCCCAGACCGTCTGCGGCCCGGTGGTCTCGCCCGCGTGCGGGACGCTGCGCAGGCCGGACGCCCGCGCCCGGTCGAAGTACGGCTTGAACTGCGGGCGCGGCACGCCGATCTCCGGGCCGCCCAGGCCGAAGCTGACCAGGCCCTCGGGGGCCAGCTCGGTGGCCAGCCGGGCGGTCACCTCGGCCGACTCCAGACCGGCCTCGCCCGGGATGTCGAAGCACCAGCGCAGCACGACGCCGAGCTCCTTCTCGGCGCGCAGCCGGGCGTCCTCGATCGCCTCCATGAAGGCGACGTCGGGGATGCCGCGCTTGACCGAGGAGTACGGGGTGATGGTCAGCTCGGCGTACCGGATGTTCTGGCGCGCCATGTCCTCGGCCACGCCGTAGGTGAGCGCCCGGACGTCCTCGGCGTCGCGGACCAGGTCCACCACGCTCAGGTACACGTCGATGAAGTGCGCGAAGTCGGTGAAGGTGAAGTACTCGGCGAGCGCCGCCGGGTCGGTCGGCACCTTGGACTGGCCGGCGTGCCGGGCGGCCAGTTCGGCGACGACGCGCGGCGAGGCCGAGCCGACGTGGTGGACGTGCAGTTCCGCCTTGGGCATCCCGGCGATGAACGCCTCGATGCCGCTGCTGCTACCGGTGTTCCCGGTGGGGTTTCCGATCCGACTTCCGTCCGGCTGGACCACGGCGGTGCCCTTCTTCCTTCTCCGCGCCTCTACGCGCGTTCCGACTGTGCTGGCAAGCATAGGCCGACTCCCGGCTCATCCTCCGAGCGCGACCGTCACGGTGTGGATCAGCAGCCCGGCCAGGGCGCCGACCACGGTGCCGTTGATCCGGATGAACTGCAGGTCGCGGCCGACGTTGGCCTCGATCTTGCGGGAGGCCTCGTCGGCGTCCCAGCCCGCCACCGTCTCCGAGATCAGCGAGGTGATCTCGGCCCGGTAGGTGTCGACCAGGTACTGCGCGGCGTCCTGCACCCAGCCGTCCACCTTGGCCTGCAGCTTGGGCTCGGTGGCCAGGCGCTCGCCGAAGCGGCGCACACGCTCGCGGATGCGCCGGCGCAGCTCGCTGTCCTCGTCCTCGGCCGCGCCCATCACCAGGCCGCGCACGGCCGCCCAGGTGGAGTTGATCAGCTCCTGCACCTCGGGGCGGGCCAGCAGCTCGCCCTTGGCCCGCTCGACCCGGGCGATGGTCTCCGGGTCGGTCTGCAGCTCGGCCGCGAAGTCGACGAGGAAGTTGTCGATCGCGCCGCGGGCCGGGTGGTCGGGGTCGTCCCGGATGTCGGTGACGAAGCGCAGCAGCTCCTTGTAGACCCGCTCGCCGACCTGGTGGTCGATGAACCTGGGCGTCCAGCCCGGCGTCTTCTGGGTGACCTTCTGCACCACTTCCTCGTGGTTGGCGGTGAGCCAGTCGTGCGCCCGGACCGCCACCAGGTCCACCACGCCGTGGTGCCCGCCGTCGGCGACCACCTTGCCGAGCATCCGGCCCATCGGCTCGGCCACCGAGGTCGCGGCCGCCCGCCGGGTCACCGCCTCGGCGACGACCGCCCGCACGTCGTCGTCGCGGAGCACCGCGAGCAGGCCGCGCAGCGCCGCCGAGGCCTCCTTGGTGACCCGCTCGGCACTGCCCGGCGCGGCCAGCCACTCCCCCAGCCGGCGGCCGATGCCGAGCGCCGCGAGTCGCCCGCGCACCACCTGGCCGGAGAGGAAGTTCTCGCCGACGAAGTCGCCCAGCGAGCGGCCGAAGGCGTCCTTCTTGGTCGGGATGATCGCGGTGTGCGGGATCGGCAGGCCGAAGGGGCGGCGGAACAGCGCGGTCACCGCGAACCAGTCGGCCAGCGCGCCCACCATGCCCGCTTCCGCGGCGGCCGCCACGTAGCCGGCCCAGGAACCGGCACCGGCCGCATCGGCCCAGGTGGAGAGGGCGAAGACCAGGGTCGCGAAGGCCAGCAGGCCGGTCGCGATGGTCTTCATCCGGCGGACGCCGCGTCTCTTCTGCTCGTCGGCCGCGGTGAACCGGAACCCGGGGCCGGTCCCGCGGAAGGCATCGTCACTCACCCCGCCAGTCTGCCCGGTACCCGGCGCGTACGGGGGCGTCCCCCGCGATCACGCGCCCCGGGACCGCTCCCGGCCGCCGTGCGGGCGGCACGGCGGCCGGGAGGCGCGGGCGGCGCGCCGCTCAGCCGATCGCCACCTCGGCGTACATCCGGGCGATCACGTCCTCGATGGCCGGCTCACGCACCGACAGGTCCACCAGCGGGTACCGCTCCGCGACCGCCGCCACGATCGGCGCGGCGCTCTGCTGCGCCGGGAAGGCCAGCCACTGGCGGGGCCCCTCGACCTTGACCACCCGCGCCCCGGCCACCTCGATCGGGGCCCGGGACTCGGCGAGGTCCACCACCAGCGTCCGCTCGCTGCGCCCGGTGGTGTGCAGACCCTCCAGCCCGCCGTCGTACACCACCCGGCCGTGGTCGATCACCATGACCCGGCCGCAGAGCTGCTCGATGTCGGTCAGGTCGTGGGTGGTGAGCAGCACGGTGGTGCCCCGGTCGCGGTTGACCTCGCGCAGGAACTCGCGCACCTTGCCCTTGCTGACCACGTCCAGGCCGATGGTCGGCTCGTCCAGGTAGAGCACCTGAGGGTCGTGCAGCAGCGCGGCCGCGAGGTCGCCGCGCATCCGCTGGCCGAGCGAGAGCTGGCGCACGGGGGTGTCCAGCAGGCCCGCCAGGTCGAGCAGTTCGACGCAGCGGTCGAGGTTCTCGCGGTACCGCGTGTCGGGGATGCGGTAGATCCGGCGGGCGAGTTCGAAGGAGTCGCGCAGCGGGAGGTCCCACCAGAGGGTGGTGCGCTGCCCGAAGACGACGCCGATCCGACGGGCCAGCGCGACGCGTTCGCGGGCCGGGTCGACCCCGGCCACGCGCAGCCGCCCCGAGCTGGGGACGAGGATGCCGGTGAGCATCTTGATGGTGGTGGACTTGCCGGCCCCGTTGGGCCCGATGTAGCCGACGCACTCGCCGGCGTCGACGGTGAAGCTGAGCCCGTCCACCGCGCGCACCTCGCGCTTGGTGCGGCTGAACCGGCCGGCGCGGGCCCGTACGGTGAAGCTGCGCCGGACGTCCTGGAGTTCGATCAGTGCCATGGAAGCTCCTCGAAGGCGACGGGGGTTTCAGCTGCCGGTGCCGCGGTAGGCGCGCAGCCCGGCGCGCCAGGCGAGCCCGGCGGCGGCGACGCAGACCGCGGCGGCGACCGGGGAGGCGTACTGGAAGGCGGTGGGCAGGCCGAGCGGATCGGGCCGGCCGAGGATGCGCAGGGCCGGCAGCCAGTTGACGAAGGCCAGCGGCACGCCGAAGACCACTCCGGCGACCAGTTCCTTGGCGAAGATGGTCGGCGGGTAGTGGAGCAGTGTCGCCCCGCCGTAGGTGAAGGAGTTCTGGATCTCCTTGGACTCGCCCCACCAGAACTGGACGGTGGCGCCGCCGATGTAGATCGCGCCGAAGATGACGCTGCCGCAGACCAGCAGGACGGGCACCAGCAGCACCCGGTCCCAGGTCCAGTGCACGTCCAGGGCGGCCAGCGACCAGACGAGCACCGCCGCGGCCTGCAGCGGCCGGCCGAGCCGGCGCAGCGAGAAGCGTTCGGCGCACAGCTGGGAGAGCGCGGGCGCGGGGCGGATCAGCATGGTGTCCAGCGTGCCGTTGACGATCCGTACGCCGAGGCCGTCGGCCGAGCCGACCAGCAGGTTGGCGATGCCGAGGGAGAAGGTCGCGGTGGCGTAGAGGAAGGCGATCTCCGGCAGGGTCCAGCCGCCGAGCCGGTCGGTGTGCCGGAACATGATCACCAGCACGACGAAGTCGAGGGAGTGGGTGACCAGGCTCGCCAGCAGGTTCAGTGCGAACGAGGCCCGGTAGGCCATCATCGAGCGCATCCACATCCGCGCGCACAGCCACCAGGAGCGGACCGCCCAGGCGGTGCGGGGGACGAGGCGCTCCCGTACGGGCGGCGGCCCGGCCGCGCGGTGTCCGTCCGGGCGGTGTCCGTCCGGGCGGGGCCCGGCCACGAGGTGCTCAGCCACCCTGCACCACCACCCGGCGGGTCGCGAGCCACTGTGCGCCCCGCCCGGCGGCGAGCAGCGCGGCCGCCCAGGCGAGCTGGAAGCCGAACGCGCCGAGCAGCCCGCCGCCGCTCGCGCGTTCCAGGAAGACGTCCGTCGGCACCTTGATCAGCGCCGCCCAGGGCAGCACCGCGCCGAGGTCGCCGAGCAGGCCGGGGAACAGCGTGATGGGCAGCAGCATCCCGGAGAAGAACATCGAGACCACCAGCATCACCGCGCGCACGCCCTCGGAGTCGTGCAGCCAGAAACCGGTGATCGAGACCAGGAAGCGCAGCCCGAAGCTGACCACCACCGCGAGCAGCACCGAGAGCAGGAAGAACGCCCAGGTCAGCGGGTGTTCGGGCATCCGGGTGCGGAACACCAGGGCGCCCACGAGCAGCGGCACGGTGCCGCGGACCAGCAGTTGGAAGGCGGCCCGGCCGAGGTCGCCGGCCAGCCACCAGCCCTGGAAGTCGACGGGGCGGTAGAGGTCGACGGCGATGTCCCCGCTGCGGAAGCGGTCCTGGAGGTCGTCCTGGAAGCCGCCGCCCCACACGGCGACGGTGACCAGCAGACCCTGGCTGACCCAGATGTAGGTGACGGCCTGGCTCTGGTCGTAGCCGCCGAGGTGGGGGCGGGCCTGCCAGAGGGCGAGGAAGGAGGAGGCGAGGATGATGCCGAAGACGGTGTTGGTGAAGGTGCCGGCCAGGGTGGCGGCCCGGTAGGTGGAGTAGCGGCGGAAGGCGCCGCGGGCGACGGCCGCGTACAGCCCGAGGGAGGCGGCGAGGGCCGCCCCGGGATCGGGGGGCCGCGCCTCGGCGGGGGCAGCGTTCAGCATATTGTCTCCTTGTCGACAAATACGGGCACAGGAGTGCCCGCACGCGTCCGCACACACCCCAGCAGCTCCGACCGGCCGAACCCGGGGGTACCGGGCCGGACAAGCGGAGCTGACGAAGTGGGCGCGCTATGAAGTTCGCATCTTTCACCGTACCTCCGGGCACCCACGCCCGCACCCGGTTTTCCGCCACTCGCAACGGCACTCACCACGGCACCCGCAACAGCCCACGTCAGCCGCCCACACACCGCTGATCCGACGTCAAATAGCACATAATCACGGCATGACCTTGAGCACCCGACGCCAGGCCAAACGGGCCGCCCGCCGCGAGGCCCGCCGCGCCCTCCCGCTCTGGCGCCGGCTCCTGCCCACCTGGCGCATCACCCTCGGCACGCTCACCGCACTGTTCCTGCTCGCCGTCGGCAGCTTCGCCGTGCTCTACGTCATCGTCCCCGTACCCGACCCCAACGCCCACGCCGTCGCCCAGAACAACATCTACCTCTACGCCGACGGCACCACCGAGATCGCCCGCACCGGTGCCGTCAACCGCACCGACGTCACCATCGACCAGATCCCGCTGCACACCCAGCAAGCCGCCGTCTCCGCCGAGGACCGGACCTTCTACCAGAACCGCGGCATCGACCTGAAAGGCATGATCCGGGCCGGCTGGAACACCCTCACCGGCAAGGGCATGCAAGGCGGCTCCACCATCACCCAGCAGTACGTCAAGAACTACTACCTGACCCAGAACCAGACCATCGAACGCAAGGGCCGCGAACTCCTCATCGCCCTCAAGGTCGACCAACAGCGCGACAAGAAGGACATCCTCGCCGGATACCTCAACAGCAGCTACTACGGCCGCGGCGCCTACGGCATCCAGAGCGCCGCCCACGCCTACTACGGCGTCGACGTCTCCGGCCTCACCCTCACCCAGAGCGCCTACCTCGCCTCCCTCCTCCAGGCCCCCAGCCTCTACGACGTCAAGACCGCCACCCCCGCGAACCGCGAAAAAGCCGTCGCCCGCTGGAACTACACTCTCGACGGCATGGTCCAACTCGGCTTCCTCACCACCGCCGACCGCACCGCCGCCACCTTCCCCGACCCGATCGACCCCCAACCCACCACCGGACTCTCCGGCCAGGCCGGCTACCTCGTCGGCGTCGCCGACGACTACCTGATCTCCTCCGGCACCATCGACGCCGCCACCCTCAAGGCCGGCGGCTGGCGCATCACCACCACCTTCGACAAACCCCGACAGGACGCCTTCACCAAAGCCGTCCAGGACGAACTCGCCGGCGACCTCGACCCCGGATCCCGCCCCACCACCGACACCGACGTCCGCGTCTCCGGCGCCTCCGTCGAACCCGCCACCGGCCGCGTCGTCGCCGTCTACGGCGGCCCCGACTACGCCAAACAGCCCTACAACGACGCCCTCCGCCAGGACAACCAGATCGGCTCCACCTTCAAACCGATCGACCTCGCCGCCGGCCTCCTCGCCCAACACACCCTCGACGGACGCCCGATCACCACCGAGTCCCACTACGACGGCACCAGCGAACGCCCCGTCACCGGCGGCCCCACCCCGTACGCACCACCCAACGAGGACGACACCGACTACGGCAACATCACCCTGCGCTACGCCATGGTGAAGTCCGTCAACTCCGTGTACGCACAGGAAGGCGTCGACGCCGGACTCGCCCGCGTCCGGGACACCGCCGTCAAACTCGGCATCCCCGACAGCGTCCGCGGCATGGACCCGGCCAACACCTCGATGACCCTCGGCACCGCCACCCCCAGCGCCCTCGACCTGGCCGGCACCTACGCCACCCTCGCCAACCACGGCCAGGCACACACCCCGTGGTCCGTCCTCAAACTCGAACGCGTCGCCCCCGGCGGCGCCATCGACGTCCCCAAGATGCCCGAACACAACCCCACCGACGCCGTCGAACGCACCGTCGCCGACTCCGTCACCGACGTCCTGCGCGACGTCGTCAGCCCCCGCGGCACCGGCGCCGCCGCCCTCGACCTCGGCCGCCCCGCCGCCGGCAAGACCGGCACCACCGACTCCAACCTCTCCGCCTGGTTCGCCGGCTACACCCCCGAACTCACCACCACCGTCGGCCTGTTCCGCGAGAACCCGAAAACCCACGCCAAGGAACCACTCGCCGGCACCGCCGGACTCACCCGGATCAACGGCGGCACCATCCCCACCAAGATCTGGACCGCCTACATGACCGCCGCCCTCGACGGCACCCCCACCCAACAGTTCGACCTACAAAGCGGACACGACACCCCCGGCACCGACACCTGGCCCACCACCACCGGCAGCACACCCCCGAACACCGGCGCCACCCCGCACCCCGGCCCCGCAGCACCCAGCGCCACCATCCCCGGACTCATCACCACCATCCCCACCCACGCCCCCAGCGCACCCCCCGCCGCCACCGGCAACCCCGCACCCGGCCCGACCGCGCCCAGCCCGCCGGCCCCCCAGCCCACCACCACCCACGAACAACCCAGCCCCACCACCAGGCCCACCCAGACCCCACCGCCCAAGCCCACCGACCCACCCACCGCCACCGGCGGACCCGCCACCCACCCCGCGGCGACACCCACCCCGTGAACCCGGCGGACTACCGCCCCGCCACCAACTCCCGCTCCACCGGCGTCCGGAACCGCGGCGTCACCCGCACCTCCCCCAACCAGCCCGCCAACCGCTCCGCCTCCGCCGCGACCGCCCGCTCCGCCTCAACCCCGACATCCCGGAACAACCGCCACACCAGCTCACCGCCCGCCCGCTGCGCCCAGCCGCCCACCACCTCGCCGCACCACCACACCGTCGGCCCGGCGTTCCCCGCCCGGTCGAACAGCGACGGCACGTCCTCCGGCCGCAGGTACCAGTCCCGTCCCCGCCAACCCATCACCGCCGGGTCCAGCGCGGGCAACAGCGCCGCCCACGGCTCCGGCTGCGCCACCGGAGCGTCATCGCCCGGCAGCACCAGCCCGGCCGCACCGCCCGCCAGCTCCACGTCCCGCGCACCGACGTCCGCCAGCGCCTTGCGGACGTCCCCCAACGTCCAGCCCGTCCACCACTTCACGTCCTCGACCGTCGCCGGACCGTACGCCGCCAGCCAGCGGCGCACCACCTCCGCCTTCGCCTCCCGCACCGCCACGTCCGGCCACTGCGGCACCAGCGCCCACGGATAGCTGCTGCTCAACCACGAACCGCGCGGACGGCAGCGGCGCACGTGCCCGTCCGAGGCCAGCAACCGCAGCAGCCGGCTGCCCACGCTCTGCTTCGCCTCGTACGCCTTGCCCGCCGACATCAGCATCGTCTCGCGCAACTGCGGCACGTCCTCGCCGAGTTCCTTCGTCGTCGCCTCACCCCGCGCCGCGAGCGCGGCCAGCACCTCGCGCTCCGTCACCGCCAGCCGCGCCTCGTCCCAGCCCTCCGCGTGGTCCCGCAGGTGCTTCAGCAGTGTCGCCCGCTCCTTCGCCGCGATCGCCCGCGCCGCCGCCGAACTCACGTACGGGGCGAAGCCCTCCGTCACCGCGAAGATCGTCCGCCGCATCGACAGCAGCTTCACCAGCGAGACGTCCTCGTACAGCGCCCGGTCCACCTCCGCCGCCGAAGGCTCGACCAGCCGCGCGCACGCCGACAGGTACACCGTGGCCGCGTCCGTCGCGTGCAACCCGACCACCGCGTCGGCCACGTCCTCCACCCGCGCCACCCGCACCGAGGGCGCCAACAACTGCCGCCGGCCCAACCGGGCCCGACGCTCCCCGTCACCCATCACCGGCACACGCCTCGTCATGCCGGGACCCTAACGCCTCCCACCGACACAACCGGTCCGGCGCTCCCGGCCGCCGGCCCCGCCGCCACCTCCGCCGCCGGCTCCGCGAACCCCGCGAGCAACGGCGCCGTCCGCCCGTGCCACCCACGCCGGACAGACCCGGTGAGTCACGGCCGGTCGGCCGAAGCCCCTCGCACCGGGACGGCGGGCGCCCAGCGGGCCGGCCGGAACCGGTCCACGACCGTCCACGGGTGGAGACCGGTCACGGGTGGAGACCGATCACAGGTACAGCCCGATCACAGGTACAGCCCGGTCGAACCCTCGGTGTCACCGAACCGCGCGGCCGCGACCGCGTGCAGGTCGCGCTCGCGCAGCAGCACGTAGGTCGCGCCGCGGACCTCGACCTCCAGCTTGTCCTCGGGGTCGTACAGCACCCGGTCGCCCGGCTCCACCGCGCGCACGCTCTGGCCCACCGCGACCGCCTCGGCCCAGGTGCAGCGCTTGGACAGCTCCGCCGTCGCCGGGATCAGGATGCCGCCGGTCGAGCGGCGCTCGCCCTCGGCTCCCTCGATGCGCACCAGCACGCGGTCGTGCAGCATCCGGATCGGCAGCTTCTCGCCCAGCCGGTCGTGCCGGGCGGCCTCGTGCCGGTGGTCGGAGTGGGTCTCGTCGTTCGTGCTCACGATCCCGAAGGTACCGCCCCCGGGCGCGGAGCGTGACGCTGGCCCGGCACACGGAAGGCCGGGCGCGCACCGCGCCCGGCCTCCACCCGCGTTCCGCGGTCCGCGTCAGCCCTTGCGGCGCTTGCGCGACGAGGCCACCAGCAGCACCAGGCCCACCCCGACCAGCGCCGCCGGAACGATCCGCTCCCGGCGCGGCTGGCCCTTCTCGTCCACGAACTGCGCCTTGACCTTGTCCACCATGCCGCTGGCGGCCACGTACGCCCGGCCGGCCCGCTCCTCGACGGCGGCCGCCGCCTTGGCCTTGACCTGCGCGGAGATCGTGCTCGGGTGAACGCGCACGGCCAGCTCGTCCAGGGTCGTCGCCAGCCGGTCGCGGGCGCTCGCGATGTCCGCCTCGATCTGGGCGGTCGTCCGCGCCGACTTGTCCTGCGTGCTCGCCTCGCCCACTCGGGCCACCCCATTCACTTGCCGATGTCGATCCGTGCGATCGGTTGCGCTCTGTGCGACTGACCCAGTGTGTCAGCTGCCGCGCACGGTCGCGCGGCCCCACCCACCATCGGGGGTAAGTTTGCCGTGGTACGACCGCCCGCCCCAGCAGCACGCACCAGGAGAGTCCACCCATGACTGAGCGTCTCCAGCCCGGCGACACCGCGCCCGCCTTCAGCCTGTCCGACGCCGACGGCAACCAGGTCTCCCTCGCCGACCACGCGGGCCGCAAGGTCGTCGTCTACTTCTACCCCAAGGCGCTCACGCCGGGATGCACCAAGCAGGCCTGCGACTTCACCGACAACCTGGAGGTCTTCGCGGGCGCCGGCTACGACGTCATCGGCATCTCACCGGACCAGCCGGAGAAGCTCGGCAAGTTCCGTGAGACCGAGAACCTCAAGGTCACCCTGCTCTCCGACCCGGACAACAAGGTCCTGGAGGCGTACGGCGCCTACGGCGAGAAGCAGAACTACGGCCGCACCTACCAGGGCGTGATCCGCTCCACGGTCATCGTCGACGAGCAGGGCAAGGTCGAGCGCGCGCTCTACAACGTCAAGGCCACCGGCCACGTCGCCAAGCTGCTGCGCGACCTCAAGATCGAGGCCTGAACCGGCCGGCCGGGAACGCCCGGCAGGCCCGGAACGCAGCGGTGGCGGCACACCCCCCGACCGGGTGCACCGCCACCGCCGTCCCTCACCTCGGCGGACCGCTGTCGGCTCAGCAGGTCCCGAGGTCGCTCCAGACTCCCCACGCACCGCTCGCCGCGGGGTCGTCGCCCTTGGTCCACCACTTGTTCTGGTAGTAGTGGCCCTTCCAGGACACCTTGGTGGGCGTCGCGTAGGTGGTGCCCGCGTCCCAGCCCGGCGCACCCGCGCAACCGGCCGGCGGCGTCGTCGGCGGGGTGGTGGGAGGTGTGGTGGGCGGGGTGGTCGGCGGCGTCGTGGGAGGCGTCGTCGGCGGGGTGGTCGGCGGGGTCGTGGGAGGCGTCGTCGGCGGGGTCGTGCCGCCGTCCGTCGTACCGCGGGTCAGGTCACCCTTGATCCCGTACAGCGTGCCGCCCACGTTGACCGTCCAGTTCGACGGCGTGGACACCGGCAGGTAGTAGACGAAGTCCATGTCCACCGACGCGCCCGGCGCGAGCGACTGCCAGCCCGGCAGCTTGACCGACACCCGGTTGTAGGTGCCCTTCAGCCCGCCCACGTTGCCCGGGCCCGGGTTGTCCTGCCTGATCACCTGCAGCCCGAAGCCGGACTGGTCCTTGGCGTTGCCCGGGGCCGAGTTGGCGTAGTCGAACTGGAACTCGGTGCCGCCCGGCAGGGTCAGCGTCGAGTTGTTGACGATGTGCAGCTTCGGGTTGATCGGGTAGTTCGAGTCGCCCAGCGCGAAGTTGGTGAACGACACGTCGACCGGCAGGGTCTGCTGCGGCAGCGCGACCGTCGAACGGGTCGCACCGTACGGGGCCGCCGACTTGAACTTGTCGTACATCAGCGACGTCAGCGTCGAACCGGGCACGTACTCGCCCTTGCCGCCGTTCGCGGTGGCGTCCCACCGGTAGTCGCCCGCGAGCTCCCAGATCATCGCGCCGCCCGCGCCCTGGTTGACGATGTAGTCCGCCTTGGCGCCCACCGACTGCTCGTCCTCGGTGGAGAGGAACACCTTCTTGGTGTCGTTCCACAGCCACGGCGCCACCAGCGAGGAGCTGTAGTTGCGGGCGTAGGTGCCCTGCAGCGCGGTGTCCGTCACGCCGTACTTGGCGAGGTAGTCGGGCAGGATGCCCTTCTCCAGGTTCTTGGCGTGCCACATCGGGTTCGACCCGGCCGGGGACTCCTTGCCCGCGTCGTCCTTGTCGTTCCAGATGTTGTCGATGCCGACCGCGCCGTCACCGCACGAGGTCAGACCGGAGCCGACCGGGCAGGTGGTCGCGGACGCCGTGCCCCAGAGGCCGTTGGTGCCGCCCTGGACGTTCTTGAAACCGCGGGTGTAGTACGGCAGGCCGACGTTGATCCGCCCGCCGGGCATCGCCCCGCGGAAGTAGTGGTACGACCAGTCGGCGTTCAGGTAGCCGATCCCGCCGTACTGCCCGGTGCCGTAGACGTTGGCCGCCGCCAGCTCGCCGTCCTTGCCGTCGTCGAACAGCGAGGCGTTCGGCCCGACGTACTTGTTCCAGGCGCCGTGCAGGTCGTACGACATGATGTTGACGTAGTCCAGGTACTGCGCCACCTGGAACGTCTCCATGCCGCGCAGCAGGTAGCCGGACGACGGCGCCGCGACCGACAGCAGGTAGTGCTTCCCGTCGGCGGCACCGGCCTTGTCCAGGCTCTCCCGCAGCGTCTTCATCAGCGCCGCGTAGCCCTTGGCGAGCGAACCGCGCTTGGAGTTGGCGAGCTGCCAGTCCAGCGGGTTGCCGGCGTCCTTCATCGAGGTCGGGTACTCGTAGTCGACGTCGACGCCGTTGAAGCCGTACCTGCGGATGAAGTCGACGGACGACGCGGCGAAGGTGTCGATGCCCGCCTGGTTGACGCTGCCGTCCGGGTTGACGGTCATCGAGTAGAAGCCGCCGGAGTCCACCCGCTTGCCGTCGTCCCCGAAGTAGCCGCCCGTCTCGGTCCAACCGCCCACCGAGATCAGGGTCTTGACGTTCGGGTACTGCTTCTTGAACTTCGCCAGCAGGTTGAAGTGGCCCTTGTACGGCAGCGTCGGGTCCAGCTCGGCACCGGGCACGCCCGGGAAGGAGATCCCGGTGGCCTCGTTCGTCGGGCCGTCCGTGCCGACCGACAGCTTGTTGTCGCCGCCGACGTGCCCGAAGGCGTAGTTGAGGTGGGTGACCTTGTCCCAGGGGACGTCGCTCACCAGGTACGGCTGGTCGCCGTTCTTGCCGGTGCGCCAACCGGTGAAGTACCCGATGATGCGGCGCTGGTGGTCCGCACCCATCTTCTCGCGCCCGCCGGTGTCGTAGACGGAGCAGTACGGGACGTCCACCCCGGGGGTCCGGTACAGCCCGTCCGGCCGACAGGCCGCGTTGTCGACGGCCGCCGACGCCTGCGAGGGCGCCGCACCCAGCGTCGCCATCAGCAGCCCGGCCAGGGACGCCGCGGCCAAGGAGGCCACGCCCGCCCGGCGCACCGGACTCTTGTGACGGCGGGTGGCGGCGGTGGGACGCCGCTCCGCCGTGCTTCGGATCAACACTCGGTCCTCCAGGAGAGAGTGTCGGCGCGTGCCTGTGGGGGAGCACGCACGTGGGGGATTGCAATTGGCGCAGAAGCTATGTGGTCTGAACCACATAGGTCAATAGGTCTGTACCAATTGGTAATCAGCAGTCAAACATCACAGGTCGGAGCCCCCGACAACCGGTCAGCCGATGGCCGAAACCCGCCCCACCCGTAACCGAACCGCCCGCCGCTCGTTCACACGCACGGGAAGAAGGGGTCCACCAGCTCGAAGGGGACTCCCATGCCGGTCAAGTACACCCGCGAACTGCTCGCCTCGCTCGCCGCGGAGTCCAGCAGCGTCAACGAGATGATGCGCAGACTCGGCGTGCCGATGGCGGGCGGCACGCACAGCTACCTGAGCAAGAGACTCCGGCACTACGGCATCGACACCTCGCACTTCAACGGTGGCCGACCCGACTACGGTCGCCGACGCTACCCGCGGGAGCTCTTGGCCGAAGCCGCAGCGCACAGCGACAGCATCAACGGCGTCATGGCTCATCTGGGTGTCACGCCCTACGACAGCCTCTACTCGTACCTGAAGAAGCGGCTGGCCGACCTCGGCATCGACACCTCGCACTTCACGTTCCGAAACGACGGCCGCCACAGGGCCGCGTCCATTCCCGAAGACGCGCTGACCGTCGCCGTAGCCGGTCATCGGAGCATCCGCGGCGTGATCCTCGCCCTCGGAATGAAGGACTGCGGCAACTCCCGGACGCTGATACGGGAAGCCATCGACCTCCACCGGCTCGACACCAGCCACTTCACCGGACGGGCGCACAACAAGGGGCGGAAGACCGGGCCCAGGCGCACGGCCGAGGAACTTCTGGTGCGACGCGCACCGGGGAGCCAGCGGGTGCCGGGCGAAAGGCTTCGCGCCATGCTCGTCCACATCGGTCACCCCGACGTCTGCGAGTCGTGCGGCACCCCTCCGCTCTGGTGCGGCAAGCCGATGACCTTGGAGGTCGACCACATCAACGGCGACTGGCTCGACAACCGACGCGAGAACCTCCGCTTGCTCTGCCCCAACTGCCACTCCATCACACCGACCTACTGCGGCCGGAACAGGAGCCGCTTGCCGTTCGAGAAGGACACCGCCGCCTGACCCGGACCCCGACGGCGAACCGGCTCCGATACAAGCCGCCAACCGGTAGGCTTGTCCCGGCGCGCGCCCGTACTCCAGCTGGCTAGAGAGGTGCGGTTTAGGTCCGCAGTGTCGTGGGTTCGAGTCCCACCGGGCGTACCGAGTGAAATGGCCCGCCACCCTTCGAATCGAAGGGTGGCGGGCCATCGTCGTTCCTGCCGGCCGTCAGCCGACGAGGTCCTTGACCACCGGTGCCAGGGCCCTGAAGGCCTGGCCGCGGTGGCTGATGGCGTTCTTCTCGTCCGCGGTGAGCTCCGCGCAGGTGCGGGTCTCGCCGAGGGGCTGGAGGATCGGGTCGTAGCCGAAGCCGCCGTCGCCGGCCGGGGTGGTGCGGAGGGTGCCGAGGAGGCGGCCCTCGACGACGCGCTCGGTGCCGTCGGGGAGGGCGAGGGCGGCGGCGCAGAAGAAGTGGGCGCCGCGGTTCGGCTCGGCGATGTCGGAGAGCTGGGCGAGCAGCAGGTCGAGGTTGGCGCGGTCGTCGCCGTGCTTGCCGGCCCAGCGGGCGGAGAAGATCCCGGGTGCGCCGTTCAGCACGTCGACGCAGAGGCCGGAGTCGTCGGCGACGGCGGGCAGGCCGGTGGCGCGGGCCAGGGCGTGGGCCTTGAGCAGGGCGTTCTCGGCGAAGGTGACGCCGGTTTCGGGGACGTCCGGGATCTCGGGGTAGGCGTCGGCGCCGACGAGTTCGACGTCGAGGCCGGCGTCGCCGAGGATGGCGCGCAGCTCGGCGACCTTGTGCTGGTTGCGGGTGGCGAGGATCAGACGGGTGGACATATCGCCCACCCTACCGAGCGCCGGTGGTCCGTCAGCCGGTGCACGCCTTGGTGAGGTTGCCGGCGGCGTCGCCGAGCGGCTTGAGGTCGGGGACCTGGTTCTTGTCGGCGGCCTGCTGCACGTTGTCGGCCTGCTTCTGCAGGTCCGTCACGGCCTTGGCGACGTCGGTGTTCTTCGAGTTCTTGCCGACCTGGTCGAGGTCGGTCTTGAGCTTCTGCAGCGCCTTCCCGGCGGCGGCCGAGTCGTTGCTGGCGTTGTCGTAGGCCTTGGTGACGTCGGCGATGTCGCCGGTGATCCGTACGGCGGTGCTGCCGCAGTCGATCGCCTTCTGTGCGGCGGAGCAGCTCACCATGGAGAGCGGGAGGATCGCGATGAGTCCGGCCACGGCGAGGGCGGCGGGGCGGGCGATGCTGGACGGCATCCGGTCCTCCTGTGGGGCGCGGGTTCCGTGGTGGGGACGCGCGCCGGGGGGTGCGCGGTTCCCGCAGCGGGGGTGCTGCGGGAACCGTACGGGCTCGGGGCCCGGCGTGTACAGCAGGCTGTCCGGTGGGCCGTGTGGCGGGGTGTCGGTCCCGGGTCGCGGTTGTGGGGCTGCGCCGGTTCGGTCGGCCGACAGCCCCTCAGCCCGCCGGCGCCCGCTCCGCTCGCGCCGCCCGGTCCGCCTGCCCCGGCCTGCCCCGGCGCGTGTCAGCGTGTGTCAGCCGCCGAGGGCCTTGCGCTGGATCTCGTCGAGCTCCGCGCAGCCGAGGCTGCCGAGGTCGAGGAGGCGGTCGAGCAGCTCGCGGTCGAAGGGTGCGCCTTCGGCGGTGCCCTGGACCTCGACGAAGCGGCCGTCGGAGGTGCAGACGATGTTCATGTCGGTCTCGGCGCGCACGTCCTCCTCGTACTGGAGGTCGAGCATCGGGACGCCGTCGATGATGCCGACGCTGACGGCGCTGACGCCGCCGGTGATGGGCTGGCCCTTGGCGCGCAGGAGCTTCTTGTCGCGGGCCCAGGCGACGGCGTCGACGAGGGCGACGTAGGCGCCGGTGATGGCGGCGGTGCGGGTGCCGCCGTCGGCCTGGAGGACGTCGCAGTCGAGGACGATGGTGTTCTCGGCGAGGGCGCGGTGGTCGACGACGGCGCGCAGCGAGCGGCCGATGAGGCGGCTGATCTCGTGGGTGCGGCCGCCGATGCGGCCCTTGACGGCTTCGCGGTCGCCGCGGGTGTTGGTGGCGCGGGGGAGCATGGAGTACTCGGCGGTGACCCAGCCTTCGCCGCTGCCCTTGCGCCAGCGGGGGACGCCTTCGGTGACGCTGGCGGTGCACAGCACCTTGGTGTCGCCGTAGGAGATGAGGACGGAGCCTTCGGCGTGCTTGCTCCAGCCCCGTTCGATGGTGATCGGGCGGAGCTGTTCGGGGGTGCGGCCGTCGATGCGTGACATAGGCACTGAGCGTAGTGGCTCGGGGTGGTGGTTCGGATGCGGCTCGGCCCGGTTGTGGGGGGCTCGCGGGGTGTGTCCGGCGGGGTGTGCCCCGGGTAGCCCGCGGCCCGCCGTTCCCCTGGGTGGGGCGGCGGGCCGGGGCGGGTGAGCGCGGGTGGCTCAGCTCACATCATGTCCTCGATGTCGGCGGCGATCGGGTCGGCGTCGGTGCCGATGACGACCTGGATCGCGGTGCCCATCTTGACGACGCCGTGGGCGCCGGCGGCCTTGAGGGCGGCCTCGTCGACCAGGGAGGCGTCCTTGACCTCGGTGCGGAGTCGGGTGATGCAGCCCTCGACCTCTTCGATGTTGTCGATGCCGCCCAGACCCGCGACGATCTTCTCAGCCTTGCTGGCCATCTGCTCTCTCCCTCTGTCTCGGCTCGCCGGCGGCTCTGCCGGGTGCCGTCGTGCGTGGTGCTGTGGGGGTCGTTCCTCGGCCGGGTGCGGCGAGGTCCGTGCCGGTGGCTGACGCGGGGTCAGTCGTGGCCGTGCTGCCGGGCAGCGCGACCAGCATCACCCGTGCAGGTCCGGTTTGCCACGTTAGTCCACATTCGGCCCATTCCGGCGGGCAGGCCCCCGGCCGTCGCCCGAGGATGACGATCAGCGGGGCCGGCGTCCCGGAGTGCGGCCTGCGTCCCAAGGTGGTCTACACCAATATATGTGTACTCCGATGAACGCAGGACGGACCCCGGGTGTTCCCGGGCCCCGCCCGAGGGTCCCGCAGGGGCCACCGGCCGGCAACTGCTTCCCGGAGGGCGAAGGATGAGTTCGGCAGGCGCCACCGCCCCGCAGACGACGTGGTGGCACACCGTCTACGGCGGCCTCCAGAAGATGGGCCGCTCACTGCAGCTGCCGGTGGCCGTGCTCCCCGCGGCGGGCATCCTCAACCGGCTCGGCCAGCCGGACGTGTTCGGCAAGGACGGCCTGGGCTGGGACAAGGTCGCCAAGGTCTTCGCCGCGGCCGGCGGCGCGCTGCTCGACTCCTCGCTCGGCCTGCCGATGCTGTTCTGCATCGGCGTGGCGATCGGCATGGCCAAGAAGGCGGACGGCTCGACGGCCCTGGCGGCCGTGGTCGGGTTCCTCGTCTACTACCAGGTCCTGCGGGCCTTCCCGGAGAAGTGCGCACCGCCGACCGTCCTGGTCAGCGACCAGTGCGTGGACTACACCTCGGCGAAGGCGGCCGTCGCGACCTACCAGAACCCGGGGGTGCTCGGCGGCATCCTGCTCGGCCTGATGTCGGCCTGGCTGTGGGTGCGGTTCCACCGCACCAGGCTGGTCGACTGGCTGGGCTTCTTCAACGGCCGCCGCCTGGTCCCGATGATCACCGCGCTGGTCGGCATGCTGCTCGCCGTCGTCGCGCTCTGGGTCTGGCCGCCGATCGGCCGCGGCCTGAACGACTTCTCGCAGGATCTGGCCGATCTCGGTGCGGGTGGCGCCGGCATCTTCGGAGTGGCGAACCGCGCGCTGCTGCTGATCGGGATGCACCAGTTGCTGAACACCTTCGTCTGGTTCCAGTTCGGTGAGTTCACCAAGCCCGACGGCATGATGGTGCACGGCGACATCCCGCGTTTCCTGGCGGGCGACCCGACGGCCGGCCAGTTCCTGTCCGGATTCTTCCCGATCATGATGTTCGCGCTGCCCGCCGCCGCGCTCGCGATCGCGCACTCCGCCAAGCCGCACCGCCGCAAGGAGATCTACGGGCTGATGCTCTCGGTCGGCCTGACCTCCTTCGTCACCGGCGTCACCGAGCCGATCGAGTACTCCTTCGCCTACATCGCCCCGGCCCTGTTCGCCGTGCACGCCCTGCTGACCGGCGCCTCGATGGCGGTGACCTGGGGACTGGGGGTGCACGACGGGTTCAGCTTCTCGGCCGGCCTGATCGACTACGTGCTCAACTGGGGCCTGGCCACCAAGCCGTGGCTGATCATCCCGATCGGCCTGGCCTTCGCCGCCGTCTACTACGCCCTCTTCCGGTTCATCATCGTGAAATTCAACCTGAAAACCCCGGGCCGGGAGGACGAGGACCAAGTCGAGGACGTCACCAAGGCCTGATTCCCGCGCCCTCCGGACATCTCCGGCGAAGGCCCTCGGACCGTACGGCCCGGGGGTCTTCGGCATTTCGGGAAAGGGCCGAATTCCCGGCCGGACAGCCGCCGGAAAGGCAATTCGGCCGCGGTCCGGCCGTGCCGGGCTCGCTTCGTACGGGGGTCCACCGCGCGCGGGGGTGCCACATCGTGCACGTCCGCGACGTCGCAGTCACTCTCAGCAGCCTCCGGGAGGGCCCCGGAGCGGCGGGATCACCCCGGGACCGCCCCGGGCGTCCGCCCCGGCCGGGCCGCTGCCGGGGCGCGGCTCTTTTTGTTGCGCAAATAGCCAAAATCGCAATCCCGCCGCTAATCATGATCGTCGTTCCGCGACTAGGTTTCGATTTCATAGCGCTTCCCGGCGGCGGCGCTTTCCGGGGTTCCTTGCCTTGTCCGCCCGTGCTACAAAACTGGTCTACACCACCCGTGGTGTAGACCAGTTCGCGGTTCGGCCCCTGTGCCTTCCCCCGACCGACCGCCATGCCGTTAGGAACCCACCCCCATGAGTCAGTCTGCGCAGGCACCGGCGCCCGCCGCGGCTCCGGCCACGCCAAGCCCCGCCAAGAAGTTCGGCCAGAACCTCCTCCAGGGTCTGCAGAAGATCGGCCGCAGCCTCCAGCTGCCCATCGCGGTGCTCCCCGCCGCCGGCCTGCTGCTGCGACTCGGCCAGGACGACGTGTTCGGCAAGGACGGCCTCGGCTGGGACAAGGTCGCCTCGGTCTTCGCCACCGCCGGCAGCGGCGTCTTCGACAACCTGCCGCTGCTGTTCGCGGTGGGCATCGCGATCGGCTTCGCGAAGAAGGCGGACGGCTCCACCGCCCTCGCCGCGCTCGTCGGCTTCCTGGTGTACAAGAACGTGCTCACCGCGTTCCCGATCACCGAGGGCCACATCGCCGACGGCAAGTGGGTCGCCCCGACCTACCAGAACCCCGGGGTGCTCGGCGGCATCGTGATCGGCCTGCTGGCCGCCGTGCTGTGGCAGAAGTACCACCGCACCAGGCTGGTCGACTGGCTCGGCTTCTTCAACGGCCGCCGCCTGGTCCCGATCCTGATGGCCTTCGTCGGCACCGCCGTCGGTGTGCTGTTCGCCCTGACCTGGGGCCCGATCGGCGACGCCATCAAGAGCCTGAACGACTCCCTGATCGGCGCCGGCGCGTTCGGTGCGGGCGCCTTCGGCCTGGTCAACCGCGGTCTGCTGCCGGTCGGCATGCACCAGTTCGTGAACTCCTTCGCCTGGTTCCAGACCGGTGACTTCACCAAGGCCGACGGCACCGTCGTGCACGGCGACCTGACCCGCTTCTTCGCCGGCGACCCGACCGCCGGACAGTTCATGTCGGGCTTCTACCCGATCATGATGTTCGCGCTGCCCGCCGCCGCGCTGGCCATCGCCCACTCCGCCAAGCCGCACCGCCGCAAGGCGATCACCGGCATGATGGTCTCGCTGGCCCTGACCTCCTTCGTCACCGGTGTCACCGAGCCGATCGAGTTCGCCTTCGTCTTCATCGCCCCGGCCCTGTACGTCATCCACGCGCTGCTCACCGCCGTCTCGATGGCCGTCACCTGGGCGCTCGGCGTGCACGACGGCTTCACCTTCTCCGGCGGCCTGATCGACTACCTGCTGGCCTGGAACAAGGCCACCGACCCGTGGATGATCATCCCGCTCGGCCTGGTCTTCGCCGCGCTGTACTACTTCCTCTTCCGCTTCGCGATCACCAAGTTCGACCTCAAGACCCCCGGTCGCGAGGACGACGACGAGATCGAGGACGTCACCAAGGCCTGACGCCCGCACCGCTCCGCCCGAAGGCCCCGCCCCGCCGCTGCTCCCCCAGCGGCGGGGCGGGGCCTTCGGCGTGCCTTGTCCGCCGCCCTCGACAGCCCCGGCCGCTTCGACGCCGGGCACTACGCCGCCCTCGCCGGGCTCGCCGAACGGGCCACCCTGGACTTCGTCACCCTCGACGACTCCTTCGCCGCCGAGCCGGGCCGACCCGACGCGCTCGCCGCACTCGCCCGGATCGCCCCGCTGACCGGCCGGATCGGACTGGTGCCGACCGTCACCACCACCCACACCGAGCCCTTCCACACCTCGATCTCGGTCAACACCCTGGACTGGGTGAGCCGC
This sequence comes from Kitasatospora sp. NPDC101447, assembly GCF_044767225.1. NCBI lineage: Bacteria > Bacillati > Actinomycetota > Actinomycetes > Kitasatosporales > Streptomycetaceae > Kitasatospora > Kitasatospora sp. NPDC101447. Next base: position 39,946 of record NZ_JBIWNL010000023.1, read on the forward strand.
GGCCGGGCCGGCTGGCTGGTCGGCGTCTCCGCGACCGAGGCCGAGGCGAGGGCCTGCGGCTGCGCGAGTCCAAGGGCCGCATCCACGACCTGGACGTGGTCGGCCGCCCCGAGTCGATCACCGTGCTGAACGCGCTGGCCGCCGTCACCGAGCGGCTCGGCCTGGCCGCCACCGTCAACGCGACCTTCAACGAACCGTACGAACTGGCCCGCCGCTTCGCCTCGTTGGACCACCTCTCCGGCGGCCGCGCGGCCTGGAACGTGGTCACCTCCTCGGACGCCTTCACCGGCGGGAACTTCCGCCGCGGCGGCTACCTGGACCACGCCGACCGCTACACCCGGGCCGCCGAATTCGTCCGGCTGGCAAAGGAGTTCTGGGACGCCGAGGAGGGGGGCGTCCGGCACCGCGGCCCGCAGTTCGAGGTCGAGGGCCGGCTCTCGCTGCCGCGCCCGCCCCAGGGCCACCCGGTGGTGATCCAGGCCGGGGACTCCGAAGAGGGCCGGGAGTTCGCCGCCGCCACCGCCGACGTGGTCTTCACCAGGCACTCCACCCTCGCCGCCGGCCAGGCCTTCCACGCGGACGTCAAGCGCAGGCTCGCCGCGTACGGGCGCGGGCCGGACGAGCTGAAGATCATGCCTGGGGCCACCTTCGTCCTGGGCGACACCGACGCCGACGCCGACGAACGCGCCGCCGAGGTCCGCCGGGCCCAGGTCGGCCCGCAGACCGCGATCGCCTTCCTGGAGCAGGTCTGGGGCGTGGACCTCTCCGACCACGACCCGGACGGACCGCTGCCGGACGTCGATCCCGAGCCGGACAGCACGCTCGTCCAGGGCCGGGTCCGGTTCGGCGACCCGCGGGCCGTCGCCGAACAGTGGCGGGCCGTCGCCGCGGAGAAGGGGCTGACCACCCGCGAACTGGTCATCGAGGTGACCGGCCGGCAGTCCTTCGTCGGCTCCCCCGCGACCGTCGCCGCGCAGATCGACCACTTCGTGCAGAACGACGCCGCCGACGGCTTCATCCTCGTCCCGCACCTCACCCCGGGCGGCCTGGACGAGTTCGTCGACCGGGTGGTGCCGCTGCTCCAGGAACGCGGGGTGTTCCGCGCCGACCACACCGGCCCGACCCTGCGGGACCACCTCGGACTGCCCGTCCCCCGGCGGCCCTGAGGCCCGTCGTCGAGCCCCCGCCGGCCGGTCAGACCTCGTACACCGCGCCGGCGCGGGCGATCTCGACCGGGCCGGCGTAGGCGGCGGCCGCGTCGCGGCGGTTGTGCTCGGCGTCGGTCCACGGGGGGATGTGGGTGAGGACGAGCCGGCGGGCGCCGGCGGCGGTTGCGTGCTCGCCGGCTTCGCGGCCGTTGAGGTGGACGGCCCGGTAGGTGTCCCGACCGTCGATGTAGGCGGCCTCGCAGAGGAAGAGGTCGGTGTCGCGGGCCAGTTCGACGAGTTCGGTGCTCTCACCGGTGTCACCGCTGTAGACGATCGAGCGGCCGCCGTGTCCGAGGCGGAAGGCGAAGGCGTCGACGGGGTGGTTGACCTGGGCGACGTCCACCCGGAACGGGCCCAGGTCGAAGCTGCCCGGCGTGAGGGTGCGGAACTCGAAGACCTCCTTCATGCCGGGGTTCTCCGGCATGTCGTAGGCGCGGGCGAGTCGCTCGGCGGTGCCGGCCGGGCCGTACACCGGGAGCGGGTCGGGGCAGCCCTCGGCGCGGTAGTTGCGGGCCACCCAGTACGCGCACAGGTCGATGCAGTGGTCGGCGTGCAGGTGGCTGAGCAGGACGGCGTCGACGTCGTAGAGGCCGGTGTACTTCTGCAGGGCGCCGAGGGCTCCGTTGCCGAGGTCGAGGACGACGCGGTAGCCCTCGGCCTCGACCAGGTAGCTGGAGCAGGGCGAGTCGGCGGACGGGAAGCTCCCCGAGCACCCCACCACGGTCAGTTTCATCCGAGCCCCTCCGCCCCGACACGTCCTGGCTGCTGCTGGAAAACGGCATGGAAAACGGCAGGCCGGGCCGGTGGACCGGCCGGTAGCACTGCATTGGTGTGTCGAGGGTAAGGGTGGAGCGGCACTTTGCCCCCGTCCCCGTGCCGGGCTGTGGCTGGAATCACCAGAACGCCGGGGACGGCGGCGGGAGGCGGGGGCGCGGGTGGGATCAGCGGTGCCGGGGGCGGTTGCGCGCCCAGGCGCGGATGGTGTCGGGGTACCAGCGGGGGTGGCCGCTGCCGTCGGTCGCGTCCGGGTCGGGCAGCAGTCCGTGCCGCCGGTAGCTGCGGACGGTGTCGGGCCGGACGCCGATGTGCCGGGCGATCTCGGCGTAGGACCACGGTTCGTCGTCGCGGCTCACGCGCGCCCCCCGACCGTTCTCCGGTCGGCCGTTCGCTCGTCGACCGTTCGCTCGCTTCGTTGACGTCGCTCACTCACGAGGCACCTCCGGGGCGGGGCGGGCGTTCGTGACGCAGCCTCCCCGGAGCGGGGCGGGCGTTCGGCACAGAACGGGCACCGTGGCGGTTCCGTGACGAACCGGGAGCAACGCGGGGACAAATACTCAACTGTCACGGTCGGCACGGTGGTGGCGTCCGCCGTCGGCCCGGTACGGTTCGCCGCATGAACGGCATGACTGGTACCTGGGTCGTCCTGGCGCTGGCCGGCATCGCGCTGGTGGCGGCCGTCGCGGCGGTGCTGGCGCGGCGCACCCGCCCGGCCGCGCGCCCGGCGGGGCCGACCGGCCCGCGGCCGCGCCCGAGCACCCGGGCGGCCCGCCCGGAGCCGCAGGAGATCTGGTGGGCGGAGGTGCCGTTCGAGGACGGCCCCGGCGCCAAGGACCGCCCGTGCCTGGTGCTGCGGGTGCACGGCCGGACGGCCACCGTCGCGAAGATCACCAGCAAGCACCACGCCGAGCGACCGGGAGTGCTGCCGCTGCCGCCCGGTTCGGTCGGCGACCGCCAGGGCCGGGCCAGCTGGCTGGAGACCGACGAGCTGCGCGAGGTGCCGCTGTCGGCGTTCCGCCGCCGGGCGGGCACGGTGGACCGGCAGGTGTGGGCCCGGGCGCAGAAGGTGCTGAACTAGCCGGGTCCGGCGCTGGGGCCGGGGCCGGGCCTCAGGCCCAGAGCTGGCCCTGCAGCGCCTCGACCGCCGCCTCGGTGGACTCGGCGGTGTAGATGCCGGTGGACAGGTACTTCCAGCCGCCGTCGGCGACCACGAAGACGATGTCCGCGCGCTCCCCCGCGGCGGCGGCCTTGCGGCCGACGCCGATCGCCGCGTGCAGGATGGCGCCGGTGGAGACGCCCGCGAAGATGCCCTCCTGCTGCAGGAGTTCACGCGTGCGGCGGACGGCGTCCGCGGAGCCGACGGAGAAGCGGGTGGTGAGCACCTCGGCGTCGTACAGCTCGGGGACGAACCCCTCGTCGAGGTTGCGCAGCCCGTACACCAGGTCGTCGTAGCGCGGTTCGGCGGCGACGATCTTCACGCCGGGGACCTTCTCGCGCAGGTAGCGGCCGACGCCCATCAGGGTGCCGGTGGTGCCGAGGCCGGCCACGAAGTGGGTGACGGTCGGCAGGTCGGCGAGGATCTCGGGGCCGGTGCCGGTGTAGTGGGCGCCCGCGTTGTCGGGGTTGCCGTACTGGTAGAGCATGACCCAGTCGGGGTGCTCGGCGGCGATCTCCTTGGCGATCCGGACGGCGGTGTTGGAGCCGCCGGCGGCCGGGGAGGGGATGATCTCGGCGCCCCACATGCGGAGCAGCTCGCGCCGTTCCTCGCTGGTGTTCTCGGGCATGACGCAGACCATCCGGTAGCCCTTGAGCTTGGCGGCCATGGCGAGCGAGATGCCGGTGTTGCCGCTGGTGGGCTCCAGGATGGTGCAGCCCGGGGCGAGCCGGCCGTCGGCCTCGGCGCGCTCGATCATGTGCAGCGCCGGGCGGTCCTTGATCGAGCCGGTCGGGTTGCGGTCCTCCAGCTTGGCCCAGAGGCTGACCAGGCCCTCGGTGTTGCCGGGAACGGCGGCGGACAGCCGCGGCAGGCGGACCAGCGGGGTGTTGCCGACGGCTTCGAGCGGACTGTCGTAACGCAAGGGAGGCCTCCGGCCACGGCGGTGAGGGTCACACGGCGGTGAGGGTCACGAGGGTGGTTCCCCCGCCGGCGGCGGGGGAACCGGGAGGTCAGCGGGCGCCGCCGGCCACGGCGGGCAGGATCGTGACGCTGTCACCGTCGGCGAGGGCGGTGGAGATGCCCTCCAGGAACCGCACGTCCTCGTCGTTCAGGTAGACGTTGACGAAGCGGCGCAGCTCGCCGCCCTCGACCAGGCGGGCGGCGATGCCCGGGTGCCGGGCGTCGAGGTCGGTGAAGAGTTCCCCGAGGTTGCTGCCGTTGCCCTCGACGGCCTTGGCGCCGTCGGTGTAGGTGCGGAGGATGGTCGGGATGCGGACCTCGATGGCCATGGGTGCGCTCCTGTGCGAGTCGTGGAGTGGGTGGGCCGCAGCGGGCGCGGCAGGGCGGACGGGTGCCCGGGGCTCGGCGCCGCCGCAGGGGTGGCGGGCCCGGGTGGGGTGCGGCGGCTCTCAGCGCGAGCGCGCGGGCGTGCCTGGACAGATCGCGCCGGCGTGCCGGCACAGGTCGATGTGCAGGCGCGCCACGAGGCGGGTGCCCGGGGCCTGGTTGCTCACATCGACGGAACGCATGGGCTCATCGTATAGATTCCCGGGCCCGCTTAGACATGCCCGTCTCGGGATCCGGATGTTCCCGTCCCCGCTGCTGAGACGGCGCGGGCCGCCGACCGCTCGTCGGCGGTCGGCGGGCCGCGTCCGGGCGGGTGCCGGTCAGGCCTGGTACGTCTCGACGACCTGGACGTCTTCCTCTGTGATCTCGCCGTCCACGATGCGGAACGAGCGGAACTGGTAGGGGTCGTCCTCCCCGTTGCCGTCCGCGGTGGAGACCAGGACGTAGTGGGCGAACGGCTCGGAGGCGTAACTCACGTCGGTGCGCGAGGGGTAGGCCTCGGTCGCGGTGTGCGAGTGGTAGACGATCACCGGCTCCTCGTCGCGGTCGTCCATCTCGCGGTAGAGCTTGAGCAGGTCGCCCGAGTCGAACTCGTAGAAGGTGGGCGAGCGGGCGGCGTTGAGCATCGGGATGAACCGCTCGGGCCGTCCGCTGCCGGCCGGTCCGGCGACCACGCCGCAGGCCTCGTCCGGGTGGTCGGCGCGGGCGTGGGCCACGATCCGGTCGCGGAGTTCTCGGGTGATGGTCAGCATGCGGTCAGGATAGCCACGCCCCGGCGGGTGTCCGCCGGGGCGTCCGAGGCGCGGTCGGCGGGCGTCCGCGGGGTGGGCGACGGACTCCGGGCCCACCCGGCGGGGGCGCCCGCCGGGTGGGCCCGGTGTCCGTACGAGGCGCGGGATCAGCCGCCGTTGGCGACCTGCGCGTGGTCGCGGCCGGCCTCCTGGGCGGGGCCGTCGACGGCCTGTGGGTCGCGGCGCCGCAGGAAGCGGTAGCCGACCACCAGCACCAGGGCCCAGCCCGGGAACACGTAGAGCGAGATGCGGTTGTCCTCGTCCAGGCCGATCAGGACCACGACCAGGGCGAGGAAGGCGAGCGCGGTCCAGCTGACCCAGGCGCCGCCAGGGGCCTTGAAGCTGGGCGCCGGCAGGCGGCCGGCCTGCCAGGCCCGGCGGTAGCGGATCTGGGAGATCAGGATCATCGCCCAGGTCCACAGGCCGCAGACCGTGGCGACCGAGGTGATGTACTCGAACGCCCGTGCCGGGACGAGGTAGTTGAGCACCACGCCGAGGCCCATCAGCAGGCTGGAGACGGTGATCGCGAAGGCCGGGGTGCGGCGGGAGTTGAGCTTGGTGAGCTGTCCCGGGGCCTGGCCGCGCAGGGCGAGGTCGCGCAGCATGCGGCCGGTGGAGTACATCCCGGAGTTGCAGGAGGAGAGCGCGGCGGTGAGCACCACGAAGTTGATGATGCCGGCCGCGGCCGGGATGCCGATCTTGCCGAAGGCGGCGACGAACGGGCTGACGCCGGGCTGGAACTCGGTCCACGGCACGAGCGAGAGGATGACGACCAGTGCGCCGATGTAGAACAGCGCGATGCGCCAGGGCAGGGTGTTGATGGCGCGCGGCAGGGTCTTCTCGGGGTTCTCGCTCTCGCCCGCGGTGACGCCGACGAGTTCGACGCCCAGGTAGGCGAACATGACGATCTGAAGGGTCATCACGGTGGCGCCGATGCCCTTGGGGAAGAAGCCGCCGTCCTGCCACAGGTGGGTGATCGACGCGGTGTCACCGGCCTTGCTGAAGCCGAGGGTGAGCACCCCGATGCCGATCAGGATCATGCCGATGATGGCGGTGACCTTGACCATGGAGAACCAGAACTCGATCTCGCCGAACAGCTTCACCGAGATCAGGTTGGCCGCGTAGAGGACGACCAGGAAGGTCAGCGCGCTGGCCCACTGGGGTATGCCGGGTGCCCAGAACTTCACGTACACGGCGGCGGCGGTGGTCTCCGCCATGCCGGTGACGACCCAGAACAGCCAGTACGTCCAGCCGGTCACGTAGCCGGCGAAGGGGCCGAGGAACTCCCGCGCGTACTCGGCGAAGCTGCCGGAGACCGGTCGGTAGGTGAGGAGTTCACCGAGGGCGCGCATGATCACGAAGATCACCACGCCGGCGACGGCGTAGGAGAGGATCAGGCTCGGGCCGGACTTGGAGATCGCGGTGCCGGCGCCGAGGAAGAGCCCGGTGCCGATCGCTCCGCCGATCGCGATCATCTGGATCTGGCGGCTGCCGAGTCCCCGCTCGTAGCCCTCCTCGTCCGGTTTGGTGTCGACCACGTGGTCGTACGACTTCTCGGCCATGGTGCACCGTCCTGCTCGGTCTCGGGGGTGGAGAAGTCGTACCACGCACGATCCGGATAACGGTGTCCATCTGAGCGATATTTGAGCATGCCCTGGCAGGGTTTGCCCGATTTTGGAGGGAAAAGCCGCGGCTGATCGTCCACATGCTGGACCGAACCGCCGGGGCCTGCCCGAAAGCGGGCAGGATCACCCCGGAAGTGCGAACGGGAGAGAACCGCGACGCCCCGCGTACACGCGGGAACTCCCTTGGGTTCAGGCCCCGTTCACCCGACCGGGGCCGTCCGCCCGCCGGCGCCGCTCAGTCGGCCATCGCCTCCAGCAGCGACTCCTGCAGCGCGCCCAGCCAGAGGTACGCCATCACCAGCGGCTTGCGCTCGTCGCCGTCCGGCAGCGCGTAGAGGCCCTCCTCGTCGTCCTCGGTGACCTCCAGCCGCACGCCGAGGGCCAGCCGCAGGTCGTTCAGCGCACCCAGCCAGCGCAGGACGTCGGGAGCGCCCAGCTTGAGCACCCCGGCGCCGCCGAGGCCGTCCAGCGCCCGGACGACGAACAGCGCGTCGTCCCGCTTGCGGGCCCGCAGGTCCAGCTCGGTGAAGCGGCGGAACTCCCCGGACGCGGCCCGGGCCTCCTCGTCGTCCGGCTTCTCCGGGTCGCGGTAGGCGTCCGGGAAGAAGCGGTTCAGCACCGGGTCGGCGGGTGCCTCGGTCGGGCCCTCGGCGAACAGCGCGGCCAGCGGGTCGCCGCCCTCCCCACCCGGGCCGGGGCCGATCAGCTCCAGCAACTGCACTTCCAGCGAGCGGAGGATGGAGGCCTCCCACTCGTCCAGCGCGATCGCCGCGCCGCCACCGCCGGTGCTCTCGAACAACCCAGCCATCTCTATCGGTCAGCCCGTCTTCGTCGTCTTCGTGTCGTGCGGTCGGCGGTCGGCGTTCGGCCGGTCGGCGCGCGGCCGCCCGACCCGTCGGCCCGGCGTCAGTCGTGCTGCAGCGTCGCCCAGAGGCCGTAGCCGTGCATCGCCTGGACGTCGCGCTCCATCTCCTCGCGGGAACCACTGGAGACCACCGCCCGCCCCTTGGTGTGGACGTCCATCATCAGCTTCCTGGCCTTGTCCTTCGGGTAGCCGAAGTAGGCCTGGAACACGTACTGGACGTAGCTCATCAGGTTGACCGCGTCGTTGTGCACGATGGTCACCCAGGGCGTGTCCGGCTCTGTCACCGGCAGCCCCTCGACCTCAGGGCGCTCGATCTCTGCGGGCGCGACACTCACGCCGGGTCCTCCTCGCTGCACACTCGTCCGTTGGTCCTCAAGCCCCATGCTGCCATCCGGGGGACACCCGGGCGATTCCGACCCGGCCCACTCGGCGAGAAATCGTCACTCTGACGCTAAGTGGTAGTAGCATCATCCTCATGGACGCCACTTCAGTGCGCGCGGCCGGCTCGACCGCGCTGCTCACCGACCGCTACGAGCTCACCATGCTGCAGGCCGCCCTGCGCAGCGGGGCCGCGCACCGCCGCTCCGTCTTCGAGGTGTTCACCCGCCGCCTGCCGAACGGCCGCCGGTACGGCGTCATGGCCGGCACCGGCCGGGTACTCGACGCCGTCGAGAACTTCCGCTTCTCCAGCGCCCAGCTCGACTGGCTGTCCGGACAGGACGTGGTCGACGAGGACACCCTGCGCTTCCTCGCCGACTACCGCTTCCGCGGCGACATCCAGGGCTACCCCGAGGGCGAGGTCTACTTCCCCGGCTCGCCGCTGCTCACCGTCGAGGGCAGCTTCGCCGAGGCGGTGATCCTGGAGACGGTGATCCTGTCGATCCTCAACCACGACTCGGCGATCGCGGCCGCCGCCTCCCGGATGACCGCCGCCGCCGGCGGCCGCCCGGTGATCGAGATGGGTGCCCGCCGGGCCCACGAACACGCCGCCGTCGCCGCCGCCCGGGCCGCCTACGTGGCCGGGTTCGCCGCCACCTCCGACCTGGAGGCCGGCTTCACCCACGGCATCCCCACCACCGGCACAGCCGCGCACGCCTTCACCCTGGTGCACGACAGCGAGCGGGACGCCTTCCGCGCCCAGATCGCCTCGATGGGCAAGGGCACCACGCTGCTGGTCGACACCTTCGACCTGCACGAGGCCGTGCGCACCGCCGTCGAGGTCGCGGGCCCCGAGCTGGGCGCCGTCCGGATCGACTCCGGCGACCTCACCCTGCTGGCCCACCGGGTCCGCCGACAGCTGGACGAGCTGGGCGCCGGGAACACCCGGATCATCGTGACCTCGGACCTGGACGAGTACGCGATCGCCGCCCTGGCCGCCGCGCCGGTGGACGGCTACGGCGTCGGGACCAGTCTGGTCACCGGCAGCGGGCACCCGACCTGCGCGATGGTCTACAAGCTGGTCGCCCGCGCCGGGACGGACGGCGGTCCGCTCGTGCCGGTGGCCAAGCGCGCGGCCGGCGGCAAGACCAGCATCGGCGGCCGCAAGTGGGCCGCCCGCCGGCCCGACGCCGACGGCGTGGCCGAGGCCGAGGTGGTCGGCACCGGGCCCGTCCCGGACGAGCTGCGGCCGCACCTCGTGCAGGTGCCGCTGGTGCGGGCCGGCGAGACGGTCGGCCGGGAGCCGCTGAGCGCCGCGCGCGAGCGCCACGTCCGCGCCCGGGCCGCGCTGCCGCTGTCGGCCACCCAGCTCTCCAAGGGCGACCCGGTGCTGCCGACCGAGCTGCTCCTGCCGGCCGACGTGGTGCTCTGACGGGGCGCGGCCCCGACCGACGCACCCGTCCGACGCAGCCCGTCCGACGTACCCGTCCTACGCACCCCGTCCGGCGACCGACGTACCCCGTCCGGACGGACGACCCGCCCGAGGACGGACGCGGACGCCCGCACGGGCGCCCGCACGGAGGCACCGGTCCGACCACCGGACCCGCCTCCGGTCCGGCCACCGGACGGGCCCCGGGGCTTCCGCCCCCGCGCGGCACTCCCTAGAGTCAGCCGTAGAGTTCCCCGGAGCTCCCCGAGAACCCCCCGAGCCCGCACCGCCGGGCCGAGTACTCCCGAGGGCTCCCCCACCGGGGCGCCGCCTCCCGCGGGCCCCCGACATCCGAGGATGCGAGCCATGCACCGGGCACTGATCGTCGTCGACGTTCAGAACGACTTCTGCGAGGGCGGCAGCCTGGCCGTCGCCGGCGGCGCCGAGGTGGCCGCCGCCATCACCGACCTGATCGCCGAGTCCTCCCCCGGCTACCAGCACATCCTCGCCACCCGCGACCACCACATCGACCCGGGTGCGCACTTCTCCGCCGAGCCGGACTACGTCGACAGCTGGCCGCCGCACTGCGTGGCCGGCACCGAGGGCGTGGGCTTCCACCCCAACTTCGCGCCCTCCGTGATCTCCGGCGCGGTCGAGGCGGTCTTCGACAAGGGCGCCCACTCGGCGGCGTACAGCGGCTTCGAGGGGCTGGACGAGAACAACCGCGGTCCGGTGGAGTGGCTGCGCGAGCGGCAGGTCGACGCGGTCGACGTGGTGGGCATCGCCACCGACCACTGCGTCCGTGCGACGGCGCTGGACGCCGCCCGGGCGGGCTTCGCCACCCGCGTCCTGCTGGACCTCACCGCCGGGGTGGCTCCGGAGACCACCGCCGCCGCGCTGGAGGAGCTGCGGGCGGCCGGGGTCGAGCTGGTCGGCGCGCCGGTGGTCCGTTCCTGACGCACCCGGCGCCCGCGGCACCTCCGGTTCAGACCACCAGCAGCTCCACCACGTCCGTGCCGCCGGCCCGGTGGGCCTCGCGCAGCTCGCCGCCGACCGCGTCCGGGTCGGCGGCGAGCCGGGCGCCGGAGACGTACACCACCCGGATGCCCAGGTACTCCATCCGGTGCTGGCCGCCGCGCACCCAGGCCGCCTCGCCCTCGCTGACGCAGCGCAGGTCCGAGTCCACCTCCACCGCGACGCCGCGCTCGGGCCAGTAGAGGTCCGGGACGGCGATGTACGTACCGCCGCGCATCCGCAGCTCGGGGGCGTTCAGCGGGACCGGCAGCAGCCACTCGTCCACCAGGTGGCCGAGTCGCTCCAGCACCGAGTCCCGCTCGGCCGCGAGGAGTTCGTCCAGCGCGGAACGCACCCGGGGCTCGTCGGTCAGCCCGGACTCGATCAGCTCCACGGCCAACTCCCGCACCGTGCAGCCGTTCTCGCGGCGGGAGACGGCCTCGCGCAGCACCTCGCGCACCGGTGCCGGGGCTCCCGGGACCGCCGTCCACTCGCCGAGCGCGTCGGCGACCGCCCGGGCCACCGGCGCGCAGGCCAGGCCGTGCACCGAGTGGGCCACCAACTCCCGCTCGGTGCGCCGGATCCGCACCTCGCCGACGTCCTTCAGCCGGCGCTGACGGGGGACCAGGACGTCCACCCCGGTCACCGCCGGCAGCCGCGGCACGGCCGCGAAGCCGTACAGCGCCAGAGCGGCCGCACCGGTGATCACCGCCCCCTCGCGACGACCCTCCTCACGGCCGTTCTGCGCGGCGTACAGCAGCGCGGCCCAGATCCGCTGCTCCGGGGTCGGCCCGTCGGACTGCAGCAGGTAGACCCGCGGCAGCATCCGCTGCCAGGGGCCGCCCCGACGGCAGTGCTCGGTGATGACGCGGGCCGGCACGCCCCGGGCACGCAGCTGACTCGCGGTGACGACGTTCTGCTGACGCTTCGCCAGCTCCTCCAGCGACGGCGGAGGCGAGGGAATCCGGTAGCTCATGCCGACACCATCCCCAACCACCCCGACCCGCGACCGGGAGCCTGACGCACTGTTACGCAACCGTCGCTAAACCGGGATCAGCCCGCACTAAAGTCCTCATACCCTCACTCATTTGGAGTAATTGACGCCCAGCCGGTTGCCATATCTGATCGAAAACGATCGCCGACCTGGTCGCCTGACCCAGAGTGACCAAAGGCATACGGCGAGGGACCCTCCAGGCGTCAATCCCGCCCCGGGGATTGCCTAGGCTTACGTCATGTCACGTGACGAGACCGCCGGCCTCCGCGCGGCCCAGCTCCGCCTCGGCCGCCTGCCCGGATACGTCCGCCGCCCGGACCCCGCCCGCCGCAGCGGCGAAAAGGGCCATACGTACAAGAAGGGCTGGGAGGTCCGCTTCACCGCCCGCAGCGAGGCCGAGATAGCAGAGATCCGCGACCTGGTCGTCGCCGCCGGGTTCGCCCCGGCCAGACCGTTCTTCAAGGGCCACCAGCTCATCCAGCCGGTCTACGGCATGGCGGCGGTGCAGGCCTACCTGGCCGCTAGACAGGCGGCCGAGGAACACGCCGCCCGGGCCGCGGTCGGCGGCCGGCGACGGGCGTCGGGGCGGGGCTCCGGCGGGCACGCACCGACGGTTCACGCGGGCGGGGCGCATCCGGGCGGGGCGCACGGCCCCGGTACACACACCACCGGGGCGCACACCGGCGGGCCACACGCCGGCGGGACGCACACCGGCGGGACCGCGCACCGCTGCGAGCGCGAGGAAGCGGCCGCCGGGGCAGCCGTGGCGGCTGCGGCCGCGGCAGCCACGGCCGCACAGGCCGCCCGGCGGCGGGCCGTCGAGTCCTTCCCCGCCCAGATCGAGCGGGACACCGCCGCCGACCGGATCTCCCCGACGGAGGCCCGCACGACCACCTGACGACCTCCCCGACGGACGCCCCCCGACGGACGACCACACCGTCCGTCCGCACCGCCCCGGCCGCCGAGGCCAGTTCCGGCCGCCGGGGCACGATCGACGGACGTCGGCGGACATCGACGGACGTCGACGGACACCGGAGGACACCCCGTGCACCGACGGACACCCCCCGCACGCCGCCGCCCGCGATGGCGCACGGCCCGCACCCACTCCGCGAGCACGGCCCCGGATAGGGCCATGCGTGTGGTCGTGGTGACGCCCGTACCCGCATCCGCGTCCCTCGTCACGGTGATCGCCGCTGTGGTCGTGAGTGCGGTTGTGCGGGTGGTTGTGCGGGCGCGGGTTCGCGCCGTGGGCGTGGACGCCAGCCTCCGGAGGACCTACGGTGGCACATCAACTGCCTTGCAGCCACAGCCGTTCCACACCCTCTGACCAGCCGCGACGCACTCGCACCTACGCTTCCCACGTCACTGCGCAGCACCACCCCGCCGGACCGGCGCCGGCCCCCCGCCAGCCCCGCCCGACCGCTCCACCGCCCCTTCACGACCCGGTCGCCACCGGAACCGGCCGGGCGGCAGCGGGTTCCGGGCATTCCATCGGATTGGTCACCCAGCGCACCGAGGGCCTACCGTAGAGTGAGCACAGATGATCGACCGTCAGAAACCCATCTCCCTTTCCGAGAAGACGAGATGACCAACCGTCACGCGACTTCAGCCGAGCCACCCCCGGGGCCCGGCGAGCCGGAGGACGTACCGCTGGAGTTCACGGCCTTCTGTGAGCTCCACCGCCCCCGGTACCTCAGCTACGCCAGGGTGTGGCTGACCGAGCACGGCGACGCGGCCATCGCCGTCCAGCAGGCGTTCGCCGAAATCGCGGTTCACTGGCGCGAGTTGATGGGAAGCTCCAATCCGACCGCGCACGCCTGGGAGATCCTGCGCGGCACCGTCGCCGAGCGCACCCGCCGGGAGCCACCGGACCCGGACCGCCACCCGGCCGACGACGACCTGGCGATCCTGCACTACGTCGTCGGCCTCGCCGCCCCCGAGATCGCCGACGTCATCGGCACCGACGCCGCCAGCGTGGCCGGACGGCTGCGCCGCACCATGCTGCGCGAGGCCTCCGGCTGGTGACCTCGGGCACCACGCGACCCACGCGCTCCCGCGGCCCCGCCGTGCGGCCCCACGCGCCTTCCGGACGGCCTCAGACCCGCTCGCCCGTCACGTCGACCAGGTGGTGCACCGGGTCGTGGATCAGGTACCGGGAGAACGACTCGACGGTGAACCGCGCCCCGTCGCTCCGGTTCCCGGTCCGCCGCCACTGCTCGCCGGTCACCCGCTCGAAGCCCGCGGCCAGCGTCTCCGCCGCCTCCGCCAACTCCCCGGCCACCACCCGCGGCAGCTGCTCCACGTAGCGCTCGGCGACGGCCGTCTCGTCCTGGTCCCAGTTCGAGAACAGCGGGTCGTCCTGGTCGAGCATCAGGTTCAGCCGGACGTGGAACAGCCGGAAGACGTCCCGGACGTGGCACGCGTACTCCAGGTCCGACCAGACCCCCGGCTCCGGCCGGCGACGCAGCCCCTCCTCGTCCCCGGCCAGCACCGCCAGCCAGCCCTCCGCGTTCGCCCGGATCATCCCGGCGACGTCCTCGCGCACCACCCGCGGCGTGTCCAACCCGCAGTCGGGGCAGGGACGTTCGAGCACCCAGGTCCAGTCCTTGGTGTCGGGGACGATCTCCCCGGCGGCGGCGTTCACCGGAGTCCCGGCGGTCTCGGAAGTCCCGGCGGTCTCGGAGGTCCCCGCGTTCTCAGAAGTGCTCATGGGCCCAGCATGGCCGCCACCGCGGACACCCCACCAGCGGCAGGAACGCCAGCGGCCGCCGAAATCCTGCCAGTCCGCCCCCGGGTCCTCGGTCCCCGCATCGCCCAAGCCGACCTCGCCGTCGCCGAATGACCACCCGGGCCGACCGGACCGCCCGGACCGACCGGACGAAAATGCGTGGACGAACCGGAAACCGGCCGACCATCCTGAACCGCATGACCGCCGACCCCGCCGACCTGGCCGCACTCGCCGTGAAACCCACCCTGCACGGGCCCACCGTCCGCCTGGTCCCCCTCGACGGACGCCACACCGACCCGATGTGGGAACTCTGCTCCGACGAGACGACCAACCGGCTCACCGGCACCCGCACCAGCTTCACCCGCGACCGGATCCACCAGTGGTGCACCACCCGCGCCGACCGACCCGACCGCCTCGACCTCGCAGTCGAGGACCCCGCCACCGGCCGCTTCCTCGGCGAGACCGCCCTCACCGACGTCGACCCCGACAACGCCTCCGCCGAGTACCGGATCGCCCTCACCCCGGACAGCACCGGCCGCGGCATCGGCACCGAGACCACCCTCCTGGTCCTGCGCCACGCCTTCGAGACCGTCCGCCTCCACCGCGTCCGGCTCGAAGTCTTCGAGTACAACGAACGCGCCGCCCGCACCTACCGCAAGTCCGGCTTCACCCTGGAAGGCCGCGCCCGCCAGGCCCACCACTGGGACGGCCGCTACTGGGACGTCCTCCACATGGCCGCCCTACGGGAGGAATGGCTGAGCACTCACTGATACGTCCCGCCGTACGGAGGCTGCTGGTACGGCGGCTGGGCTCCCCCGCCCGCCGCCCGCCTCCGCCGCCGCGCCTGGACCACCGCCACCACCGACAACCCCAGGACCACCGCACCGGCCGCCACCGCACCGATCACGAGCCCGGTGTCGCCCCCGCTCCCACCACCGGCGGCCGCGGGCACCGGGGGCTCCGCGGACGGCTGGTCCGTGTCGTCGCTCGCGTCGTCGCCGGGCGGCGTCCCCTTGGTCTCCGGCCGCTTCGCCAACGGATTCTCCCGAGGCCCGCCGTCCACGGACGGGTTCGCCTCCAGCGCCTTCGCGGGCGCGAGGATCCCGTAGCCGTAGTGGCTGTTGGGCACGACCGTCCCGTTGGCGGGAGGGGTGGCCGATTTGATCATCCGATTGATGACCTGCCCGGCCGACAGGTCCGGGTACTTGGACCGGATGAGCGCGGCAGTGGCGGAGACGTAGGCGGTGGAGTCGGAGGTGCCGTTCGCGACCCCGTAGCTCGTCGACGACTTCGCCGTGGCCCGGTAGATCTCCACTCCGGGAGCGATCAGCGTGGTCTCGGATCCCGATGTGGAGCCGTCCCACACGACGCCCTTGGAATCCGAGGCTCCTACTGCCACCACCCCGGGAAAGGCGGCGGGATACTCGACGCCCCTGTCGGAGCCGTCGTTGCCCGAGCCGGCCACCAGGACGACGTCCTTCGACACCGCGTACTGAACGGCCTTTCGAACCTGCGTCTCGAAGCGGGAGGACCCCGAGATGGACATGTTGACGACCCGCGCTCCGTGATCCACCGCGAAGCGGATCGCCTCCGCGAGATCGTTCTGTTCGGGAATGGGTCCGCCGTCGCTCGTCCGCACCTTCACCGGGAGGATCTTCGCCTTCGGGGCAAGACCCATCACGCCGGTCTGCGCACCGTGCCCGTGTCCTGCGATCAGGCTCGCCATGCCGGTGCCGTGGCCGTCGGTGTCGATGCGGCCGTCCGATTGGGTACCGGAGAAATCAGCCCCCGGAAGAACCTGACCGGTCAGGTCCTGATGCTCCGAGTTCACCCCGGTGTCGACCACCGCGACGATGACGCCCTCGCCCTGGCTGACCGGCCAGACCTTGGCATCGGCCTCGAAGGACTTCAGCGCCCACTGCTGATCCCTGATCTGGTCGGCCGATGCCGCCGGTGCGACGACGCCCCAGATCAACATCCCGGCGGCAAGGGCCGCTGTGCCACGCGCCAACCGACGGCTCGCCAAACCTGGTCACCCCACTCAACGAGGCATCCCGCAGATCACCGACCTGCGGGATGCGATCAGATCACCCGTCCGTCCACGGACCGGCCTCATTCCACCACGTTCGGGTTGGTCGGCTTGTCCGACGCCCAGGTCTCCTCGTCCTCGACGAGGTAGTCCGGCCGCTTGCCGTCCTTCTCCCGGTCCTTCCGGCGTCCTTGTGCCCCGCTCAGCGGAACGCCGGGAGACATGCCGTTCGCGCTCGCGGCACCCGGCTCGGCCCTGAGCCGGTTTCGCGCCCCCAGCCCGGACCCGCCTTCCGTGAACGCCTGCTTGCCGCGCGCTCCGGCGTCGGACGGAGCCTGTCGGACGGGGACCCCAGGGCCTGCCGGGGCCCCGGCGACCTGCTTGGCGCCGGATGCCCCGCGGCCCCCGACTCCGATACCTGGATGAATCTCACCGCCACCACCGGTGCCGGCGGCTCGACCCCCGCGGGGACCGGCACCTTCCACGGGTGTCTCACGGCTGCCGCCGAATCCGGCCCTGCTCCCGTCGAATCCGGGCGGGCCCGACGGATTCTGCTGGGTCGGCCCCGCAGGGCTGACGATCGTCTGCCCGCCTCCCCCCGAGACCGGTCCGTTCGCGGGGCCTGCAGCAGGTACCCCGGTCAAGCCGGAGGTCTGAGTCCCGGAAGTCGGGGTGCTCGGCACGCTACCGCTCGGACGTGACACGGGAGTACCGGAGATGCCCTCATCGGAGCCACGGCTCGTCGTATTCGACGGCTTCGGCGGGGCCTGTGCCGCACCCCCCTTGATCCCGGAGTCGGTCGGGGCGGCCGCGCTCTTGGCCATCGATCCGGCCACCGTCGGGGCTTGAGAGGTCTTCGACCGCGGTGGCGCAGGGACCGCTGTTGCCCGCGACGACGCTCCCCCGACTCCGAAGGACGTGCCCGACACCATCGCGGCCGCCGCGGCTGCAGCAGCACCGGTCGGGTCGTTCTGCGGTCCCACATCACGAATGTCATCGTTCGGCGGCCGCAGATACATCGGCGGAGCCTTCAGCGCCGGGGTCGCGATGCGGTAGTGCATGGCGAGGGTCTGCATGACGGTGGCGGCTTCGGCCTTCTTGCGGTCGGCGATGGGGATGTGTTCGTCGTCGCCGCCGCCGAACACGGAGGCGAGGCCGTCGCCGACGTGGTCCTTGAAGGTGTCCCAGTTGCCCGGCTCCTCGGGCATCTCGCGTTTGGCCTTGGCCATGGCCTCGGAGACGCTGTGGAGGATGTTGGCCGCGTCGTTGGCGTAGGCGGCGGCGTTGTTGATGCCGGCGGCCAGGTTGAGCATGCGGGTGTGGAAGGCGTCGCTGGTGGTGCCTTCCCAGGTGGTGGCGGCTTCGGTGCTGGCTTTGGTGAGGGTGAGGCGGATCTGCTTGAGGGTGTCGGCGGCCGCGCGCCAGGGGTCGCCGGCGGCCATGACCGCGCCGGGGTCGAGGGCCTGTGCCATGGTGCGGAGTTGGGCGTGGCTGTACTTGGTGAAGTCGGTGTAGACCACGGGCGGTTCGCCTCCGTTCGGGTCCGGGCGGGCGGCCGCTAGATGGTGGCGTTGCCGCGGTTGGACGGGGTGAGGTTCTTCTCGTGCGCGGCCTGGCTGGTGGCGGAGGGTTGTGCGACGGACCAGCCGTCACCGTTGAGCTTGAGTTTGAGCTTCTGCGCGGTGTGCTGGTCGTGTTCCTCGTAGTTGGTGGCGGTGAGGTCGGCGTTCAGCTGGGCCTCGTTCACCGCTTCCTGGAGC
Organism: Kitasatospora sp. NPDC101447; assembly: GCF_044767225.1. Lineage (NCBI taxonomy): Bacteria > Bacillati > Actinomycetota > Actinomycetes > Kitasatosporales > Streptomycetaceae > Kitasatospora > Kitasatospora sp. NPDC101447. Next base: position 58,047 of record NZ_JBIWNL010000023.1, read on the forward strand.
TGGTTGAGGACGTCGCGCAGCGCGTCCCGCATGGTGCTGTAGCGGCCGTGGATCTCGGTGGCTTCGGCGAACTCGCCGAAGGCGTTCTTGCCGACGCCGCTGCGCCCGTGGGTGTCGGTGCCGTCGGCGTGTTTCTGGAAGTCGGCGAGCAGGAGCCGCACTTGGCCGGCGAAGGCGCGGAGTTGTTCGATCTCGACGCGGTAGCCCTGGCCGGCTCCGCCGGTCGAACCGGTACCCGTGCCTGATCCCATGTCGGCGCCTCCCCCGTGCGTCCGTCCCTGGCGGTCGGGGCCGGGCCCCGGTGCCTCATGTCTAACACACCGGTCCCGAATCCTGCCCCGGGCTTGGTCAGTTCGCGGTCGTCCCGTCACGCAGGGCTTCGGCGAGGGCGCGGCGGCACAGGGAGTCGGCGTGCCGGGTGGTCTCGGGGAGGCGGTAGCGGCGGGCGAGGTCGAGGGTGGTGCGGACGGCGGTGTCGAGGCCGATCCGGTGGCCGACGGAGACGAAGACGGGTTTGACGCCGGGTCGGGTGCGGACGGCGCGGCCGACTTCTTCGCCGGTGGCGGGGTCGGTGAGCGGGGTCCAGGAGCCGCGGGGCGCGTCGGGTTCGTGGTGGTCGAAGGTGAAGGGGGTCTTGGCGACGCCGAGGGTGCGCAGGCCGGTGACGACGCCGAGGTGGCTGGCGAGGCCGAGGCGGCGGGGGTGGGCGAGGCCGTAGCCGTCGCAGACGACGGTGTCGGGGGTGCGGGTGAGGGCGGCCAGTGCGTCGAGTACGGCGGGGAGTTCGCGGAAGGCGAGGAGTCCTGGGAGGTAGGGGAAGGCGATCCGGCCGACGGCGGTGGCCTGTTCGACGACGTCCAGGGTGTCCCGGTCGAGCAGGACGGCCGCTGCGACGACGAGGTCGCGGTCGTCGTCGTAGGCGACGTCCACGCCGGCGATCAGGTCACCGGGGGCGTCCTCGTCGTCGTGGGCCCGGACGAGCGGGCGCAGCCGCTGCTGTTCGGCGAGTGCTGCGGCCTCGGTGGTGGGCCAGTCGGCGGGCACGGGCACGGTCGGTTCCCCCGGGGAGTGGTGGTGCTGCGCGGTGGGCGCGGCGTTTGCGTGGTGGTGCGTGTCGTCGACGCGCTGCGGTTCACCGTACAGACCGGGGCGGACGACCCCGGGGTGAGCCCGTGCGCCCCCTGTGCTCCCGGGCGGGGGGACTAGCCTGGACGTATCGAACTGCCTTGCCGGGTAGGACTCCTGGAACCGGCACCACTCCCGCCCGTTTCCCCCGACGTGCGAAGGACCCCCGCCATGCCGCGTCCCTCCGCTGCCCAGGCCTGCCTCGGCTCGTTCACCGTCGTCGCCGCCACGGTGGCGCTGCTGGCCGTTTCGGGCGCCTCGGGCGTCCTGGCGGTCGCGGTCGTGGTGGTCTTCGCGTTGGCACTCGGCACCGTGGTGACGGTGCTGTCACTCTCCCGCTCGGCGGCGACCGCCACCACGGCCACCACCGCGGCCTCCACCACCGAGCCGGGCCCGGCCGAGACGCCCCGCGGCACCCCGGCGGGCCCGACCGCCCCCGAGCGCGCGTACGCCCGGCAGCGCTGATCCGCCGCCGGGCGCAGGAGCGTTCCGCGCCGCCGCTCAGACTTCCGTGGTGACCACCACGGTCTTCGCGGCCTTGTCGTGGATGCACTGCCGGTACGGCTTGTCGAAGACGCCGAAGACCAGGTCGATGACCCACCAGAGCGCGGCGCAGCAGAGCAGGGCCGGGAGGATGAAGACCGCCGAGCGGGTCCAGGCGGCGGACTGGGTCGGGATGTTCCCGTCGATGAGCATGGCGACGCGGACCTTCGTCGCCTTCTTGCCGAGGGTCTGGCCGTCCCGGCTGAGCATCAGGGCGTCGTAGACGAGGTAGATGAGGCAGGCGAGCCAGAAGGCCTCGGCGGAGCCGCTGCGCGCACCGAGGTCGACGAAGGGGCCCACCACGATCAGGGCGACGGCCTGCACGAGGAGGTAGTCGATCAGCCGGGCGAGGATCCGCTTGGGCCAGGTGCCGAGCGGCGGCATGCCGGGGACGGGTCCGCCGCCGGGCGTCCCGTACGCGCCGGGGCCGTAGCCGGTGCCGTAGCCGGGCGGGGGCTGGTCGTACGGATTGCGGTCGTACGGGGTCCGGCCGTGGGCGGGTCCGCTCTGCGCGCTCCCGCCGTAGGTGCCCTGGTAGGCGCCGGGGCCGCCGGGCTCACCTCCGGGCGGGCCTTGCGGCGGCTCTTCGGGCGGGGTCGGGCCTGACGGCTCGCCTTCCGGCGCGCCGCCGCCCGGCTGGGGGGACTGCTTGTCGAAGGAGGGCTTGCCGCCCCCCTCCGGCTGGGGGCCTGAGGGGTCGTGGGTGCTCATGCCCCGAGTAGAACATCACACATTCTCAGGGTTCGGGATATTTCGCCCGTTTTGCCGTCGCCGCCACGGAAGGGCCGAGGGGCTCGGCGTCTCAGACCCGCACCACCCGGGTGCGGGCCGCGCGGTCCTGCCAGCCGCGCCTCGCCGGACGGTCGAACACCGGCCAGACCAGGCCGAGCAGCAGCACCGCGCCCACCTGTCGTACGGTCCACCGGAGCAGTGACCGGCCGAGGCTCAGCCGGGTTCGGGCGGGGGCCGCGGCGTCGACCACGCGGATCCGGGCCAGCCGCTTGCCGAAGGTCTGGCCGGTGCGGGCGATCGGCAGCACCTCGTAGAGCAGGCCGGCGAGGAGCAGGATGCCGATCAGTACGGCGATCTTGCCCAGCACCACGTCGTCCACCAGCCAGACCTGGACCTGACGGCGGGTGAGGGCGCTGGCCATCCGGGCCTGGTCGAGCTTCTGCTGGAGGTGGTCGGAGACCGAGCGTCCGAGCGGGATGGCGGCGGCGACGGCCACCACCAGCAGCACGACGGTGTCCACCGCCCGGGCCGCGAGCCGGCGCCCCAGCCCGGCCGGCACCGCGGCGGGGACGGCGGAGCGACGACGGGCGGCGGCCTTCCGGGCCGACCCCACGGCGGGCAGCGGAGCGGTGGGGGTGACGGCGGCGGGCGCACCGCGCCTCGCGGACCCGGTGGACCCGGCAGACCCGGTGGACCCGGCGGACTTGGTGGACCCGGCGGACTTGGCAGGCACAGCGCCCGAGGCGGACCCACCGGGGCCCGCCCCCTCGGCCGACGCCTCCTCCACCACCGGCACCGCGCCCGAGGCCTCGACGGGCGGGACCTCGACGGGCGCGGCTTCAACGGGCGCGGCTTCGACGGGCGCGGCCTCGACGGACGGAGCCGGGGCCTTCCGCAGGGCCACTGCCGCGGCGGGTGCGACGACGGCAGCCGGCGCCACGGCTGCCGGAGCGCGCTCCGGTTCCGCACGCTCGTCCTCCTCGTCGGGCGCCCCCGGAAGCACCCCCCAGGAGACCCAGCGCGGCGCGCCGCCGGTCTCCATCAGCCCACGTTGCGCCCCCGGATCGGCCTGCCATCCCGACTCCCCCGGGGCTGCCTCGGACAGCGGCACCGGCGCCGGGCCGGGCAGCGCGGCCACCGCCGGCGCCGCGAAACCCCCGGCCGGGAACGCCGCGCCCGCCGGGCCCCCCTCTCCGGACGACGGGTCCGACATCACGGAGCCCCCGGCGCCCGCGCCTGCGGCCGACGACGTCGACGACGCCGGCCCGACCGTCCGGAACACCGGACCGCCGATCACCTCCGCCACCCGCGGCCCGATCACGAAGGACGCCCCGCCCGTGGTCTGGTCGAAGTACACCGGCCCGGTGTCGCCCCCGCCCGCCGGCGGCCGCCCCTCCGGCACCGGCGTGGGCGCAGGCGCCGGCACGACGGCCGCCGGAACCACCGGTGGCGGCACCGCCCGCGCCGGCGGTCGGCCCGGGGCGGGCCGCCGGGCCGCGTACCGGGGCGGCTCCAGCAGCTCGCCCTCGGCGGGCGCGGGCCGGCTGGTGCCGGGCACCCAGGCCGAGCCGCCCCAGTACCGGACGAAGCCGGGGATGGAGGGGTCGGGGTAGTAGCCCGGCTGGGGCGCGACGGCCGGGTCGCCTCCGTCGGCGAAGGAGCGGTCCGTCATGGGGGTCTTCTTTCCTGGCAGGTCCTGACGAGGGCAAGGAGAAGGACGGTGGCGGGCGGCGAGGGCCTCGGGAGAGCCGGATGCGGCCGCCCGGGACCGACGAAACCAGTGGAGCGGTGGAGCCGGTGGAACCGACGAAGCCAGTGGAGCCGGTGGAACCGTGAGTCGACATGCGCCGCGTCCGCCCGCGCGCACGACCCGGCGCGCCCGGCGCTCGGCGCGCGTGGGGGCACCACCGATGGGCGGACAGTCGCCGGGCAGTCACAAAGGGTAGTACCTCGCCGGAGCCCTGACGGGAAGTTCGCGAATCCCCGGACAGCGCCGGGCCGCTCGCGATAAAGAACCAGGCGCGCGGCGAACGCTCGCACGCCGCGCGACCGCCCCCTTCACCACCCCTCGTCGAACTTCCCGAAGAAATCCCGGAAACGTGTGTAAGAGCCGGTGCGGACCGCCCTCTCAAAGGTCACAGGGCCCGGAACCGGGCACGCCCCGCAGGCAGAGAGGAAGACGATCATGGAACGCCACGTCAGCGTCGTCGAGCACGAGCTGGAGCTCAACCTGGTGCTCTCGCCCGAGCACAGCGTCCCCGTCCCGGCGCGGCTGTCCTACGGCAGCCACGACCCGTACGCGGTCTACATCACCTTCCACCTGGACACCGGCTCCCCGGTGACCTGGGTGTTCGCCCGCGAGCTGCTGGTCGAGGGCACCTTCCGCCCGTGCGGCCAGGGCGACGTGCGGATCTGGCCGACGCGGTCGGGCCGGCGCAGCGTGCTCTGTCTGGCGCTGAGCTCGCCCGCCGGCGACGCGCTGCTGGAGGCGCCGCTGCCGGCCGTCGCGGCCTGGCTGGAGCGGGCGCACCGCCTGGTGCCGCCGGGCAGCGAGCTGGCCGCGCTGGACATGGACGGCTCGCTCGCCGAGCTGCTCGCGTAGGCGTGCGCCGCAGCATGCAGCGCACGCAGCACCACGCACCGGAGCGAGGACGCAGGAGCGGCGCCCCCGTCGGCTCAGCGGGCCGCGGGGGCCTGCTGACGACCACGGGCGGCGTCGGGGCCGCCGGCGTCGCGCTGTCCGGGCAGCCGGACCGCCGGCACGCCGGCGGAGCGTCGCCGCGCCCCTATCCGGATCGCGGCGGCGAGCAGGAAGCAGAGGCCGACCCAGGGGTAGACCGAGGTCGGCAGCTGGCGCCACGGTGACATGTGGAGGACTGCCACGCCGACCGGCTTCGCCGCCCACATCGCGAAGGACAGGAAGGCGACCAGCGTGGCCCAGAAGACCGCCCGCCAGCGCAGTCGCCGGACGCCGGCCGGGCGGGCGTGCTCGACGGAGGCCTCGGCGGCGAGCAGGACGAGCAGCGGCACGCACCAGACCCAGTGGTGGGTCCAGCTGATCGGGGAGATCAGCACGGCGGTGACGGCCGCGCAGCAGACGCCCCAGGCCTCGGCCCGGGGCAGCCAGCGGGCGCTGCGGGCGGCCCAGGCGGCGACGGCGAGGCCGGCCACCGCGACCAGGCCGGCCCCGAGGGTGGCGACGGTGCCGGGGTCGGCACTGTGCAGCAGGCGGGCGAAGGCGCCGCGCAGCGACTGGTTGTCGACGATCCAGGTCTTGCCGACCCGGGAGGAGTCGTAGAGGTACTTGGTCCAGAAGCCCCAGGTGGCGTCGGGCAGCACGAGGGCGCCGAGCAGGAAGGTGCCGAGGAAGGTGAGGCCGGCCACGAAGGCGGCCCGGATCCGGCCGGTGACCAGCAGGTAGACGGCGAACAGGCCGGGGGTGAGCTTGATGCCGGCGGCGATGCCGATCGCCACGCCCTTGCTGCGGCGCCCGTCCGGGCGGGTGAGGTCCCAGAGGACCAGGCAGGCGAGCGCGAGGTTGATCTGGCCGTAGCGGAGCGTGGTGAAGACGGGCTCCAGCCAGACCCCGAGGCCGGTCACCAGGATCACGCCGATCGGCCGCAGCTCGCGGCGCGGCCAGCCGACCAGCTTGAACGACAGATGGGTCAGCAGGGCGAGCAGCCCGACATTGCCGAGAGTGATCACGATCCGGAGGAGGGGGACCGGGAACCAGGTGGTCGGGACGAACAGCATCGCCGCGAACGGGGGGTACGTCGCGGGCAGGTTCCACTCGGTGACGCGCAGCCCGTACAGGTCGGAGCCGTCGGCGACGGCGGCGCCCTCGGCCCGGTAGACGATCATGTCCACCATCGAGGTGTGGACGAAGTGGCGCACCACTGCGTACACGACCAGGGAGAACAGGGCCAGCGCGGAGGCGGCCAGCAGCGGACGGCGGGGAGCCTCGCGCAGGGCCCGGACGGGAGCGCCGAGCACGCGGCGCAGCTGGTCCGACAGGGGCTCGGGCGAGGGGTCGGGTGCGGTCCGCACCGGGCTTCGCTCGTCTTGCACCGCTGTCACTGTTCACTCCGTCCACCGCTCGGCCAACCAGCGACGATACCGGATGCCACCCGAACGGTACGGGACTCGTTCGACTACGGAACGTGACAAAGGTGCCCCGACCGGCCGCGCAGTGGCTCGGGGTGGAGCTCGGAGCGCGGACGGCCGGGGCCGGGAGGGCCACCAGGGACCGGGAGAGGCGGGGAGGCCGGGGGCGGGGCCCGGCGGGCGGTCAGCCCGTGTACGCCCCCAGGGCCCGGGTGAAGTCCAGCGGCTGCTGGACGATGCTGCTGCAGGTGGCGTCGGCGTAGCCCTTGGCGCCGCCGTCGCAGGCCTTGTCGCGGGTGCCGGACCACATGGCCAGCCAGGCGAGGTGCTTGGCCTTGGCGAAATCGGCGAGCTGCTTGGCGTCGGCCACGGTGAAGACCTCGCTGGCCACGTCGTTGACGCCGATCATCGGGGTGACCGCGACCCTGCGCCAGGCGGCCGCGTCGTCCAGCCCCAGCACGCTCTTGACCTGGGCCTGGGTGGCGGTGGCCGCGGCGATCGCGTACTTGCCCATCTGGCCCTGCGGGTTGGGGGCGACGCCGTCGCCGAAGTCCATCGCCATGATGTTGACGGCGCCGATCGCGACGCCGTTGGCCTTGGCGTCGGCGACGAGGTTGACGCCGTCCTGGGTCAGGCCGGAGGGCAGCGCGGGCAGGGTGTAGGAGACGTCGAGGGCCTTGCCCTTGGCGGCGGCGTTCTTCTGCAGCTGGGCGACGGCCTGGGCGCGCCGGGTGTTGGCGGCGGCGTTGGCGATCGCGCCGCCCTCGACGTCGAAGTCCAGCTTGGTGGCGCCGTACGCGTCCACGACCTTCTGGTACGCGGCCGTGAGGTCGGCGGTGGAGGAGCAGGCGAGGGCCAGTTCGCTGCCGTTGGCGCCGCCGAAGGAGATCCGGACGTCACCGCCGATCGCCCGCAGCGCGCCGATCTGGGCGGCCACCGCGTCGGCCGACAGGTCGCTGACGCCGCCCCACTTGGGCACGCAGCCGCCGCCGGACACCACGAAGGCGAGGTTGACGTTCTTCACGCCGCTCGCCTTGGCGGTGGCGACCAGGTCGTACGGCGGGTACAGCGAGGTGTCCACGTACGGGGCGAAGCCGGCCCCGGCACCGACCGGAGGAACGGGCACACCGGTCGCCGTGGGGGTGACGGTCGGGGTGGGGGTCGGCGCCGGGGTGGTCGGCTTCGCCGTGGCGGTGGGGCTGGGCTTGGCGGTGGCGGTCGGGGTGGCACTCGCCGTCGCGGTGGGGGAAGCGGTCGGGGTGGCCGTGGCGGTGGCGGTCGGACGCCCGGAGGGGGTGGGCGGCGTGCCGTCGCCCGCCTTGCAGGAGACGTTGTTGATCAGGCAGTTCCCCGGCTCGGCCTGGGCCGCGCCCGCGCCCTGCGCGACGAAGCCGACCACCACGCTCTTGCCGGGCTCCAGCCGCTTGCTCCAGGACTCCGGCTTGACCGTGACGTGCTGCCCCTGGGTGGTGAAGGCGGCGTTCCACAGCGAGTCGATCTTCGCGCCGGACGGCAGGTCGAAGCTGAGCGTCCAGTCCTCGATCGGGCGGCTGTCCGGGTTGGTGACCAGGTACTGGCCGGTGTAGCCGGCGTCCCAGGTGCTGGTGCGGCTGTAGACGGCGCCGAGCGAGGCGGCGCTGGCCGAGGAGGCGAGGACGACCGTCCCGCCCGCGACCAGGGCGGCGGCGACCGCGGCGGCCCCGACGATCGCGCCCTTGCGGCTGCGCCTGCGACGGCCGGAGCGGCGGGTGGGCTGGGTGGTCATGGCGCGTTACCTCCGCGGGTGACGTCGGTCGGCCGCCGTCCGGGGCACGGGGTGCCTGCGGACGTCCGGGCGGCCGGCCCGGCTCGGTCGGGTGACCGGCGCGACCGACGCTAGCGGCGGCCCGGGGGCCGGAACGGCTTGCTGAGCGAGGGGTAGAACTCCCTTAGGCCGCAGTTAAGGAAGACCCCTCCACTGACCCGCCGTCACCACCGGAACCACCGTCAGCACCGGAAGCCGCCGGAGGCCGCCATCAACCGCCGGAACCGCGACCGCCGGCCCGTCACCGCTGGAAGAGCGCTCCCCGGCTCCGCCGCCGTCCGGTCCGCGCGCCCGCTGCCTCCTGCGGCCGGGTGCGCAGCCGCAGCCTGGTCTCGGCGCCGCCGAGGACGGCGGAGCGGCCGAGCGCGAGGTCCCCGCCGGTGGTCTCGGCGAGCTTGCGGACGATGTCCAGGCCGAGGCCGGTCGAGCCCTCGCCGCCGTGGCCCTCGCCGCGCTTGAGGGCGGCGGCCGGGTCGCTGTACCCGGGGCCGGCGTCGCCGACCAGCACGATCACCGAGGAGTCGGTGGCCAGCACGTCCACCGAGAAGGCGGTGCCGATGGCGGTGTGCCGGAAGACGTTGCCGAGCAGCGCGTCGACGACGGCCGCCAGGTCGCCGCGCTGGACGGGTACGGGTGCCGGGCGCTCGGCACCCGCGAGCTGCCAGCGGCGCCCCTCGTCCTCGGCCAGTGCCGACCAGAAGCCGACCCGCTCGCGGATCACCTCGGCGGCGTCGCAGCCGACCGTGACGGCGGGCGCGTCCTCGGGGGCGCGGCGGGCCGAGCGGATGATCTGGTCGACCTCGCGCTCCAGTTGGGCGACCGCGTGCCGGGTGGCGTCGGCCGCGTCGCCGTCGCCGAGCGAGGCGGCGTTGAGCCGCAGCACGGTCAGCGGGGTGCGCAGCCGGTGGGACAGGTCGGCGGCCAGTTCCCTTTCGGCGGCGAGGAGTTGGACCACCCGGTCGGCCATGGTGTTGAACGCGTGGCCGGCCTCGCGCAGTTCCTCGGGGCTGCCGTCGACCTGCTTGCCCGTCACCGGGACCCGGACCGCGAGGTTGCCGGCGCCCAGGGAGCGGGCGGCGCCGGCGAGGCGCCGGGCGGAGGCGACGATCCGGTTGCCCATCCGGTCGGCGACCAGCACCGAGATGGCGACCAGGGCGAGCGCGACGGCGGAGAGCACCAGCCAGGCGGTGGAGACGCCCCGGGTGAGGTCGCTCTCGGCCACGAACACCTCGACGACGGCCGTCCGCCCGGTGTCCACCGCGACCGGCTGGAGCAGGGCGTAGCCGCCGGGCACCTGCACGGTGAAGGAGCGGCCCTGCCCGCCGGCGGTGGCCACGTCGCCGGCGGCGGCCCGGCCCTCCCCCAGCGTCGGGCCGCCGGGCCCGCCCGTCCCGGGGGTCTCGGGGGTCTCGGGCCGGCCCGCGGCCGGCAGGTGGACCGCCATCCGGCCCTGCCCGCCCGCGTCCGTACTGGCCAGGGCCCGGGTGACGGCGTCCTGCTCGGTGGTGATCGCGAGGGCCGGGCCGAGCGCCGCGGCCTGGCGTTCGGCGGCGGTGAACGCCCGGTCCCGGGCGGTCTGCTGGACCATCAGGCCGAGCGGGATGAGGAAGGCCAGCGCGACCATGGTGGTCCCGGCCACGGCGGCCTTGATCAGGGCCCAGCGCAGCGAGTGCCCGAACCTCCTCATGTCCGGTGCCCCGCCGGGCCCCCGACGGCTTCCAGCCGCACCCCGACACCCCGGACGGTGTGCAGGTAGCGGGGGTTGGAGGCGGTCTCGCCGAGCTTGCGGCGCAGCCAGGAGAGGTGGACGTCGATGGTCTGGTCGCCGCCGTAGGTCTGCTGCCAGACCTCGGCGAGGATCTCCTTGCGCGGCACGACCACGCCGGGGCGGGCGGCGAGGAAGGCCAGCAGGTCGAACTCACGGCGGGTCAGGTCGAGCAGCCGGTCGTCCAGGGAGGCCTCGCGCCGTTGGAGGTCGATGGCCAGTCCGCCGACCCGCAGCACCTGGGCGACGGGTGCGGCGCCGCTGCCGAGCCGGCGCAGCACGGCGGCCATCCGGGCGCTGAGGTGCTCTCCGGAGAAAGGTTTCACCAAGTAGTCGTCGGCACCGTCGTTGAGCAGCCGGACGATCTCGGCCTCGTCGTCCCGGGCGGTGGAGATGATCACCGGCACGTTGGTCAGGCCCCGGATCATCTTGAGCGCCTCGCTGCCGTCCAGGTCCGGCAGGCCGAGGTCGAGGATCACCAGGTCGCAGCCGACCTGGGCCACCTCCCGCAGCGCCTCCAGCGCGGTGCCCACGCTGCGGACCGCGTGACCCGTGTCGGTCAGGTGGCGGATGAGGGCGGAACGTACGAAGGGGTCGTCCTCGACCACGAGCACTGTTGCCATGGGCCTGCACGGTACGCCATCGGGGGGCAGTGGTCTGTACCTCGGGGCCACGTCCGGACATTGTGCAACTGCCCTGAGGAATGGCAGGGGTGCCGGTCTCGGGCGGGGCGGAAGTACGGCAGGATGTGCGCACGATGCGGAACGGACTGGTACAGCTCGGCGCCTGGGCGGCGGCCACCGGGGCGGCGGTGGCGCTGTCCTGGCTCGGCGTGCACGCGGTGCTGACCGGCGCCGCGTTCGAGCAGCCCACGGCGCTGCCGCTGCCCTCCCCCAAGGCCGACGGAACGCCGTACTCCCCCACCGCCGCCCCCGAGCAGCCGCGGCCGGCCGAGCAGTCGGCGACCCCGACGCCGACCCAGCCGACGTCCCCGCCCGCCACCGCGACGCACGGCACGACCCCCGCCGCGACCGCCCCGCCGCCCACCCGGCGGCCCACGCCGACGCCCACGCCGACGTCCACGGTCAAGAGCTACCCGATCCCGGGCGGCAAGGTCGCACTGGACCTGATGCCCGACCGGGCCTCGCTGGTCTCCGCCACCCCGGACCCGGGCTGGCAGATGCAGGTGTGGAACGGCCCGCAGTGGATGCGGATCGACTTCACCAGGGACGCCCAGGCCAACTCGGTCTTCGTCTACTGGAACGGGCACCCGCCGATCGTGGAGACGGCCGTCCGCTGACGAGCCGTGCGCCGATCGGGCCCGGGGCCTCCCCGCCCGGCGGCGCTCCGTCAGAACCCGTCGTGCGGCACGTAGCCCGGCAGGTACGGCCCCGCGTACCCGCCCCGGTCGACCAGCGTGTGCCTCGTCCCGCCGGGCACTCCGATGGTGGCCAGCACCACCGTGCCGTACGCGTCCCGTGCCCGGTACGGCTCGGCCAGCGACAGCGCGCCGCGGTCGACCGCGTAGTCGTAGGCGTAGTAGACGTCCGGCACGCTCACCGCGACGTCCAGCACCCCGTCCCCGTACCGCTCCAGGTACGCGGCCAGCTCCCGGCCCCGCGGGCCGATCGCCTGCACCAGCGAGGTCAGCACGATCCGCGTCCCCGGCGCGGCGAGCACGTACGAGGTGGTCTCCGGCTCGCCGGTCTCCGGCCCGGCGTACGCGGTGCACCGCAGCCCGAGCGCGGCGCAGTAGCGACGGGCCGCCCGTTCGGCGTCGCCGACCGCGAAGACCACCGCGTCGGCGCGGCCCGCCGGCAGCGGCCCCGGTTCGCCCGCGTCCGGTGTGACGCCTGCCCGGAGCAGGACGGGTTCGGCGGCGGTGTCGGTCATGACGGCCCTCCCGGTGGGCGTACGGACGACGCTGGGGCCCCGGCGCCGGGGTGGGGGCCCGGGGCAGGGGGTGGTGGCTGGAGGGTGGCGCCGAGCCGACCTGCGCGCAACTGTTCCGTTTCCTCCTGGTCAAGCTGTGCCCCGGGGCGGGAGAATCGGCCGCACAGCTGTACAGAATGCCCACCGGAGGACGGTGCCGCGATGCCCCCCGCCCACTCCCCGAGCCCCCACGACTCGCCCAACACCGCCGCCCCGCAAGGTACTTCGATCGTGGGCAGCACGAACGACACCATCGACGCCCTGGACGGCCGGCTGATCCGGCTGCTCGCCGAGGAGCCCCGGATCGGGGTGCTGGAGTGCTCGCGCCGGCTGCAGGTCGCCCGGGGCACCGTGCAGGCCCGCCTGGACCGGCTCCAGGCCAAGGGGGTGATCGGCGGCTTCGGCCCGGAGGTGGACCCGGCGGCGATCGGCTACCCGGTGACGGCCTTCGCGACCCTGGAGATCTCCCAGGGCCAGGGCACGGACGTGCGCGCCCACCTGGCGAGCGTGCCGGAGGTGCTGGAGCTGCACACCATCACCGGGATCGGGGACATGATGGTGCGGATCGTGGCCCGGTCCAACGCCGATCTGCAGCGGGTGATCGACCGGGTGGTCGGCTTCGACGGGATCGTCCGCTCGTCCACCGCGATCGTGCTGGAGAACCCGGTGCCGTACCGGATCCTGCCTCTGGTGGACCAGGCCGCCGCCGAGTAGTCGCCGAGGCGGCACGCGCCGACACGCCACGCTCCGAGGCGGCACGCGCCGGAGCGTCCCGGACCGGACCCGGCCCCGGACCGTCCCGGCCCGCCCGGATCAGCAGGAGGGGACGCTGCCGCCGCTCTTGAGCGCCTTCAGCGCCGAGACCGACTCGTCGAGCGTGCCGACCGGCACCAGCCGCAGTGACTTCGGCGTGTTCACCTTGGCGTCCGTGCACTCGTCCCTGGGCAGCAGGAACACCGTCGCGCCGTCCCGGGCGGCCGCCTGCGTCTTCAGCGGGACGCCGCCCACCGGGCCGACGGTGCCGTCCTTGTCGATGGTGCCGGTGCCCGCGATGGTGAGCCCGCCGGTGAGGTCGCCGCCCATGCCGTCCCCGGCCAGCTTGTCGACGATGCCCAGCGCCAGCATCTGGCCGGCGCTGGGGCCGCCGATGTCGCCCAGGTCGACCTTGACCTTCACCTGGTCAGGCGACAGGTGGAGGTAGCTCAGCGCGGCCGCGGTCGCGCTGTCCTGCGACTCGGCCATCTGCTGGGCGGTGACCTCCTCGGCCTTGGCCGGGTCGCCCTGCGGGTACACGGTCTCGGTCGGGCGGACCGCCTCCTTCGGGTCGAACCAGGACTGCATCGACCGCAGGAAGGTGTTGCGCTGGTCCGGGTTGGTCGCCGTGATGGTGACCATCCGCAGCTGCCCGTCGGTGGTGCGCAGCGGGGCTCCGGTGATGGTGAGCACCGGCTTGTCCTGGTAGGTGCCCAGGGTGTCCGCGGTCAGGCCCGGCCAGGTGAGGGTGTACGGCAGCGGGACGAAGGCGGCCACGCCGAACAGCGCGGCGACCAGCGCCCCGCACAGCGCGAGCGCGCGGGTCCGCGGGGAGGTGAGGGCCTTGGAGAGCTTGGTGTCGGACACAAGGGGAATCCAAACACACCCGGCGCCCCGCGCGGGCGCTACCTCAGGGCGTCCGCCACCTCGGTCGCCGCCTCCACGACCCGGGGTCCGACCCGCTCGGGCACCATGCCGTTGAGCATCACCACGCCGACGCTGCCCTCGATGCCGCTCAGCCCGAGCAGCGCGGCGGCCGCCCCGCACGCCCCGGACTGCTCCTCCGCACGGGTGATGACGAAGCCCTGTTCGGGACGCCGCTGGCTGGGGAAGGCGCGCGCGTCCAGGATCGCCCGGCCGGCCGCGCTCTCGGTGAGCGGGTGGCGCAGGCCGGTCCGGTAGGCGACGTGGAAGTCGGTCCAGCTCGGCTCGACCACGGCGACGGCCAGCGCCTCGTTGCCGTCCACGAGGGTGAGGTGGGCGGTGGCGCCGAGGTCCTCGGCGAGGCTGCGCAGGGCGGGCAGCGCGGCCTCGCGCAGCAGCGGGTGCACCCGGTGCGCGAGCCGCAGCACGCCGAGTCCCACCCGGGCGCGGCCGCCGATGTCCCGGCGGACCAGGCCGTGCTGCTCCAGGGTGGCCAGCAGCCGGTAGACGACGGTGCGGTTGACGGCCAGCCGGGCCGCCAGTTCGGTGACGGTCAGCCCCCGCTCGGAGTCGGCAAGGAGCTTGAGGACCCGGACGCCGCGGTCCAGGGTCTGGGAGGTCTCGGCTGTCACGACGGGCAATCCTTTCCGCGGCACTCGCGGGGCGGGCGGCGCCGGTCCAAGGTCGGTGTCGCGCGCAGGTGGGGGTGGCCGCGCTCGGGCCGTGCGCGACGTCGTCATTGACGCCGGGTACGGCCCTGCGGCGCCGTCCCGCGGGGGTTTGCCCGACGGAAGAGCGTGGGGGAAAGGTAGTGAAGGAAATGTCGCGGCGGAAGTGGTTGTCCAAAATTCGGGCGTGATCGACTTCAACAGCGTCGCGAAATCCGGACGAAGCCCCCCAAAGCACCGGGCCGGTCAGCGCACGGGTTCGATCCGGGTCCGATGTCCGGACACCTCGGGCCGCGGGCCCCCGCCCGGGGCCGGGCGGGGCGGGGGAGGCCGGCCCGGGAGGGCCCGTCAGGGTGTTACTTCGCCCACTCCCGGATCCGGGCGATCCGCGCCTTGAGCTGGTTGGCCGTGGCCTGCGCGGTGAGCGGCCCGCCACACTGGCGGCGCAGCTCGTTGTGGATGGTGCCGTGCGGCTGGCTGGTGCGGTGGTGCCAGGCGGCCACCAGCGCGTTCAGCTCCTTGCGCAGCTCCCGCAGCTCCTGGTGGGTGACGACCGGCCGCTCCTCGGCGGGCAGCTCCAGCAGGTCGGCCTCCTCGGCCGGCTTGGCCTTGGAGCGCTGGATCTGGCGGTGCTGGCGCTTCTGCAGCAGCATCTGGACCTGGTCCGGCTCCAGCAGGCCCGGGATGCCGAGGTAGTCCTCCTCCTCCTCGCTCCCCGGGTGGGCCTGCATGCCGAACTCCATGGCGTTGTACAGCACCCGGTCGAAGACCGCGTCGGAGCCCAGCGCCTCGTAGGAGAACTCCTCGCCGCCCGCGCCGTCCGGCCCGTCGTTGGCCCGTTCGGCCTCGGCGAGCAGCCGGTCCTCCTCGTCGAAGAGGCCGTCGCCCTCCTTCTTCGGCCGGTCCAGCACGTGGTCGCGCTGGACCTCCATCTCGTTGGCGAAGCTCAGCAGCATCGGGATGGTCGGCAGGAACACCGAGGCGGTCTCGCCGCGCTTGCGGGCGCGCACGAAGCGGCCGACGGCCTGGGCGAAGAAGAGCGGGGTGGAGATCGAGGTCGCGTACACCCCGACGGCCAGCCGGGGCACGTCGACGCCTTCGGACACCATGCGGACCGCGACCATCCAGCGGGAGGTCCCGGCGGAGTAGTCGGAGATCCGCTTGGAGGCCTCGGTCTCGTCCGAGAGCACCAGGGTGACCTTCTCGCCGCTGATCTCGCGCAGCATCTTGGCGTAGGAGCGGGCCACGGTCTGGTCGGTGGCGATGACCAGCCCGCCGGCGTCCGGGATGGCCTTGCGGACCTCGGTCAGGCGCCGGTCGGCGGCCTGCAGCACGGCCGGGATCCACTCGCCCTGCGGGGACAGCGCGGTGCGCCAGGCCTGGGCGATCAGGTCCTTGGTCATCGGCTCGCCGAGCCGGGCCTCCAGCTCGTCGCCGGCCTTGGTGCGCCAGCGCATGTTGCCGCTGTAGCTGAGGAAGATCACCGGGCGGACGACGTGGTCGGCGAGCGCGTTGCCGTAGCCGTAGGTGTAGTCGGCCACGGACTTGCGGATGCCGTCGCTGCCCGCCTCGTACTGGACGAACGGGATCGGGTTGGTGTCCGAGCGGAACGGCGTACCGGTCAGCGCCAGTCGGCGGGTGGCCGGCTCGAAGGCCTCGAAGCAGGCCTCGCCCCAGGACTTCGAGTCACCGGCGTGGTGGATCTCGTCCATGATCACGAGGGTCTTGCGGGCCTCGGTCCGGTTGCGGTGCAGCATCGGGTTGACCCCGACGCCCGCGTAGGTGATCGCGATGCCGTGGTACTCCCGGGACAGCGGACCGGAGGAGTACCCCGGGTCCAGCTTGATGCCTATCCGCGCGGCGGCCTCGGCCCACTGCTTCTTCAGGTGCTCGGTCGGCGCGATCACGGTCACCTGCTGCACCAGGTGGTTGTGCAGCAGGTACGAGGCCAGGGTGAGCGCGAAGGTGGTCTTCCCCGCGCCCGGGGTGGCGACCGCGAGGAAGTCGCGTGGCTGCGTCTCGATGTACTTGTCCAGCGCACCCTGCTGCCAGGCCCGCAGCTTGCCCGCGGTGCCCCAGGGGGCGCGGCCGGGGAAGGCCGGGGAGAGGTGGTGCGAACCGGCGGTCGCGGCGTGGCCGGCGGACCGGGCGGGCGCCTGGGTCTCCGAGGCGTCGGAGAACAGCGGCATCGAGGAGGCGGCGGCAGTACTCACGGTCTCCGAGGGGGGATCATCGCAGGTCAGAGGCGGTTTAGCGGCCCCGTCCCGCGGTCGGGCGGCGATCGGACAACCCGCCCAGCCTACCGGCCCGGCGCCGTTCGGGCCTCCAGGCGAGCCCCTTCGGCGGGCCCGCACGGCCGGATTTCGATGTGACGCGGATCACGCCGGATCGCTCGTGGAACCGGGTAATCACGACCGTCGGGACGACTCTCACCGGGGTGAGGCCGCACCGACCAC
Source organism: Kitasatospora sp. NPDC101447 (assembly GCF_044767225.1). NCBI lineage: Bacteria > Bacillati > Actinomycetota > Actinomycetes > Kitasatosporales > Streptomycetaceae > Kitasatospora > Kitasatospora sp. NPDC101447. Next base: position 74,853 of record NZ_JBIWNL010000023.1, read on the forward strand.
CCCTGCCGAAGCGCGGCCCGCACCCGACCGAAGGGACCGCCCGTGCGCACCGTCGAAGAGACCGTCCAGGCCCGCCTGATCATCTCCCCCCACCGCTCCGTCCGGCTGCGGGTCGTCCTGTCCTACCTGCCCGAGGACCCGCTGGCCGTCCGGATGACCTTCCCCGCCGAGTTCTCGCTCGACGACGACACGGAGGACGGGGCCGCCGAGGACATCGTCTGGATCTTCGCGCGCCAGCTGCTCTCCTCCGGCATCGAGGTGCCGGCCGGCGTCGGCGACGTCCTCGTCCGGCCGTCTCCCGCCCGGCGCACCACGGTCGAGCTGCGGGCCCCGGAGGGCACCGCGCTGCTCCGGTTCGACACCGCCGACCTGCGCCGCTTCCTGTGGCGCAGCCGGCTGCTCGTCCCCGAGGGCGACGAGCACCTGCACCTGGACGCCGACCGGGCCCTCGCCCAGCTGCTCGGCTGAGCGGCGGCACGGGCGGAGCGGCCGGCGCGGCCGGCACGGGCGGCAGGGCGGAGCGGCAGGAACGGGCGGCGGGGCGGACACGGCACGCGCCCCGTCCGCCCCGCCCCGCCCTCAGCCCGACAGCTTGCGCATCAGCCGGACGCCCTGCGCGGCCGTCAGGTGCGGCAGGTACGCCTTGCCGATCGCCCGGGTGATGCCGGGCAGCGCGGCCGGGTCGGGGTAGGCCATGTACATCGGCCGGTACTCCGGCTGGAACTTCGCCTTGAACGCGAGCAGCGAGCGGAAGCCGTACACCGGCTCCAGCACCTTGCCCATCCAGTCCAGCATCCGCTGCAGCCCGGTGGGCTCCTCGTCCTGCCCGGTGCGGGCCAGCGGCGCACCCGACAGCGACAGGAAGCGGGCGCCCTCCTCCTTGAAGCCGAGCGCGGCCGAGGCGATCAGGAACTCGTTGACGCCGCGGAAGCCGTCCGAACGGCGGCGCATGAAGTCCAGCGTCCAGCCGACCGGCACGCCGTCCTCGTACACCGGCATCCAGCTGGTCAGGCCGTGCACGACCCGCTGCTCGTCCACCGCGACCAGCACCCGGACGTCCGGGTCGTCCAGCTCCTCCAGCCCGCCGAGCGTGAAGCCCATCTCCGGCAGGCCCTTCTCGGAGACCCACTCCTCGGAGATCGCCCGGATCTGGTCCCGCAGCGCGAGCGGCGCCTCGGGGTACGCCCACCACTCCGCGCTGATGCCCTGCTTGCCGGCCTTGTTGAGGGCGGTGCGGATGTCCTGCCACTTGCGGCCGGTGAAGGCCAGCTCGGGCAGCGGGACCACGGTGTCCTCGGCGACCTGCACCGAGCGCCAGCCGAGCTGCGCGGCGGCCTCCCTGGTCTGCCCGCAGACGCTGTAGAAGCAGGGCGTCCAGCCGCGCGCGTCGCAGAACCGGGCGAAGCCCGCCACCGCCCGCGCCCGGTCCTCCGGGGCGCCGAACGGGTCGCCGGTGGTCAGCGCGACGGTGCCGATCACCCGGTAGGCGACACCCGCCCGGCCCTGCTCGTCGAACCAGTAGTGGTTGCCGTCCCAGGTGGTGATGAACGACAGCGTCCCGCCGCCGTGCTCGGTGAGCAGCGCCCTGGCCCGGGCGGCCGCCGCCGCGTCGGTGTGCAGCACCGGCCGGCGGAAGGCGGTCAGCAGCGCGACCAGCGCCACCACCCAGAACGCCAGCCCGCAGTAGGTCTCCAGGAAGCGCGCCAGCGGGCCGACCGCGATCGGGTAGTCCGGCGTCAGGTCGTTGTACGCGGGCGGCAGGAACTGCGCCGGCAGCCCGTGCAGCAGCCGGCGGACGTTCGCCCCGGGCTCGAACTGGTCGGCCACCAGCCGCCCGAGGCCGACGTACGCGGCCGAGGAGACCAGCGCGGCGCCGCCGAGCACCAGGGCGAGCCGGCGCACCGCGGGGCCGGACAGCCGCAGCCGGAACCGCTTGCGGGTGGCCAGCAGCAGGCCGGTGGTCAGCAGCGGCAGCAGCATCGCCTCGACGAAGTACTGCACCACGTCCCGGCTGACCGGCCCGGCGTCCAGGTACAGCCAGCCCAGCAGTGCCGTCCAGAGCAGCTCGGTGGCGATGGTGACCAGCCAGGCGAACCGCAGCCCCCGGCGCAGCCCCTCGGCGAGCACCAGCAGCAGGGCCGGGAACAGCGCGGCCATCAGCCGGCCGGGAGTGTCGAAGATCCGGACGACGGCGTGCGCGCGGGCGCAGTCGTGCGCCGACTGCGCGCAGAGGTCGGCGACCTCGTCCGGGCTCAGCCGGTGCGAGAAGTACAGCTCGGAGAAGGTGTTGAACGGGCCGCTGGCGTTGTCGTACAGCGAGGCGATCAGCGGCCCGAAGGCGGCGGCGACCAGGCAGAGCGCGACCAGCACCCGGGTCTCGGAGTGCGAGGAGCGGTGCGAGCGCAGGTACGGGCGGCCGTGGCTGAGCAGCGCGCCCGCGCCGACCCCGACCAGGGCGGCGGCGCACCGCTGGACGCTCTGCAGGTGGCCCACGTACAGCGTCATGACCAGCGGGACGAGCAGCACCAGCAGGTGCAGTCGGCGGCGCCAGAGCACGGTGAGCCGGTACCCGAGCACCCCGGCCAGGGCGAAGAGTCCGACGCCGGGGCCGACCGAGATCTGGTCGGCCACCGAGGCCGTCCACTGCTCGCCGGCCGAGGAGCCGAAGGCGACCAGCCCGACGCCCAGCAGGGTGCCGACGACCTGTCCGCCGACCAGCACCGCGAGGGTGCGCAGCCGGCCGAGCCGGTGCTCGGCGGCCGGGCCGACCAGGAGCAGCAGCAGGCTGCTGAACACGTACGAGCCGATGCCGGAGCACCAGGCCGTCGAGGTGACCGGCGACCACCAGTGGCCCTCGGCGAGCGTGGGCAGGCCCACCCCGACCCGGTCCAGCAGCCGCTCGGACGGTCCGTGGCGCAGGCTGCCGGTGGCCGCGCCGACCAGCCAGAGCCCGGCCAGCAGGGTGAGTGTCAGCGGCGCCGCGCGCAGCCGGGTGCCCAGCACGCGGGCCGCCCGTCGGACCCGCTGCGGGCGCGGCTCCTGCGTCCGGGCGACGGGCGCCCGGTCCGTGCCCCGCTCGGAGCCGCGCTGCGCGACGACCCGCTCGGACTTCTGATCGTTCTCGCCGACGGCGACGACCGCGGTCCCCGCCCCGCTCACCGGGTCAGACCGGTCTGCTGGGCGAGCCACGGGATCTGCTGGACGATGCCGGGGCGGAAGACGACCCACCCGTGGCCGCCCGGCATCAGTTCGAACTTCGCCTTCATCCCGGCCCCCTGAACCGCGCGGTAGATCTTCTCCATCTGAGGCTTGAACTCGTCGTCGGTCGCGCCGACGAGGAGCGCGACGTTGGTGTCCGTGAACTTCTTGCGGCCCATCACCTGCACCGGATCGACCGCGTCGAACTTCTTGCCGTCCCCGCCGAAGGCGGCCTTGACGGTCTGCTCCCGGGTGCCGAGGGTCGGCTCCTCCTGGCCGGACATGTCCAGGACGGTGCCGTACACGTCGGGCGCGTTGACCCCGAGCTGGAGCGCGCAGGTGCCGCCCATCGAGGCGCCGCCGATCGCCCAGGACTGCCGGCCGGTGGCGGTCTGCAGGTTCTGGTGGATCCAGTAGGGGACGTCCGACGCCAGGTAGGTCTGCGTCTTGGCGATCTTCGAGTCCATGCAGAGCGAGTTGCCCCAGGTCGAGCCGTTGTGGTCGGGCATCACCACGATCGGCGCGAGCCCGCCGTGCTTGGCGGCGAACGCGTCGAGCACCTCGTTGATCTGCCCGGAGAGCACCCAGTCCCCCGGCTGCCCAGGCTGGCCGGTGAGCATGACGACCACGGGCAGCAGCGGCCGCGGGGTGGCCTGGTAGGCGGGCGGGAGGTAGACGTACGCGTCGCGGGCCTTGAAGCCCAACCGCAGGCCGGGGATCGGCACCACGGAGACGGTGCCCTTGTCGGGCAGGTCCGCCGGGGGCTGCCAGACCTCGTCGAGCACCTTGTCCGGCGGGGCGGCCACGGTCTGATCGGCCTTGGGGACGAGCCCGTCGGTCTTGGTCAGCCACGGCGCCAGCATCACGCGCCCGCTGGGGAACTGCCCGAAGCCGATGTTGACCTCGGAGGCGGCCATCAGCAGCACCAGCCCGCTCAGGCCGAGCGCGATGCCGCGACGGCGCCAGGTGAGCCGGCCGAACCGGTAGCCGACCAGGCAGAAGCCCAGCAGGGCGACGGCTATCCACCAGGTGACGTACTCCGGTGTGCCCTCGGGGAAGGGGTGCCACCAGCCGTCGACGACGGCTTCGAGCAGCAGGCTGAGCGCGGCCGCGGTGAACAGCGCGGCGGGCAGGCGCACCCGCCACCAGGTGCGGCGGCGGCCGACGGCGAGCGCGAACAGCGCGAGCCAGCCGGCTGCGAGGACGGCGTGCGGGATCGGGCCCTCGGTGAGCGGCCAGTCGATCGGGTTCCAGCGGGTGGCGAGCGTGAGCGTGGTCATGCGGCTTTGCCCGGATGGGTGGTGTCGGCCAGGAACCCGTAGGCCACGACGTTGCCGTCGTAACCGTGCTCCTCGCTGTAGGCGCCGCCACAGGTGATCACCCGTAGTTGCGCGTCGGCGGCCTGACGGTAGACCCGATCGTCCGGGAAGTCCTTTCGGTCGTGCACTTCGATGGCGTACAGCTGGTAGACGGCGGTGGCCCCGTCCGCCCGGGCGATCTCGATCCGGTCTCCTCTACGGAGCGCGCCCAGATGATAGAAGACGGCCGGACCCGCCTTGTTGTCGACGTGCCCCGCAAGGATCGCGGTACCGCGCTGACCGGGGCTGGCCCCGCCGCGGTACCAGCCCGCCAGGTTCCGGTCCGCCTCGGGCGGGGCCTGGAGGTGGCCCTCGGCGTCCAGCCCGAGCGCGGTGACCGGGGCGTCCAGGCGGACGGCCGGAATGCGGATCCGGGTGGGCGCCGACGGCCCCAGCGGCGGGACGACGGAGACCGGCGCGATGCCGGCCTGGGCCTGGCCGACGCCCGGGGCGGGCGGCAGCACGGGCGAGCCGCCGTCGTGCAGCAGCCAGGCACCGAGCACCAGCGCGGAACCCGCCGCCAGGGTGCCCGGCCACGGGCTCCTGCTCTGCTGGACGCCCACGGGCGCTCCCCTCTGCCGACGGAATCCCGCTTCCTGGGAGTTTCCTGGGAACAATTCAACCGGATCGGACTGTAAGGCACGTCCATACGACGGTCGTACCGACACCCGCCGATCGGCAGGGCTGCCGGCCGCGTCCCTGCGCCGGGTGCACGTGCGGTCGCGGAGCGCGATGACCGCCCCCCATCGGCGGTCACCGCGGGACCACGTCCCGACACGAGCATCCGACGGTTCTACGGCCGGGATCGGTTGCGGCGTTCGGGCGATCACTTCCGACCGCCCGCTGCGCCTCTTCGACCGAATCCGCCCGCGTGCCATGCTGACGCGGTCACGGGTTCGATCCGCCGGACATCCGATCGGACCCACACTCCCGCACGTTGACGAACGCCCGATGAACGGAGTGATCATGGACGCTCTCTCCCGCCGCACCCTGCTGACGGCCGGCGCCGCCACCGCCGCCACCCTGGCGGCCGGCTGCGGCAGCAACCACGCCGGCGGCGGCGGCGAGCGGGCGACCGGTTCCACCGGCGTGGACACCGAGCAGAGCGCCACCCCCGCCCCGGCCCCTGCCCCGGCCGTGAAGCCGCAGGCCGTCCTGATCGGCGACGGCTCCACCTCCGACACCGGCGCCCAGCCGCACCAGCCCGTCCCCGAGCGGCTGCTCCCCGGGCAGCGCCCGCCACAGTTCGTGGTCTTCTCCTGGGACGGCGCCGGCGAGCTCGACAACGGCCTCTTCGGCCGCTTCCGCCGGCTGGCCCAGGAGCACGACGCGAAGATGACCTTCTTCCTCAGCGGCCTCTACCTGCTGCCCGAGGCCAAGAAGGACCTCTACCGCCCGCCGCAGCACAACGTCGGCGCCTCCGACATCGGCTACCTGAGCGACCGGCACATCCACGACACCCTGGAGAACGTGCACGCGGCCTGGCTGGAGGGCCACGAGATCGGCACCCACTTCAACGGCCACTTCTGCGGCGCCACCGGCGTCGGGAGGTGGTCCCCGGAGGAGTGGGACAGCGAGATCCAGCAGGCGATGGACTTCGTGACGAACTGGCGCACCAACACCGGCTTCACCGACCTGCCCGCGCTGCCCTTCGACTACCGCAAGGAGCTGATCGGCAGCCGCACCCCCTGCCTGGAGGGCCAGCGCAACCTGCTGCCCACCGCGGTCAAGCGCGGCTGGCGCTACGACAGCAGCGGCAACGGCACCCAGGTGTGGCCGCAGAAGATCCAGGGCGGTGCGCTGTGGGACCTCCCGCTGCAGTCCATCCCCTTCCCCGGGCACACCTTCCAGGTGCTCTCGATGGACTACAACATCATGTACAACCAGTGCGGCACCAACACCAAGGCCGACCCGGCGCTCCACCCGGGCTTCCAGGCTCAGGCCCGCGACGCCTACCTGATGGGCTTCGACCGCACCTACAACGGCAACCGGGCGCCGTACATCATCGGCAACCACTTCGAGGAGTGGAACGGCGGCATCTACATGAACGCCGTCGAGGACGCCCTCAAGGCCATCGCGGGCAAGCCGGAGGTCCGGCTGGTCTCCTTCCGCCAGCTGGTCGACTGGCTGGACGCCCAGGACCCCGCGGTGCTGCGCAAGCTGCAGACCCTGGCCCCGGGCCAGTCCCCGACCGGGGGCTGGGAGGCCTTCCTCGGCACGCCGGCGGCGCCGCCGGTCCCCTCCCCCGACACCGCCGCCACCGCTGCCGCCGCCACCACCGCCACCGCGGCCGTCACGACCGGCGCCACCGCCGGCTGACCGTCAGGACCGGGTGCGGACCCGGCCGGCGAGCAGCGCTCCCAGCAGCGCCACCCCGGCCATCACCAGCAGGATCACCGCGAAGGCGCCGGGCGAGCCGGCGCCTTCGGCCTGTTCGTGGCCGGCCGCCAGTGCGCCGCCGCCCAGCGCCGCGAACAGCACCCCGGCGAGGCCCGTGAGCAGCACGTTGCCCAGCGCGTCGCTCATCTGCAGCGCGGCCGAGTTGGCGCCGGCGTCCTCCGGGGCGGAGAGCTTCATCATCAGCACGCTGACGCTCGCGATGGCCAGGCCCATCCCGACACCGCCGATCCCCCAGGCCACCGAGGCCACCCAGGCCGGCACCGCCGGGACGAGCACCAGCGCGGCGCCCGCGATCGCCAGCGCGGTCAGCAGGAAGCCGCCCCGGATCATCGCCCCGCGGTAGCGCTCGGCCCCCGGCCGGCCCTGCAGCCAGGAGCCCAGCGCCCAGGAGAGCCCGCCACTGGTCAGGGTGAGCCCGGCCAGCGTCGGCGACAGGCCGCGCTGGGTGGTCATCATCAGCGGGATGAAGGCCTCGGCCGCGAAGAACGCCCCCGCCGCCACCCCGCGCAGCAGGATCACCGTCGGCAGCCCGCGCCCGGCCCGCAGGGTCCGCTTCGGCAGCAGCCCCAGGACGGCCGGCACCAGCAGCGCCGCCCCGGCGATCCCGGGGAGCAGGCCGATCAGGTCGCGGCGCTGGCCCGCGTACTGCAGCAGGCCCGCGCCGAGCGCCGCCATCGCGGCGAGCAGGGTGCGCCGGCGGTCGAAGTCCGCGCCCCTGAGCACCGGGTGGTCCTGCTCGGAGCGGGCCAGCGCCGGGCCCATCACGGCCAGCGGCAGCAGGATCAGCACCGGGACGGCCAGGAACACCCAGCGCCAGCCGAGCTGCTGGGTGACCGCCCCGGCGACCAGCGGGCCCACGATCGAGGGCAGCACCCAGGCCGAGGAGAAGGCCGCGAACACCGACGGCCGCAGCCGCTCCGGATAGGCCCGGCCGACCACCACGTACAGCGCGACGATCACCAGCCCGCCGCCGAGGCCCTGGATCGCCCGCCCGGCCACGAACACCCACATCCCGGGTGCCGTCCCGGCCACCAGCAGGCCGGCGCCGAACACCGCGATGCCGGTGAACAGCGGCTGCAGCGGTCCGCGCCGGTCGCACCACTGGCCGGAGACGACCAGGGCGAACAGCGTGGTGGTGAAGTAGCCGGAGAAGGCGAAGGCGTACAGCCCGAGGCCGTCCAGCTGGCGGGCCGCCGTCGGCATCGCGGTGTTGACGGCCGTCGCCTCGAAGGCGATCACCAGGACCACCGAGACGATCCCCAGCGTCAGTGCGCGGTAGCGACCGCTGAGCACCCCGCCGCCGGGGTCGTCGTCGTGGGGTATCGGTACCGGGTCGACCGAGGTGGGGGAGGCTGTGGTCATACGGAACATCGTAAGAGCCGTCTGCCCCGATGACCCCTGACCGGGGTCGGCGACCGGCTCGGCCGGTGCGACCCCGGTCAGGGGTCATCGGTCAGTGCAGCACCTTGAGGCCCACCACGCCGGAGACGATCAGCAGCAGGCAGCCGATCCGGGCCACGGTCACCGCGTCCCCCAGCGCGGCCATGCCGTAGAGCGCGGTGCCGACCGCACCGATGCCGACCCAGACCGCATAGCCGGTGCCGATCGGAATGGTGCGCATCGCGTACGCCAGGCCGCCCATGCTGAACAGCAGCGCGACGCCGAAGACGAGGGTGGGAACGAGGCGGGAGAAGCCCTTGGACGATTCCAGGGCGACCGCCCAGACGGTCTCCAGGAGACCCGAGACGATCAGAACGAGCCAGGCCATGACGGCGATGCCTCCGCAGTCCACAGCGGCCGGGTTGCCGCTGAACTGCGCCGTCTTGTCGTCACCGGGTACGACGCGCTCGTCCGGGGTGGCGGGAATTCGCCACCGGCCTTCGACCGTAGCACACATTGCCACACAGAATTTACAAAACTTCGTTGACCCCCTTCCCCCGGATCCGCCACCATGAATTCACTGGCCGTGTGCCCGAGTGGCTCAGGGAACCGTCTGCAAAGCGGTTAACGCGGGTTCGATTCCCGCCACGGCCTCCACGAAAAGGAATTGCCGGTCGACCCGGAAAAGTCGACCGGCAATTCCTTTCCGCATTTCTCCGCTCAGGCGGTGACGGCGTCCTCCGCCCGGATCGGCAGCCGGCCGACCGGCAGGCCGGTGGCCGCGCGGACGGCCGCGGCGACGGCCGCCGGGGCGACCACCGCGGGGGCGGCGCCGACCGCCTTGGCGCCGAACGGGGCGACCACGTCGCGCTCCTCCAGCAGCGCGGCGATCCGCACCTCGGGGGTGTCCAGCGCGGTCGGCAGCCGGTAGCCGGTGAGCGAGGGGTTCTGCAGCACACCGCCGGCGGTCTGCAGGTCCTCCAGCAGCGCCAGGCCCACGCCCTGGGCCACGCCCGCCTCGATCCGGTCCTCGATCTGCCGCGGGTTCAGCGCCCGGCCGACGTCCTGGGCCACCGTCATCTCGACCACCCGCACGGCGCCCAGCTCGATGTCCACGTCCACCACCGCGCGCATCGCGCAGAACGAGATGGAGACGAAGGCGTCGCCCTGCCCGGCCTCGTCCAGCGGCTCGGTGGGGTGCGGGCGGCACTGGGCGGTGGCCCAGAGCTCCTTGCCCTCCAGCGCCTCGGCGACCGGCATGCCGAGCACCCCGTCGTAGGAGGTGATCTTGCCGTCGGCGATCTGCAGCAGCTCCGCCGACATCCCGAAGTTGGCCGCGATCGGCTGCAGCAGCTGGTGGCGGACCATCAGCGCGGCCCGCTCGACGGCACCGCCGGAGACCCAGGTGTGCCGACCGCGGGCGGAGGGCCCGGCGATCGACTGGTCGCTGTCGGCCGGCGCGATGTAGACCTCGCTGACCCCCAGCACGGTCTGCACGATCTGCCGGGCCAGCGTGGCGAAGCCCTGCCCGGAGTCGACGGCCGCGCAGATCACCGTGGCGTGGTCACCGCTGACCCGCACGGTCGCGGTGGACACCTCGTCCTCGCCCTCGGCGCCCAGCATGTGCACCATGCCGACGGCGTAGCCGATGCCGCGCCGCACCGCCGCCGGGTCGCCCGCACCGCCGGGCCCGCCGGGCAGCAGCCACTCGGCGTCCGGGTCGTCCACCGGCAGGGCCGGCAGCGGCTCGTCCGCGACCGCGTCCAGCAGCGCCCGCACCGGCGCCGGACAGGTGACGGCCTGTCCGGTGGGCAGCGGGTCACCGGTGGACATCGCGTTGCGCCGGCGGATCTCCACCGGGTCCACGCCCACCCGGGCGGCCAGCTGGTCCAGCTGCGACTCGTAGGCGAAGCAGGCCTGCAGCGCGCCCTCGCCGCGCATCCGCCCGGCCGGCGGGTTGTTGGTGCGCACCGCCCAGGCGTCCACGAAGACGTTGGGGCAGAGGTACGGTCCGGCCGAGAACGCCGTCGCGGCGGCCAGCGCCTCGGCGGAGACGTCCGCGTAGGCGCCGCCGTCCAGCAGGATCTGCGCCTCAACCTTCACCAGCGTGCCCTCGGCGTCGGCGTGGTGGCGGTAGCGCAGCAGCGCGGGGTGGCGTGAGGCGTGGGTGTGGAAGGACTCCTCGCGGGTGAGGGTCATCTTCACCGGGCGGCCGGTGCGCAGCGCCAGCAGCGCCAGGGTGACCTGGAAGGAGAGGTCCTCGCGGTCGGTGGTGGCTCCGGGCACGCCGGTGACCACCAGGCGGACCCGGTCGGGCTCCAGGCCGAGGCAGGCGGCGGTGCGGTCGCGGTCGCCGTGCGGGTCGGTGGAGGACAGGTGCAGCTCGACGCCGCCGTCCGGGCGCGGCACGGCCAGCCCGGCCTCGGCGCCGAGCGGCGCCGGGTCCTGCCGGCCGACCTGGTAGAGGCCCTCGACGACGATCTCGCCGACCGCGTCCGGGTCCCCGGTGCGCAGCGGCAGGTGGCGGAAGAGGTTGCCGTCCGGGTGCAGCGCCGGAGCGGTGAAGGACTGCTCGGGGTCGGTCACGGCCTCCATGGGCTCGTAGTCGACCGCGATCAGACCGACCGCCAGCCGGGCGGTGTCCGGGTGGTCGGCGGCCACCGCGGCGACCGGCTCGCCGTGGTGGCGCACCACGCCGGCGGCCAGCACCGGCCGGTCGGCGACGACCGGGCCGGCCGGGGCGCCGTCGGGGGTGCCGTCCGGGCCGGGCGGCAGGTCGGCGGCGGTGACCACGGCGTGCACGCCGGGCAGCGCCAGCGCGGCCGAGGTGTCGATGCCGCGGATGCGGGCGTGCGGGTGCGGCGAGCGCAGCACCGCGCCCCACAGCAGCCCCTCGGCCCACAGGTCGGCCGCGTACGGGTAGATGCCGAGCGCCTTGGGCAGCGCGTCACTGCGCAGCGGGGAGCTGCCCAGTCCGAACGGCTCCGGTGCGCCGCCCTCGCCGCCGTCCTGCTGGAGTGCTGCGCCGATGTCGGTAGGCGACGTCATGATGCGTGGTCGTCCTCGGGGAGCCGGATGCCGTGGGCGGGGGTGGCGCTGTACGGGACGCCGGCCGGGGCACCGCCCTCGACCGGGGCACCGTGCGGGTGCGGGGCGTACGGGGTGCCGTGCGGCGGCGTGCCGTCGTGGACGGCGCCGGGCAGCGGGGTGCCGTGCGCGGGGGTCGGCTCGTAGACCGGGGCGTCGTAGCCGGTGTCGTAGCCGTTCTGCTGCTGGTGGCCGTCCGGGTAGGGCAGGTAGGTGCCGTGGGCGGGGGTGCCCTGGTACGGCTGCTCGGGGTAGCCCTGCGGCGGGTAGTAGACCTGGTCGTCGGCGGTCGGGGCGGGGACGGCGCCCTGGACCTGGATCGGCACCGTGTCGTAGACGCCGGTGTCGTAGCCGCCCGTGTCGTAGCCGCCCGGCACGTCGCCGTAGGGCATCCCGACCGGGGCATGGGGCTGCTCGACGGGCGGCGGAGCGACCGGATGGGTCTTGGCGGGGTGGGCCGCGAGGTGCTGCGGCTCGACGTGCTGCTGCTCGGCATACTGGGGCTCGGCGTAATGGGGCTCGACGTGCTGCTGCTCGGCGGGCGGCTGCGGGACGTGCTCGATCCACGCGTCGGCGTCGGTGTAGACCGGCGGCTCGACGGCGGGCTGGGGTTCGGCGGGCAGGGCGGACAGGGCCTCGGCGGCCGCCTCGGCGGCCTGCGCGGCGGTGGCCTCGGCCTCCTCCTCCGCCTCCTCGGCCTCCACCGCACGGGCCTCCGCGACGGTCTGCACGGCGGCCAGCACGCCCTTGTAGCCGGTGCAGCGGCAGAGGTTGCCGCAGAGCGCCTGCCGGGCCTCGACGTCGGTGGGCCGGTGGTTGCGCTGGAGCAGGTCGTGCACCGCCATCGCCATGCCGGGGGTGCAGTAGCCGCACTGCACGGCGCCGGAGGCGGCCAGCGCCTGCTGGACGTCGCTCGCGCCGCCGCCGGCCGACAGGCCCTCGACGGTGTTGATCTCGCTGTCGGCGGCCAGCGCGGCGGGCACCAGGCAGCCGGCCACCAGCTGGCCGTCCACCTGGACCGAGCAGGCCCCGCACTCGCCCTGCTCGCAGCCGTCCTTGGCGCCGGCCAGGCCGAGCCGCTCGCGCAGCACGTAGAGCAGGCTCTCGCCGATCCAGGCGTCGGTGACGGGCCGTTCGAAACCGTTGACCCGCAGCGTGTAGGAGGCGCACGGGCGCAGCTCGCGGCTGACCTGCGGGGAGAGGCCGAGCGGGTCGGCGTCGAGGGTCTCGATGGGGTCTGTGGTCACTTCAGCGCCCTTCCCAGTGCCCGTCGGGCCAGCACCGCTACGGTACGCCGCAGCCGAACGGCCGCCGCGGTCGGCCCCTCGGTCACGGCTTCCCAGGCCCCCTCGGCGCCGTAGTTGTCGGGGACGCAGGCGGTGGCCACGTACTCGCCGAAGGCGGCGTTCGCGGCCGGGTCGATCTCGCGGCTGCCGTCCCAGTCGATGCAGCCGGCCACCCAGGCCTCGGCCTCCAGCGGGCGCAGCGGCACCGGGGCGACGGCGCCGACGGCGCAGCGCACCGAGCGCCGGGCGGGGTCGAGGACGAGGGCGACGGAGGCGGTGGCACGGGCCGGGCCGCTGCGGCCGGTGGCCTTGAGGAAGACCTGCGGGGCGTGCAGCAGCGGGACGCGCACCCAGGTGAGCAGTTCGCCGGGGCGGACCGGGTCGAGGCCGGTGAGCAGGTGGCTGACCGGCACCTCGCGGCTGGCGCCGGCCCGGGCGAGGGTGACGGTGGCCTCCAGCGCGGTGAGCACCGGGAGGGTGTCGCCGGCCGGGGCGGCGCTGACGATGTTGCCGCCGAGGGTGCCGACGTTGCGGACCTGCGGCGGGCCGGCGGTGCGGGCGGCGTCGGCGAGGGCGGGGATGAGCGCGGCGAAGTCGGGGCGGTCCATCCGGGCGTGGGTGAGTCCGGCGCCGAGCACGGCGGTGCCGCCGTCCTCGTAGCGCCAGCCGCGCAGTTCGGTGATCCGGCCGAGGCCGACCAGGGCGGCGGGGCGCAGCCGTCCGGCGTTGACGGCCTCCATGAGGTCGGTGGCTCCGGCCACCGGTACCGCGGCCGGGGCGGCGGCCAGCGCGTCGACGGCCTCGTCGAGCGAGGCCGGCAGCATGATCGTCCGGTTCACCTGGGTCCCACCGTGCTCCACTTGCTCATCGATCGCCTGCCGCCCGCGGCCTTGGGCCGTGGTGTCCGCGTCAGCAGCCCGGCCTGGCCCGTAGGGTACGGGCGATCGGGCCGGGTTGGGCAACTCTGGCACACAATGCTCGATGATCATTTCGGGGCCGCTGAACGGGACTGCCCGATTGGGACCGTTACCGGGCGGTATCTGCCCCGGCCCGGATGGGGCCAGGGCAGATGTTCATCTGTTCTTGACGTCCGACGACCACTCAGAAGTTCCCGGCGGGTGGCACCCGTACCCGTCGCCGCCTCCCGTGGACAGCAGTGCGACGCCCCGGCGACGCCCTCGCCTACCGCACCGGCGGCGGGCCCTCGATCGGCCGGCCGGCCACCCCGGGGCGGCGCTGCCAGGGCAGCGGCCCGTCCGCCGGGCGGTACTCGACGCCGAGCGCGTCCAGCGCCTTCAGGTGCGTGGCCAGCCGCCGTTCGAAGCCGGCGAAGTCGCGCTCGGCCGGGCGGACGGGCAGCTCGGACCAGGCGACCTCGGCGAAGGCGACCAACCGGGGGAAGGCCCGGTAGTCGATGTCCCGGGCGCTGTCCGCGAACTCGCTCCACAGGTTGGCCTGGGTGCCGATCACGCGCCGCGCCGCGGCCCCGTCCAGCTGCGGGGGCACCGGCTCGAAGCGGTAGACGTCCTCCAGCGTGCGCACGAATCCGACCGGGATCGGCTCGTCCGGCCCGTCCGCCTGCCGGTGGTCGAAGTAGACGTGCTGCTCGGGGCACATCACCACGTCGTGCCCGGCCTTCGCGGCAGCGATCCCGCCGCCGAAGCCGCGCCAGGAGGAGACGGCCGCGCCCGGGGCGAGCCCGCCCTCCAGGATCTCGTCCCAGCCGATCAGCCGGCGGCCGCGCTCGGCGAGCCAGCGGTCGAAGTGCCGGATGACGTGGCTCTGCAGCTCGTCCTCGTTGGCCAGGCCCAGCTCGCGGATCCGGGCCTGGGCGGCGGCGCTGTCCTTCCACTGCTCCTTGGGGCACTCGTCGCCGCCGAGGTGGACGAACTCGGACGGGAAGAGCTCCAGCACCTCCTCCAGCACCCCCTCGAAGAAGCGCAGGGTCTCCTCGGAGGCGTTGAGCACGTGGTGGCTCACCCCCCAGTCCGTCCAGACGCCGAGCGCGGTGGTGTCCACCACGTCGGTGTTGCCCAGTTCGGGGTACGCGGCGACGGCGGCCTGGGTGTGGCCGGGCAGGTCGATCTCCGGGACGACGGTCACCCCGCGCGCGGCCGCGTACGCGACGATCTCGCGCAGGTCGTCCTGGGTGTAGTAGCCGCCGTGCGGGCGGTCGTCGCGCCGCTGACCGGAGCGGTAGCCGACCATCGAGCGCTCCCGCCAGGCACCCCGCCGGGTCAGCCTCGGGTAGCGCTTGATCTCCACCCGCCAGCCCTGGTCGTCGGTCAGGTGCAGGTGCAGCACGTTGAGCTTGTGCGCGGCCAGCAGGTCGACGAAGCGCAGCACGTCCGCCTTGGGCAGGAAGTGCCGGGCGACGTCGAGCAGAGCGCCGCGCCAGCCGAACCGGGGTGCGTCCTCGATGTCGGCGCCGGGCAGCACCCAGCCCTCGTGGCGCAGCGGCGACCGCCGGTAGGCGTCCGGCCCGAGCAGCTGCCGCAGGGTCTGCGCGGCCCAGAGCGCGCCCGCCGGGCCGCCCGCGGCGAGCAGCGCGTGGCCGGGGCGCACCGTGATCCGGTACGCCTCGGCGGCGAGCGCGTCGTCCAGGACCAGTTCGATGCCCGCGCCCGGCCGGCCGGGGCCCAGGGGCAGCCCGGTGGCGGCGGACAGCGTGCCGCGCAGCCAGCGCTCGGCGTCGGCCAGCGCGGGCGGTGCGGTCAGCGTGGTGGCGGCGTCGAGCGGGAAGTCCTCGTCCGGGCGGCGGACGGCACTCGAAGGTGCGGGAATGAGGTCCATTCCGACATCCTGCCCACGCCCGGAACGATTGGCATAGACCACCGCGCGATCGCGGTGCCATGCAAAACGGCCCTGCGGGACCGCGGACTACTTGTCGTCGCCGTCGCCGCCCTGCGGCTTGCCGATGCCGTCGTAGATCTCCTTGCACATCGGGCAGACCGGGTACTTCTTCGGGTCGCGCCCGGGCACCCACACCTTGCCGCACAGCGCCACCACGGGAGACCCGGAGAGGGCGCTCTCCATGATCTTGTCCTTCTGGACGTAGTGCGCGAAGCGCTCGTGGTCGCCGTCCCCGTTGGACACCTGCGGGACGGGCTCGACCAGGGTGCCGGTGCCGAGGCCGCGCTCGGGCTCAAGAGTGCTCATGAGTGCCAAGTCTATGGGCGCCCCGGGAAACCGGGCCAGTGTCGCGCCGCGGGGCCCGTTCCTCAGTTCATCGTGGGGTCGTCCGGGTAGGTCGCCAGCAGGGCGAGCGGACCGCGCTGGCGGCGCAGCACCGAGCGCCACAGCCGCTCCGGCTCGGGGCTGGAGACGTCCCCCGGCTCGCAGTCCACCAGGAACCAGGCGCCGCTCTCCAGCTCGGCCTCCAGCTGCCCGGGCGACCAGCCGGCGTACCCGGCGAAGATCCGCAGGCTGCCCAGTTCGCCCGCCAGCACCTCGGGCGGCGCCTCCAGGTCCACCAGGCCGATCGCGCCGTGCACCCGCCGCCAGCCCAGCGGCTCGCCGGTGCCGGGCTCCCCGGGCGCCACGGCGAGGCCGAGCGCCGAGTCCAGCGCCACCGGCCCGCCCTGGAACACCACGGCCGGCTGCCCGACGAGCCTGCCCCAGCCGTCCAGCACGGCGCCCACCTCGACCGGCGTCGGCCGGTTGAGGACCACACCGAGCGCCCCCTCGGCGTCGTGGTCGAGGAGGAGCACCACCGCCCGCGCGAAGTTCGGGTCGGTGAGCAGGGGCGTCGCGACGAGCAGACGGCCGGTGTGGGACCGGCCTCCGTGCGAATGGGCCGCCGTCATGCCTCACATGATCCCGCAGAACGGCCGCTCGGACACCGCAACGCGCGAAACCCCGCCACGCCGAACGAACACCCGTACGGGCGCACCGGCGGGCGCCGCCGACCCCGGAGAGAGCACCATCACGGGAGAGGCTCACGGGAACCATCGGGACGCCCACTACCATCTACGTCTGGTGGACGCCCTTATGCGGTGCCGACTCGGTCACACCGGGGGCCCGAACGCGCCCGTACGACCGGTCCACCACCGGCTCTCTACCGGAGCCCTTCCCCAACTCCTCTGGCACCCCGGATTGCGAGAACGATGACCGACGACGTCCTGCTGGTCCACGGCGGAAACCCGCTCGAAGGCGAGATCCGCGTCCGCGGTGCGAAGAACCTGGTCCCCAAGGCCATGGTCGCCGCCCTGCTCGGCCAGGGCCCCAGCAGACTGCGAAACGTCCCGGACATCCGCGACGTCAAGGTGGTTCGCGGTCTGCTGCAGCTGCACGGCGTGACGGTGCGCGCCGGCGACGAGGACGGCGAGCTGATCCTCGACCCCTCGCACGTCGAGAGCGCCAATGTCGCCGACATCGACGCACACGCCGGTTCCTCGCGGATTCCGATCCTCTTCTGCGGCCCGCTGCTGCACCGCCTCGGCCACGCCTTCATCCCGGGCCTCGGCGGCTGCGACATCGGCGGCCGCCCGGTCGACTTCCACTTCGAGGTGCTGCGCCAGTTCGGCGCCACCATCGAGAAGCACCCGCAGGGCACCTACCTGGTCGCCGCGCAGCGCCTGCGCGGCACCAAGATCGAGCTGCCCTACCCCTCGGTCGGCGCGACCGAGCAGGTGCTGCTCACCGCGGTGCTCGCCGAGGGCGTCACCGAGCTGCGCAACGCGGCCATCGAGCCGGAGATCGTCGACCTGATCTGCGTCCTGCAGAAGATGGGCGCGATCATCACGCTGGGCACCGACCGGACCATCCTGATCACCGGTGTGGACGAGCTGAACGGCTACACCCACCGTGCGCTGCCGGACCGCCTGGAGGCCGCTTCCTGGGCCTGCGCGGCGCTCGCCACCAAGGGCGACATCTACGTCCGCGGCGCCCGCCAGCTGGAGATGATGACCTTCCTCAACACCTTCCGGAAGGTCGGCGGCGCCTTCGAGGTGGACGACGAGGGCATCCGCTTCTGGCACCCGGGCGGCGAGCTCAAGGCGATCGCCCTGGAGACCGACGTGCACCCCGGCTTCCAGACCGACTGGCAGCAGCCGCTGGTCGTCGCGCTGACCCAGGCCACCGGCCTGTCCATCGTCCACGAGACGGTGTACGAGTCGCGGCTCGGGTTCACCGGCGCACTGAACCAGATGGGCGCGCACATCCAGCTCTACCGCGAGTGCCTGGGCGGTACCCCGTGCCGCTTCGGCGCCCGGAACTTCCTGCACTCCGCGGTCGTCTCCGGCCCCTCCAAGCTGATGGGCTCCGAGCTGGTCATCCCGGACCTGCGCGGCGGCTTCTCGTACCTGATCGCGGCGCTGGCGGCCGAGGGCACCTCGACCGTGCACGGCATCGACCTGATCAACCGCGGCTACGAGAACTTCATGGACAAGCTCCGTGACCTCGGCGCCCACGTCGAACTGCCCAGCGAGCAGCTGGTCGACGCCTGATCAGCGGCCCGACGCACGGCGAGAGGCCGGGCTCCCCACGCGGGGAGCCCGGCCTCTCGGGCGTTCAAGGGGTGGCTCAGGCAGCGCCCTTGGCGGCTTCCTTCAGCTTGGAGCCGGCGCTCACCTTGGCGCTGTAGCCCGCGGCGATCTGGATCGGCTCGCCGGTCTGCGGGTTGCGGGCGGTGCGGGCAGCGCGGTGGGTGCGCTCGAAGGTCAGGAAACCGGGGATGGTGACCTTCTCGTCGCCCTTGGCGACGACCTCGCCGACGATCTCGGCGAAGGCGGCCAGAACGGCGTCGGCGTCCTTGCGGGTCACCTCGGCGCGCTCGGACAGCGCGGCCACCAGCTCACTGCGGTTCATGTGTACTCCTGTGGTCTGTTCGCTTGCGGTGTGCGGGGGCCCATCGGTGCTCCCACCGGGGGGCACCCGGATGGGCCGCAGGTCCGCACACTGTGCTCATGCAGGCAATGCGTGGTCGCAGGCCGGGTCCGTACCCGATGCCGCGCGCCGGAGCCTTCGAAGGCCCGCCCGCCCGCCTGGATACGAATCCTGCCCCGACCGGCCCCGAGAAAGCCAATCGGGCCCCGGCCGGGCCACCCGAACAACGCCCGCCCGTTGGAGGTGTGACGCTCCGTCGGCTCCGGCGGACCGGGCGCGGGCGGCGGTCGGGACGACTCGCCGGAAGACCAGGGGGACGTTCCGTACTTGTCGGACACGCCTGCCCCGTGCAGGGCTACCGTACGCCCTACGACTGACAAGCCCAAACACGCCCCTCGCCCTTGTGTCGCAAGGGTTCGGGGCGGGCTGGGCGGGTATGACCGCTATTCGTGCGTTTGAGCGACCGACGACACGTCCGCCGGTCCGGTCGTCAGAGCTTGACGGTGGGGAAGGCGGAGGTGTCCAGGGTGCCCACGATGCCCGGGGTCGGACGGGCCGGCGCGGGGGCCTCCTGACCGCCCGCCAGGGCCGCCTCGCGCACCGCGGCGGCGACGGTCTTGGCGACGTCCTTGTGGAAGACGCTCGGGATGATGTAGTTCGCGTTCAGCTCGTCGTCGGCGACGGTGGTGGCCAGCGCCCGGGCGGCGGCGATCATCATCTCGGTGTTGACCGTACGGCTCTGGGCGTCCAGCAGGCCGCGGAAGACGCCCGGGAAGACCAGCACGTTGTTGATCTGGTTGGGGAAGTCGCTGCGGCCGGTGGCGACCACGGCGGCGGTCTGCCGGGCGATCCCGGGGTCGACCTCCGGGTCCGGGTTGGCCAGGGCGAAGACGATCGCGTCGGGGGCCATGGTGGCCAGGTCGTCGCCGTCCAGGACGTTCGGGGCCGAGACGCCGATGAAGACGTCCGCACCCGCCACGGTCTCCTTGAGGCTGCCGGTGCGGCCCGAGCGGTTGGTGTGCTCGGCGATCCACCGCAGGTTGTCGTTGAGGTCCCCACGGCCCTGGTGGACCACGCCCTGCACGTCCGCCACGGTGGCGTGCTCGACGCCGGCCGCCATCAGCAGCTTGAGGATCGCGGTGCCCGCGGCGCCGGCGCCTGACATCACCACGCGGATGTCGGCGATCTCCTTGCCGACCACCTTGAGCGCGTTGGTGAGGGCGGCCAGCACCACGATCGCGGTGCCGTGCTGGTCGTCGTGGAAGACCGGGATGTCCAGGGCCTCGCGCAGCCGGGCCTCGATCTCGAAGCAGCGCGGCGCGGAGATGTCCTCCAGGTTGATCCCGGCGAAGCCCGGGGCGATCGCCTTGACGATCGCGACGATCTCGTCGGTGTCCTGGGTGTCCAGGCAGATCGGCCAGGCGTCGATCCCGGCGAACCGCTTGAAGAGGGCCGCCTTGCCCTCCATGACCGGCAGTGCGGCCGCCGGGCCGATGTTGCCCAGGCCCAGCACCGCCGAGCCGTCGGTGACCACGGCGACGCTGTTGCGCTTGATGGTGAGGCGGCGGGCGTCCTCGGGGTTCTCGGCGATCGCCATGCAGACCCGCGCGACACCCGGGGTGTAGATCATGCTGAGGTCGTCACGGTTGCGGATCGGCAGCTTGGACGACATCTCGATCTTGCCGCCGAGGTGCATCAGGAAGGTGCGGTCCGAGACCTTGCCGATCGACACGCCGTCGATCGCCCGGAGCTTCTCGACGATCTCCTCGCCGTGCGCGACGGAGGAAGCCGCCACCGTGACGTCGATCCGCAGCGCCTCCAGGCCGGAGGCGGTGACGTCGAGGCCGGTCACCGATCCGCCGGAGGACTCCACGGCCGTGGTGATCGCGCTGACGGCGTTGCCCCGGGCCGGGACCTCCAGCCGTACCGTGATCGAGTTGGAGACACTGGGCACCGTCGCCATCGACGCTTCCTTCTTCCGTCTGTCCCGCAGGCTCAACATTTTGTTGAAGGCATCGCCTGCGCATGCTAGACCTCGATCGTCGCACCTTCCAAGGGGTAGCCAGAAATATCGTTCATTGAGTGTGCGGATCCGACAATCCGGCCGGCTCCCGCCGACCTTCCGCCGACTTCCGTCGCCGACTCCTTGCCTCTCCGGGCCGATGCGTTACATTGGACGGGCACCGGCTCGATCCAAGCCCCCGGGCCCAACCTTCGTCCCTTCGAGGGACCACTTGCCGCGAGGCGAGCATGGCGGGTCGGTGTACTAAACGTCTGAAGGCCCCTCACCGAAGCGGTGGGGGGCCTTCTTCCGTGGCTCCGGCAGGGTCCGTCAGCTGCCGTCAGCCGTTTGCAGCAGCGCCGGCACGCCGGCCGCGTCCGGCAGGTCGTCCGGGCCGGACAGCACGGTCAGCCGCTGGGTCGCGCGGGTCAGCGCGACGTACAGCACCCGCAGGCCGGCCTCCGACTCGCCGGCGATTCCGGTCGGGTCGGCCACCACCGTCGCGTCGTACTCCAGGCCCTTCGCCTCCAGGCTGCCCAGCGGCACCACGCGCTCGCCCAGGCCCTCGGCCCAGCCGGCCGCCTCGGCCCGGCGGTCCATCGGCACGACGATCGCCACGGTGCCGTCCACCTCGGCCAGCAGCCGCTCCAGCTCCGCCCTGGCGGCCTTGCCGAACGCCGCCGGCGAGGGGTCGGTGACGGCCGCGAAGCGCGGCTCCACGCCGACGCGGCGGACCGCGCTCGGCGACGGCGTGCCCGGCGCGGCCAGCGCCAGCACCTTGGCCGCGACCTCGGCGATCTCGGCCGGGTTGCGGTAGTTCACGGTCAGCGTGAAGCGGCGGCGCGGCTTGCCGGACAGCACCTCGTCCAGCGCGGACTGGGCCTCCTGCGGGAACGGCCAGGAGGACTGCGCCGGGTCCCCGACGATCGTCCAGGTGGCCATCCGGGCCCGGCGGCCGATCATCCGCCACTGCATCGGGGTGAGGTCCTGGGCCTCGTCCACGATGATGTGGGCGTACTCCTTGCGCTCCACCGGCTGGCGCTCGCGCTGGCGGGTGGAGCGGTCGGCGAAGGTGGTGACCTCCTCCAGGCCGGTCAGCAGGTCCATCGCGTCCACCTCGCGGACCTTCGGCCGGGACGGCTCGCCGAGCAGCACCTGGAGCTCGTCCACCAGCGCGACGTCGTGCGCGGACAGCGCCCCCTCGCCCTCCGGGGACAGGTGGCGCCAGGAGGCGGCCAGCAGCCGCGCCTCGTCCGGAGTGACGACGCGGCGCGCGATCCGGTTGATGTGACGGTGCTGCCTGAGCGTGCCCAGCACCCGCCGCGGGGTCACGGCGGGCCACCAGGCGTCCAGGAAGTCCAGGAACGGCGCCTCGTCCGAGACGTACTCGTCGAAGCTCTCCTTCTCCTCCTGGCGCTGCTCCCGGGCGTAGTGGTCGGTGGGCTTCGGGAGGTCCTTGACGACCTCCTGCCACAGGGCGTCCAGCAGCAGCCGCCGGGCCCGCGGACGCAGCAGGTTCAGCGGGGTGCCGCCGGAGCCCACCACGTTGCCGCGGACGGCCTTCAGCCGGCCCGCGTCGAGCTTCAGCACCTCGCCGCGGGCGACGACCTTCAGCTCCTGCGGCGCGCCCAGTTCCAGCGCCGCCCGGGCGGCCCGGCGCAGCAGCTGCGCCATCCGGGCCGAGCCCTTGACCCGGGCCGCCTCGGGGGTGTCGTAGGTGTCCGCCTCGATGCCGTCCACCAGGGAGCCGACGGCCCGGATGGCGACCTGGCCCTCCTCGCCGAGCGAGGGCAGCACGCCCTCGGTGTAGGAGACCAGCAGCGGGGTCGGCGAGACGACCAGGATGCCCCCGGCGTAGCGGCGGCGGTCCTGGTACAGCAGGTAGGCGGCGCGGTGCAGGGCGACGGCGGTCTTGCCGGTGCCGGGGCCGCCGGTGACGAGGGTGGCCCCGGCCGCGGCGGCCCGGATCACCTCGTCCTGCTCCTTCTGGATGGAGGAGACGATGTCGCGCATCGAGTGGCTGCGGGCGCGGCCCAGCGAGGCCATCAGCGCGCCGTCGCCGACCACGGCCAGCTCCTCGCCGTCCAGGGTCGGGGTGAGGTCGGGGCGCAGCAGGTCGTCCTCGACGCCGATCACCTTGCGGCCCTTGGAACGGATCACCCGGCGGCGGATGACCCGGCCGGGCTCGACCGGGGTGGCGCGGTAGAACGGGGCGGCGGCGGGCGCGCGCCAGTCGATCACCAGCGGGCCGTACTCGGCGTCCAGCACGCCCAGGCGGCCGATGTGGAGGGTCTCGGCGACGACCGGGTCGGCCGGGTCCATCGGGGTGTTCGAGGGGATGCCGTGCTCCTCCGGGGCGTCCGCCTGCTGGAGGTCGATCCGGCCGAAGAGGAAGTCCTCGAACTCGTTGTTGAGGCGCTGGAGGTGCGCGCCGGCCCGGTAGACCTGGGCGTCTCGCTCGGCGAGCGCGCCCGGGGTGCCGACCTGGACCCGCTTGGCGGCGTCCTCCAGGATGTACTCGGCCTCGGCGAGCTTCTCCTCCAACCGGTGGTAGACGGTGTCGAGGTGCTGCTGCTCACCGGCGATCTCGCGCGCGCGGACGGTCTCGTGATCGGCGGTGGGGGTGGTGTCCGTGTTGCTCATGGCCTCGGTGGTTGCGGCGGAATCCGGCTCCGGAAAACGAGCGGACGGATGATCCTACGCCGCGACCCCCGGGGCGCGCTGCTCCGGAACGTACAAAAGTTGAAGGCCGCCCTCCGCGGAGCGGTGGACGGCCTTCGGTGTGAACATGGGGTGGTGGAGATGCCGGGAATCGAACCCGGGTCCAGTGGAGTTAATTCAGGGCTTCTCCGAGCGCAGTCCGCTGTGATTTTCTCGGCCCTGGCGGTCACGCGGACAAGCCGCCAACAGGCCCAGCTGCTGTTTGATTTCCCATCCACCCCCGCAGCCCGGGCGGACGGTTGAGTTCCCTAGATTATGCCAGGGTCCGGGTCGGGAACTCCCCGGTCTGACACCCAAGCGCTATCGGTGCTTATTAGGCAGCGAGAGCGAACTGCTGGGAATCGCGCTTAGAGTTGGCGATTATTTTTTTGCGACACGTGGTTTACGAGATCATTGCCGCGTTCCTCGGCTCGCTTCCCCTGTTTCAACATCCCCTGTCGAAACCGATCATCCCCATGTTTTTTTGAGAAACAGCTCGGACGGTGACCGTCCGTGTTGCTTGCGCCATAGTACGCGAGGCGACGGGCGAGGGTCCAGCGGATTAACCCTGGCGCCGCCGCGCCGCCGCCACCGCGCGGGCCGTCTCGCGGGTGTCCTGCTTCTCGCGGAGCGTCTGGCGCTTGTCGTACAGCTTCTTGCCGACGGCGAGCGCGAGCTCCAGCTTGACCCGGCCGTCCTTGAAGTACAGCGACAGCGGGATCAGGGTGTGGCCCGCGTCGCGGACCTTGGTCTCGATCTTGCGGATCTCCAGCTTGTGCAGCAGCAGCTTGCGCTTGCGCCGGGCCGCGTGGTTGGTCCACGTCCCCTGGGTGTACTCGGGGATGAAGACGTTGTCGATCCACGCCTCGTGGTTCTGGATGTAGGCGTAGCCGTCGACCAGGTTGGCCCTCCCCTCGCGCAGCGACTTGACCTCGGTGCCGGTGAGCACGAGGCCGCACTCGTAGGTGTCGAGGATCATGTACTCGTGCCGCGCCTTCTTGTTCTGCGCGATCAGCTTGTGTCCGGTTTCCTTTGCCATAGCGCGGTCATTCTCGCACTTCGGGGCGGGATCAGGCAGCTGCTTTAGCCGCGGGTTCCGGCGCTCAGGCCCGGGTGCCGAGCCCCGCGAGGACGCGCAGGGCGAGCGCGTCGGCGTCCTCGCCGGTGGCCGCCGGGACGTCGGGGGTGAGGCCGGTGCCGTCGAGGGAGCGGCCGGCCGGGGTGAAGTAGCGGCCGACGGTCATCTCCAGCACCGCGCCGTCGGCGAGCCGGCTGGGCTGCTGCACGGTGCCCTTGCCGAAGGTCCGCGCGCCCACCACGACGGCGCGGCTGCGGTCCTGGAGGGCGCCGGCGAGCAGTTCGGCGGCGCTCATCGTGCCGCCGTCCACCAGCACCACCAGCGGGGTGCGCTGGTCGCCGCCGCGCGGGGCGGTCAACTCCCTGGTCCCGCCGCGCTCCTGGTACGAGCCGACCGGGCCGCCGTCCAGGAAGATCCCGGCGGTGCCGGCGGCCTCGTCGACCAACCCGCCGGAGTTCCCGCGCAGATCGAGCACCACGCCGGTGTGCGGGGCGCGCAGCGCGGCGCGCACCCGATCGGCCACGCCGCTGGTGAAGGCCCGCACGGTGATCCGCAGGACGCCCCCGTCCAGGTGCTCGGCGGCGACCTGCTGACTGTCCAGCAGGGCGCGCCGCAGCCGCAGTTCGCGCACCTCGCCCCCGCCGCGCCGGACCTCCAGGGTGACCTCGGAGCCGGCCCTGCGCTCGCCGCCCTGGCCGCGCAGCCGCGCGACCACCTCGGTGACCGGCAGGTGGTCGGCCTGGTCCTGGCCGACCCGCAGCAGCCGGTCGCCGGGCGCGATCCCGGCCGCGGCGGCCGGGCCCTCGGGCGCGACCTGGGAGACCTCGGTCACGCCGTCCTCGCCGCGGCCCACGGACAGGCCGACGCCCAGGTACCGGCCGTCCAGGCCCTGGCTGAACTCGGCGTACTCCTGCGCGCTGTAGTACGCGCCCCAGCGGTCGCCGCTGGCCCCGAGCAGGTGCTCGGCCTGCTGCTCGGAGAGCGTGCTGCCGGCCGGGTCCGCCGGGAGCCCGCCGCCCGTGGCCCGGGCGGCGTCGACGGAGGGGCGCGGCAGGTCGCTCGGGTCGCCCCAGGCTCCGGTGGCCGCGCCGACCAGCAGGACGGCACCGAACACCAGGCTGAGGGCGGCCACCTGACGTGCCCTGCGCGGAGTTTGCAGCATGGCATCGGAGTGTAGACACCGTGCCGCGCGCGACGGGCCGGAACGGGGAGCGCGGAACGACGGCGGCCCCGGACGGCGCAGTGCCGTCCGGGGCCGCCGAGGCGTCCGGGATCAGACCTTGAGGTACTTGCGCAGCGTGAAGAACGCCGCCACGCCGGCCATGCCCATACCCACCACGACCAGCAGCGGTATCACCGCGAGCACCGAGCCGAGGCCGATGAAGTGGATGAACTGCACCCGGTCGGCCAGCCAGTTCTGGACGAAGAAGTGGCCGCCGATCAGCAGCCCGGAGGCCATCGCCGCGCCGAGCAGCGCGGCGAACGCGGCCTCGGCGATGAACGGCATCTGGACGTAGAAGTTCGAAGCACCGACCAGGCGCATGATGCCGGTCTCGCGCCGCCTGCTGTACGCCGACACCCGGACGGTGTTGACGATCAGCAGCAGGGCCACGAAGAGCATCAGCACCATGATCACGAAGGCCGCCGTCTGCAGGCCGTTGAGCAGGCCGAACAGGTTCTCCAGGATCTTGCGCTGGTCCTCGACCGACTTCACGCCCGGCTTGCCGGCGAAGGCGCTCTGGATCACGTCGTACTTGGTCGGGTCGTTGAGCTTGACCCGCCAGGACTGCGGCATGGCGTCCGGACCCAGGACGGAGATGAGCGGGTTGTCCGGGTTCATCTCCTTCCAGTGCTTGTACGCCTCGGGCGAGCTCTCGTACGTGGAGGACTGGACCACCGAGGTCATCTTGTCCAGCTGGTCCTTGATGTCCTGGACCTGCTGGTCGGTGGCCGCGCCCTTGTCGCACTGGGGCGAGTTGCGGGCATCCGCCTTCGTGCAGAAGTAGATGCTCACCTCGACCTTGTCGTACCAGTACCCCTTCATGCTGTTCACCTGGTCGCGGACCAGGAGCGAGGAACCGGCGAGGGCGAGGGAGAGCGCGACACTGACGACGACCGCGATGGTCATCGTCAGGTTGCGTCGGAGACCCACACCGATCTCCGACAGGACGAACTGGGCACGCATGCGGAACAACTCCAGGGTCGGTACTGCTCTGGGTCGGGCGGTTCGGGCCGGCGGCCCTACGGGGTCAGCGCTGGTGGGTCAGTGCTGGTACCCGTAGACGCCGCGGGCCTGGTCGCGGACGAGCAGTCCCTTGTCGAGCTCGATGACGCGCTTGCGCATCTGGTCGACGATCGCCTGGTCGTGGGTGGCCATCAGCACCGTGGTGCCGGTGCGGTTGATGCGGTCGAGCAGCTTCATGATGCCGACCGAGTTCTGCGGGTCGAGGTTTCCGGTGGGCTCGTCCGCGATCAGCAGCATCGGGCGGTTCACGAAGGCGCGGGCGATCGCCACGCGCTGCTGCTCACCACCGGAGAGCTCGCCCGGCATGCGGTCCTCCTTGCCGCCGAGGCCGACCAGCTCCAGCACCTCGGGCACCACCTTGTTGATGGCGCTCTTGGGCTTGCCGATGACCTCCAGGGCGAAGGCGACGTTCTGCGCGACCGTCTTGTTGGGGAGCAGGCGGAAGTCCTGGAAGACGGTGCCCAGCTGGCGGCGCATGTGCGGCACCTTCCAGTTGGACAGCTTGCCCAGGTCCTTGCCCAGCACGTGCACCGCGCCGGTACTGGGCCGCTCCTCGCGCAGGCACAGGCGCAGGAAGGTGGACTTGCCCGAGCCGGACGAGCCGACCAGGAAGACGAACTCGCCCTTCTCGATCTCCAGCGAGACGTTGTCCAGGGCGGGACGGTTCTGCTTGGGATAGGTCTTGGAGACGTTGTCGAATCTGATCACGGCTGCATCACGGAGGCCATCCTAGGCGGCGCCAGTCCTCGGTCGGTCCGCCCCGGGGGCCCGGTCCGGGCGCGGGCGAAAGGAGCGCGGAGGGCGGCTCCCGGTCTGGGACCATACGCGAATCGGCAACCGGCCCGCAGGGGCAGCCCGTGACAGTTCTCGGAATCTGCGGGAGAATGTCCGTTTATGCCCCGAATATTGCGAGGCATCTCACAGCCCGGGAGCCGGAAGCGCCGGAACCTGGCAGAGTGGAGGTGGCGACCGTGACCGGCCGCTCCCCCGTACAGGGCAAGAAATGGAACCAAAGCCCCGTCCGGTGCGTTTGCAGTAAGCAGCGAGGAGGAGATCGCATGACCTGCGACCATCTGGTGTGCGCCAACTGCAACGGCCGCGTCAGCGACGGGCGTTGCCCGGTGTGCCGCGCCAACCGGGCCCGGCTGCAGGAGCAGCAGGGGCCGTTCGCCGCGCTCTCCCCCGCGCTGCTGCTGGCCCTGGTGGCCGGGCTGCTCGCGGTGGCGCTGATCGCCCGGCAGGCGCTGGCCTGATTCCGTCGACCGACGACGAAGGGCCCCCGACCGCTGCGGTCGGGGGCCCTTCGCTCTGTGTTCTGCCGTGTGCCCGGCGCGCTACCCGGCGCCGGTCCCGCGCTGCTCGCGCCGGCGGACAGCGGCCTCGATGCCGTGCTCGGTCATCGAGGCCGACCTGCTCACGCCTCGGTCGACGTCTCGCGCTGCTTGCGCCAGCGGATCCCGGCCTCGATGAAGCCGTCGATGTCGCCGTCCAGCACGGCCTGCGGGTTGCCGGCCTCGTACGCGGTGCGGACGTCCTTGACCATCTGGTACGGGTGCAGGACGTAGGAGCGCATCTGGTTGCCCCAGGAGCTGCCGCTGTCCTTGAGCGCGTCCATCGCCGCCTTCTCCTCCTGGCGGCGCCGCTCCAGCAGCTTGGCCTGGAGGACGTTCATCGCGGACGCCTTGTTCTGGATCTGCGAGCGCTCGTTCTGGCAGGAGACCACGATGCCGGTCGGGAGGTGCGTGATGCGCACCGCCGAGTCGGTGGTGTTGACGCCCTGGCCGCCGGGGCCGGAGGCGCGGTAGACGTCCACGCGCAGGTCGCCCTCGTCGATGTCGACGTGGTCGGACTGCTCGACGACCGGGAGCACCTCGACGCCGGCGAAGGAGGTCTGCCGGCGGCCCTGGTTGTCGAACGGCGAGATGCGGACCAGGCGGTGGGTGCCCTGCTCGACCGAGAGGGTGCCGTAGGCGTACGGCGCCTTCACGGTGAAGGTCGCGGACTTGATGCCGGCCTCTTCGGCGTAGGAGGTGTCGTACACCTCGGTGGGGTACCCGTGCCGCTCGGCCCAGCGCAGGTACATGCGCATCAGCTGCTCGGCGAAGTCGGCGGCGTCCACGCCACCGGCCTCGGCACGGATGTTGATCAGCGCCTCGCGGGCGTCGTACTCGCCGGACAGGAGCGTGCGGACCTCCAGCTCCTCGACCGCCTTCTGGAGGGCGACGAGCTCGACCTCGGCCTCGGCGCGGGTGTCCGCGTCGTTCTCGGCCTCGGCCAGCTCGAACAGCACGCCGAGGTCGTCGATGCGGCCGCGGAGGCCCTCGACGCGGCGCAGTTCGCCCTGGAGGAAGGAGAGCCGGCTGGTCACCTTCTGCGCGTTCGCGACGTCGTCCCACAGGGTGGGGGCGGCTGCCTCCTCCTCCAGGACCGCGATGTCGGCCCGGATCTTGTCCAGGTCGAGGACGGCCTCGATCGACCCCATGGTCGTATCGAGGTTCTTGAGCTCTTCGGAAGGATCGACGGCTGCCACGCCCCCCAGGGTAATGGTTCCGGGGGTGGTCATGACGACACCCCCGTTCCCACCGGGGTCAGGGCGCCCGCGGGGCGGTGCTGTGGACGACCGGACGGGCCGGCCGGCCGCCGTCCGGCCCGGTGGCCGCGAAGGCCGTCCAGGCCGCGGCGGCGCCCGCCAGCAGCAGGACGGTGGCCAGCAGGACGGCCAGCAGCCGGCGGCGGCGCAGCAGGGCCTGGCGGTCCCGGCGGTGCCCCGGGGCGGTGCGCTGGGCCCGGGACTCGGCGGCGTACGCGGCCAGCTCCTCCGCGGACGGGCGGCGCAGGCTGGTGTGGGTGTCCCGGGTGGAGTCCGGGGCGGCGCCGGGGACCAGCGGGACGGCCGGGCCGCGACGGCGCTTGTGCAGGCCCGGGCCGGTGTCGGCCTCGGCGTAGACCGCCTCGCCGGGGGTCAGCTGCTCCTCGGCCGGGGCGCGGCCCTGGGCGGGCAGGGCGATCACCGGCAGGCCGGCCAGCGACGGCAGCTGCTCGCGCAGCCGGGCGGCCAGCTCGGCGGCCCGCAGCCGGGAGGCGGGGGCCTTGGCCAGGCACTCGGAGATGATCCGCCACAGCCCGTCCGGCAGGCCGGGGATCGGCGGCACCTGCTCGGTGACGTGCCGGCGCAGCACCGCGCCGGTGTGGCCGCCGCCGAAGGGGGTGAAGCCGGCCAGCAGCTCGTAGAGGACGGTGGCGAGGGCGTAGATGTCGACGGCGGCGCGCGGCTCCAGGCCCTCGATGATCTCGGGGGCGAGGTAGTCGGGGGTGCCGATGATCCGGGTGGCGCGGGTGCGGCGCGGGGCGTCGACCAGGCGGGCCACGCCGAAGTCGGTCAGCTTGGCGCGCGGGGCGCCGCCGGGGCCGGGGGCGGCGGCGAGGTCGAGCAGGACGTTCTCCGGCTTGACGTCGCGGTGGACGATCCCGGCCGCGTGCGCGGCGGCCAGGCCGTCGGCGACGTCGGCGATGATCGAGGCGGCGGTCTGCGGGGGCAGCGCGCTGTCCCGTTCCAGCCGGGAGCGCAGGTCGGTGCCCTGGACCAGCTCCATCACCAGGGCGAGGTCGCTGCCGTCCACGACCATGTCGCGCACGCCGACCACCCGGGGGTGGTCGAGACTGGTCAGCGCGGTGCGCTCCTGGACGAAGCGGCCGACCAGCACCTGGTCGGAGGCGAGGTCCTCGCGCAGCAGCTTGACCGCCACCGGGCCGTCGGGCCCCTCACCGAGCCAGACCGTCCCGGCCGAACCCCGGCCGATCACCTGGTGGACGGTGTACCGGCTGCCGATCTTGCGTGCCAATGCTGCTCCGTGGGCGGCGGGAGCGCTCCGGGGGTCCGGTTCGCTCGGTGGGGCGGGACAACAGCGACCAACCTACGCGCCCGGAGGCCCCGCGGGGGCCGCCTGAGGGGCCCGGAGCGGGAGTCTCGGGCGGGAAATCTCGTGAATTGTCGACAAAGCGTCAATCTTGCCGTCCGGCACGGGTTCGGAGGCCCGGAACGGTCCGCCACGGCCCGGTCCGCAGCCCGAACCGGCCCGAAGCGGGTCGTTCCGGGCTCCCCGACCGGGCCGGACCGGGAGCCCGGCGGCGCTACTTGCCGAAGACGCTGTTCACCCAGTCCCGCGCCGAGTCGAACCAGCCCACGGCGTTGTCCCAGTAGTGCGGCAGCGGCGTGAAGTTCCACAGCGCCAGCGCGGCCACGGCCAGCACCAGCAGCACCATCAGGCAGCCCTTGAGGCAGCCGAGCCCCGGGATGTACATCCGGTTGCGGCTGCGCGGGCGCCGCTCGCGGGCCGGCGCGGGCTCGCGGCGGGCGGGCTCGCGCGGCGGCTCCTCGCGGCGCGGCGGAGCCTCCCGGTACTGCGGCGCGGGCGGCTCGGCCCGGCGCGCCGCCGGGGCGGGCGGCGGCGGGTAGCCGCCCTGCGGCCGGCCGTACCCGGCCGGGGCCTGCCGGTTGCCACCGGGCGGCTGGGCCTGCGGCTGCCGGCCCTGACGTCCGCCCTGGGGGTCCTGACCCCCCGGCCGGGCCTGGTAGGGCGGCGGGGCCACCGGCGGGCGCTGCGCGTAGCCGGGCGGCGGCGGGGCCTGTCGGTAGCCGGCCGGCGGCTGCCCCTGCGGCGGGCGGCCCGGCGCTCCCCGACCGGGCTGCCCCCCGTGTCCGGCCTGGTACGGCGGCGGGGCGACCTGCGGCTCGCCGTACTCCTCGTAGTCCTCCGGGCCGAAGTACCCGACCTCGGTCTGCTGGTTGCGGTCCCGCGCCGCGCGCAGCTGGGTCTGCCACGGGTGCGGCGCCTCCTCCTGCGGGCCGGGGGGCGCGGTGGGCGGGGGCGGCGGCACGGCGACGGGCGGCATCACCCGGGTGCGGTCGGGGGCGCCGTACGGGGGCGCGGGCGGCTGCTGGGTGCCCATCACCCGGGTCGCCGCGGCCGGGTCGTGGTGCGGGGCGCCGGGGGCGGTCGGCGGCAGCACCTGGGTCCGGTCGTCGGTGCCGGGCGGACCCGGGACGATCCCGGGGACGACGGTGGGCTGCGGATCGGGCTGCAGCAGGGCGGCGACGGCCAGCGCCTCGTCCACCGCCGCCGGCGAGGCGTGCACGCCGACACCGGCGGCGACCACCCGCAGGGCGCGGGCCAGCGAGGTGGCGCCGGGCCGCTGGGCCGGGTCCTTGCGCAGGCAGCGCTCGATCACCGTCCAGAGCGGCTCGGGCATGGTGCTGGGCCGCTGCGGCTCCTGCGCCAGGTGGGCCTGGAGGACCGCGAGCGCGCCGTCGCCCTGGAACGGCTGGCGTCCGGTGACCAGCTCGTACAGCATGATCCCGGCGCCGTACACGTCCACCGCGGAGGTCTGCGGGCGGCCCTCGGCGGACTCCGGCGCGACGTACGCGGGGGTGCCGACGAACTCGTGGGTACGGGTGACGCCCGGGGAGTCGGCGAGGCGGGCGATGCCGAAGTCGGTGAGCAGCGGGTGCATCCGCTCGACGCCGTCCACCACGGTGGAGGCGAGCAGCACGTTGGCCGGCTTGAGGTCGCGGTGGACGATGCCGTCCGCGTGGCTGGCCGCCAGCGCGTCCGCCACCTGGGCCATCAGCAGGGCTCCCGCGATCGGGCTGAACGGGCCGTTGGCGCGCAGGTAGCGCGCCAGGTCGGGGCCCTCCACGAGGTCCATCACCAGGGCCAGCAGCTCGCCCTCGACGACCAGGTCGCGGACCCGCACGATGTTGGGGTGGGACAGCCGCAGCAGCAGCGAGCGCTCGCGCAGGAAGCGCATCACGACGTCGGGGTCGGCCGCCAGCTCCTCGCGCAGCACCTTGATCGCGACCCGCTGCCCGGGCTCGCTGCCCGGCGCCTGCACGTCGTCGCGCACCACGCCGCGCCAGACGGTGCCGGTCGCACCCCGTCCGAGGGTCTCATCCAGCAGATACTTGCTGCCGACTGGCCGCACCTGTCGCACTCCTCGCCGTGCCGCCCGCGCGGGGCGCTCCTCCGCCGGTGCGGTGAGCCTGCCGGGCCCGTGTCTGCGGCCACTCTAACGGTGTCCGTTCGGGTTTTCGGGGTGACCGGCAGGGCATCCGAGCAGGGTTGGGGGACATCCCCTAGGGGAGTGCCCGGAGCCGGTCGGCGGGCCTGCCCGGGGGCCGCGAGGGGGGCGGTTGACCTGACCCACCGTCGCCTCCACCATGGCGATGATCGCAAGATCGTCAAATCCGGTACCGTGCGCGGACCGTCCGTGCCGGATGGCAGGATGGACACTCGCCACTCGTGTGGCCCAATGGGGTCGCCGCGGCCGCCCGGTGCGTCCGCGACGGCGCCGGGGTACCAGGCTTCACACCAGCAGAAGGGACCCGCGGGCGAGATGCAGATCCGGCTGACCGTCCTCCGACCGCGCAGCGGCCCGACCGCCGCCGGCTCCGCCATCCCCTACGTGGACGTGCTGGTCACCGCTCCCGTCGGCACCGCGCTCGGCGCCATCGCGGGCGCCCTCGCCGGCGCGGTCGGCGTGCGCGGACCGCGGGCCGCCACCCATGTGCACCTGTACGCCGGGGCGCACCGGGTGGACGAGCACACCCTGCTCGGCCACCCCCCGCTGCTCGACGGAGCCGTCCTCAGCCTCAACGAGCCCGACCCGACCGCCGACGACTCCGACGACACCCCCGCCGTCGCCGAACTGCGCGTGGTCGGCGGACCGGACGCCGGCGGCGTGCACCGGCTGCACGGCCGGGAGATCCGGATCGGCCGTTCCGGTGAGGCCGACGTCCCGCTCGACGACCCGGACGTCTCCCGGCTGCACCTCGCACTGCACCTCACCGAGGACGGCCGGGTCTCCGTCCGCGACCTCGGCTCCACCAACGGCACCACCCTGGACGGCCGGCTCGTCCCGCCCGGCCCGCCCGAGGCCGCCGTCCCGCTGGAACCCGGCGCCCTGCTGCGGATCGGCGAGTCGACCCTGCAGGTGACGGCCCCCGACCCGGCCGACGCCACCGGGGCCGTCCGCGCCGCCCTGCCCGACGGCCACGGCCACCTCCAGCTCGCCGCGCCGGGCCCCGTCCGGCCCGCGCCGCCGGCGGCCGAACCGCCCGCCGCCCCCGAGCCCGCCCCCGGCCGCGGCCGCGGCCTGTTCTCCCTGCTGCCCGGCCGCACCGCCGAACCGCCCGGCCAGGAGAGCGCCGAACGCCACCACGCCGCCGTACGGCTGCGCCAGACCGCCGCCCAGCGCGAACGCTGGCCCGACCTCGCCGCCCTGCTGCTCGGTGCCGTCGGCCCCGGCCCGCGGCTGTGGGAGCGCGGCCCCGGCCACCCCGACGCGCTCACCCTGCGCCTGGGCACCGCCGACCGCCCCGGCGGCCCCGGCACCACGCCCGGCACCCTGTTGCCCGCCGTCCCGGTCACCCTCGACCTGCAGACCGCCGGCAGCCTCGGCCTCTGCGGCCCGCGCGAACGCCTGGACGCGCTCACCCGCGGCGTCGTCGCCCAGCTCGCCGCACTGCACCCGCCCACCGGCCTGAGCCTGGTCGTGGTCGACGCCGACCCGACCCGCGCCCCCGAGGAGCGCGCCGACACCTGGGCCTGGGCCCTGTGGCTGCCCCACCTGCGCCCGGCCGACGGCCAGGACTGCCGCCTGCTGCTCGGCCTCGACGACGAACAGGCCACCGCCCGGCTGACCGAGCTCACCGCCCGGCTCAGCGGCCCCAGCGGCCTCGGCGGCCACCCCGCCACGGTGGTCGTGGTGGACGGCCGACCGGCCACCGAGACCGCCCGGCACGCGCTCGACCTGCTGCTGCGCCAGGGCCCCGCGGTCGGCATCTTCCCGATCTGCCTCGCCGAGCAGCCCGAACTGCTCCCCCGCGGCCTCGGCGCCACCGCCCTGATCACCGGCGAGGTCGGCACCCAGCTCTCGCTCGACCGCCCCGTCGCCCGCGGCCGCGAGACCCTGCACGAGGTCTCGCTGGACGCCGTCTCCGACGCCTGGGCCGAACGGCTGGCCCGCGTCCTCGCCCCGTTGCGCGAGGCCACCCCGGCCGCCCGCGGCCCGCTGCCCGACGCGCTGCGCCTGCTCGACCTGCTGCAGCTCGACACCGTCACCCCGGCCAAGCTGTCCGCCCGCTGGGCCGCGCACGCGGGCGGCATCGGCGCCGCCACCGCGCTGCTCGGCACCACCCGGGACGAGCTGTGCACGCTCGACCTGGCCGACCCCGAGCTCGCCCTCCCCTCCCCCGACCCCGGCGGCCCGCACCTGCTGATCGGCGGCGGCTGCGGCTCCGGCAAGACCGAGCTGCTGCGCACCCTGATCGCCTCGCTCGCCGTCTCCGAGCGCCCCGAGCGGCTGACCGTCACGATCGTCGAGGGCCGGGCCGCCGAGGACGGCCTGGACGGCTGCACCGAGCTGCCGCACGTCACCGGCCTGGTGAACGCAGCCACCGACCCGCGCGCCGCACTCCTCGCGGCCGAGGCGCTGGAGGACGAACTCACCCTGCGGGAGCGGTTGTTCGACGGCCTGGACTTCGCGTCCTGGCACGCCGCACGGATCCTGGACGGCCAGCACGGCCGGCACGGCCTGGACGAGCAGCCGGCGGACCATCCGCAGGTGCCGGTGCCCGCCACCGTCGGAGCCGCGGCCGCCTCGGCGCCCAGGATCATCGCGCCGCGCAGCGCGGACGGCCCCCGGCCGGGCACCCCCGCGACGCCCGCCTCCGCCTCGCCCGTCCCGGCCCGCCTGGTCGTCGTCGTGGACGACTACGACGCCCTGCTCTCGCCCACCTCCCCGGCCGGCCGGCCGCTCGCCCGCGCGCTCGCCGGCATCGCCCGCCGCGGCGGCCCGCTCGGCGTCCACCTCGCCGTCGCCACCGGCCGCCCGGAGGAGAGCGCCGGCACCGAGGTGGACGAGGCCGCCCTGCTGCGGATCGCGCTGCGCACCGACGACCCGGCCGACTCCGACCTGCTGATCCACCTCGGCGACGCCGCCGCCCTCCCCGAGGACACCCCCGGCCGCGGCTACCTGCGGCTGCCGGACGGCGGCGTCACCGCCTTCCAGACCGCCCGGATCAGCGGGCGCATCCCGCGCACCGCCACCCTGCGCCCGACCGTGGTCGCGATCGACCCGCTCCAGCTCGGCGCCCCGCCCGCCCGTCGGCCGGTCCGCGAACTCGGCAACGGTCCCACCGACCTCGCCCTGCTCGCCAGCGCCCTCCAGCGCGCCGCCGCGCAGCGCTGATCCGACGGCGGCCCGCTCCCCGGCGTGGCCGCTGCCGGTTCCGGCAGCGGGCCTCCCCGACGGACAGCCCCGCCCGGACGACGGAGGGCCCCGGCGAACCATCCGGTTCGTCGGGGCCCTCCGCGGCCGGTCAGCCGGTCGGCCCGGTCAGACGCACTTCAGGTCGCGGTTCACCACGGCCATCCCCGCGACCTTGCCGTCCGCCATGGTGAACTCGTACTGCCAGCCCTGCTGACCCTCCACCGGGAACACGTACTTCCCGCTCTTGGCCGGCTGGAGGCCCTTGGCACCGTACGCCGCCTGCAGGGCCTCCAGGGTGGTGCCGGCGCCGATGCCCTCGGCCGTCTTCGCCTCCGCCGGGGCGACCAGCTCGCGCAGGCCCGCCGCGGCGAAGGAGACCCGGCCGGTGGCCAGGTACGCCTTCTCCTTGGTCTCCCGGGCGACCATCATGTCGACGATGGACTGCGTGGCGTCCGCCATCAGCTTGGCGGTGGCGGCCGAGTCCTTGGCCGCGGCGGCCGAACCGGCGGCGGCCGCCGCCGCGTCCTTCGCGGAGGCGTTCGGCGGCAGGGTGCCCCCGGGGGCGGGGGTCTTGCCGGCGGCCGCGTCCGCCTTGGCGTTGAGGTCCTTGTAGCGGGCCTCGGTGGCCGCCTCGGCGGTCATCCGGGCCTGGTCCGGCGCCGGGCCGCCCTTGTAGACGAAGTCCGTGCAGCCGTCGAGCAGCGAGACGGGCGCGGCCTCCAGCGCTCCGGTGGCCAGA
The DNA here is from genome assembly GCF_044767225.1 of Kitasatospora sp. NPDC101447. Taxonomy (NCBI): domain Bacteria; kingdom Bacillati; phylum Actinomycetota; class Actinomycetes; order Kitasatosporales; family Streptomycetaceae; genus Kitasatospora; species Kitasatospora sp. NPDC101447. The sequence continues at coordinate 111,422 of NZ_JBIWNL010000023.1, forward strand.
CCCGCGTCCTTCGCCATGCCCGGCTTCAGGCCGCGGTAGCCGGCCGCCGTGAAGGCCTCCGGCCCCTTGGGCGCGGGCGCCGCCGAGGACGCGCCCGGCTGGGCCGTCGCCGCGGCGTCGGCCTTGGCCGGGTCCTTCTTCTTGTCGTCGGACGAGCAGGCGGCCGCTCCGGCGACCAGCAGCGCCACCGAGATGCCCACGCCGACCGCGCGGACCGCGGCCCGGTTCTTCCCCATGTTCTTTCCCCCCACTTGGTTGTTCGAGGATCACCGTAGCGAAGGGGCACCCGTGATCCACAATCGGTTTCCGGGGGTCGCTGGGGCGGCCGCGCGAGCGGTGGGGTCGGGGCGCACGGCACGGGGCCCGGGGGCGCGCAATGGCGTCCGGACACGCGGAAGGGCCCGCGTCCGGGGACGCGGGCCCTTCCGTGCGGCTGTCCGTCAGCGCATCGAACCGGTGCGCAGCAGGGTGCGGATGACGCGCATCGCGACCGAGAGGCTGGACAGCTCGTAGTTGTCCGAACCCCTTATGTCGTCGAGGGTGCTCTTGGCCCGGTTGAGCAGCGTGGCGTTGAGCTCGGCCCAGGCCGTGTAGCGCTCCTCTGGGGTGGCGCCCTCGGGGCCGCAGGCCAGGATGTCGGCGGTCAGCGCCGCGTGCGCCGCGAAGAGGTCCTCGCGGATCGCGGCCCGGGCCATCGACGACCAGCGGTCGGTGCGGGGCAGCTCGATGATGCGGTCGAGCAGGTGCGAGATCTGCAGCCGGTCGCCCAGGTCGTAGTACAGCTCGGCGACGTCGGCGACGTCCTTGCCGGAGCGGTCCGCGACCTCGGTGATGTCCAGGGTCGGGAAGACCGAGGAGAGGCCGGCGATCCGGGTGGCCAGCTCCTCCGGCACACCGGCCGCGGCGAGCTCGTCGTACACGGACTCGAACCAGGTGAGGTCCTCGCCGCGCAGCGGCTTGGGCAGCGAGCCCCAGACCTGGTTGACCCGGTCGTGGAAGAACTCGATGGTGCCGGCGATGTCGAGCGGCTGGCGGCGGTTGTTGAGCATCCACCGGGTGGCGCGCTCGACCAGGCGGCGCGAGTGCAGGCGCATCTTGGTCTGCACCCGGGCCGGGACCTGGTTGTCCAGGCCCTCGATCTCGCCCCAGATCGTCTCCAGGCCGAAGACGGCCCGCGCGGCGGTGTGCGTCCGGGCGATCTCCTCGTAGGTCGCGCCGGTCTCCTCCTTCAGGCGGAAGGCGAAGGTGCAGCCACCGCGGTTGATCGTGTCGTTGACGATCAGCGTGGTGATGATCTCGCGGCGCAGCGCGTGGCTGTCGATCGCGTCGGCGAACCGGGCCCGCAGGGCGCTGGGGAAGTACTCGTGCAGCGCGGCGTGGAAGTACGGGTCGTCGGGCAGGTCGGTGGCGAGCAGCTCGTCGGCCAGGATGATCTTGGTGTAGGCGAGCAGCACGGACATCTCGGGCTGGGACAGCCCGCGGCCGTTCTGCTGGCGGTCACGGATCTGGCGCTCGGTGGGCAGGAACTCCAGCGCCCGGTCCAGGCGGCCGGCCGCCTCGAAGCGGTTGATCATCCGGGAGTGGACGTTGACCATGCTGTGCGCCTGGGCCACGGCGTTGGCCAGCACCACGTTCTGCGCGTAGTTGTTGCGCAGCACCAGGTGGCCGACCTCGTCGGTCATCTCGGCCAGCAGGGCGTTGCGCTGCTTGACCGTCATGTCGCCCTCGGCGACGACCTGGTTGAGCAGGATCTTGATGTTGACCTCGTGGTCCGAGGTGTCCACACCGGCCGAGTTGTCGATCGCGTCGGTGTTGATCCAGCCGCCGGTGCCCTCCGGGCCGCCGGTGGCCGCGTACTCGATGCGGCCGAGCTGGGTGCAGCCGAGGTTGCCGCCCTCGCCGATGACCCGGGCCCGGACCTGCTCGCCGTTGACCCGGATGGCGTCGTTGGCCTTGTCGCCGACCTCGGCGTTGGTCTCGGCGGAGGACTTGACGTAGGTGCCGATGCCGCCGTTCCAGAACAGGTCGACCGGCGCCTGCAGGATCGCCTTCATCAGCTCGGCCGGGGTCAGCTTGCCCGCCTCGACGCCGAGCGCGGCGCGGACCTGCGGGCTCAGCTGGATCGCCTTGGCGGACCGCGGGAAGACCCCGCCGCCGGCCGAGATCAGCGACTTGTCGTAGTCGTCCCAGGAGCTGCGCGGGAGGTCGAACAGGCGGCGGCGCTCGGCGTACGAGGCGGCCGCGTCCGGGTTCGGGTCGAGGAAGATGTGGCGGTGGTCGAAGGCGGCGACCAGGCGGATGTGCTCGCTGAGCAGCATGCCGTTGCCGAAGACGTCGCCGGACATGTCGCCGATGCCGATGACGGTGAAGTCCTCGGTCTGGGTGTCGACGCCGAGCTCGCGGAAGTTGCGCTTGACCGACTCCCAGGCGCCGCGGGCGGTGATGCCCATGCCCTTGTGGTCGTAGCCGGCCGAGCCGCCGGAGGCGAACGCGTCGCCCAGCCAGAAGCCGTACGACTCGGCGACGCCGTTGGCGATGTCGGAGAAGGTCGCGGTGCCCTTGTCGGCCGCGACGACCAGGTAGGTGTCGTCCTCGTCGTGGCGGACCACGTCGGCCGGGTGCACGACCTCGCCGCCGACCAGGTTGTCGGTGATGTCGAGCAGCGCCGAGATGAACGTCTTGTACGAGGAGACGCCCTCGGCCAGCCAGGCGTCGCGGTCCACCGACGGGTCCGGCAGCTGCTTGGCGACGAAGCCGCCCTTGGCGCCGACCGGGACGATGACGGTGTTCTTGACCATCTGCGCCTTGACCAGGCCCAGGATCTCGGTGCGGAAGTCCTCGCGCCGGTCGGACCAGCGCAGACCGCCGCGGGCGACCTTGCCGAAGCGCAGGTGCACGCCCTCGACCTGCGGCGAGTAGACCCAGATCTCGAACGCCGGGCGCGGGGCCGGCAGGTCCGGGACGGCCTTCGGGTCGAACTTCATCGACACGTAGGTGTGCCAGTCGCCGTCGGCGGCGTGCTGGAAGAAGTTGGTCCGCAGGGTGGCCTTGATGAGGTTCAGGAAGGAGCGCAGGATGCGGTCCTCGTCCAGCGAGACGACCTCGTCGAGGGCGCCGGACAGCTCCTCCAGGATGCCCTCGGTCAGCTCCAGGGCGCCCGAACGGTGGCTCGGGCTCAGCCGGGCCTCGAACAGGTTGACCAGCAGGCGGGTGGTGTGGGTGTTGTTGCGGAGCGCGTCCTCCATGTAGTCCTGGGAGAACGTGGAGCCCGCCTGGCGCAGGTACTTGGCGTACGCGCGCAGCATCATCGCCTGCCGCCAGGTCAGCCCGGCGGTGAGGACCAGCTCGTTGAAGCCGTCGTTCTCGGCCTTGCCGGTCCAGGTGGCCGCGAAGGTCTCCTGGAAGCGCTCGCGGGCCTCGTCGCTGAGCCCGGTGGCCTCGCGCAGCTTCAGGCCGAAGTCGATGACCCACGCGGTGGTGCCGTCGGAGCGGCGCAGCGCGTACGGGTGCTCGTCGAGCACCTCGACGCCCAGGCGCTGGAGGACGGGCAGGACCTCGGTGAGCGAGATCGGGCCGCCGACGCGGTAGATCTTGAAGCGGCGCTCGTCGTCGCCGGCGCCGACCGGCTGGTACAGGTTCAGGCGGAAGTCGCCCGCGCCGTGCAGCGACTCGATCTGCTTGATGTCGGAGACGGCGGTGCGCGGCGGGAAGTCGGCGCGGTAGCCGTCGGGGAAGGCGTTGGCGTACTTGTGGCCGAGCTCGGCGGCCTTCTCCTCGCCGAGTTCGAGGTGGAGCTGGTCGTGGAAGCCGTCCATCCAGAACCGGGCGGCCTCGGCCAGGCGGTTCTCGATCCGCTCGATGTCGGAGTCCGAGAGCTGCGGCAGCTCGGTGCCCGGGGCGACCCGGACCACGAAGTGCAGACGGGTCAGCACCGACTCGGTGGCGTACACCGTGTAGTCGATGGTGGCGCCGTTCAGCTCCTCCTTGAGGATGTCGGTGAGCAGCAGCCGGATGCGCGTGGTGTAGCGGTCGCGCGGCAGGTAGATGAAGGCGGAGAAGTAGCGCCCGTACTCGTCCTGGCGCAGGAAGAGGCGCAGCTTGCGGCGCTCCTGCAGGTACAGCACGCTCGTGGCGATCGAGAGCAGCTCGGAGGCCGGGGTCTGGAAGATCTCGTCCCGGGGGAAGGTCTCCATGATCTGCAGCAGGTCGCGGCCGTCGTGGCTCTCGCTGGAGAAGCCGGAGTCCTCCAGGACGGCCTGGACCTTGCGGCGCACGACCGGGATGCGGGTGACCGACTCGGTGTAGGCGGCGGAGGAGAACAGGCCGAGGAAGCGGCGCTCGCCGATCGGCTCGCCGGCGGCGTTGAACTTCTTCACGCCGACGTAGTCGAGGTAGGCCGGGCGGTGCACGGTGGCACGGCTGTTGGCCTTGGTCAGGACGAGCAGCTTCTTCTCGTGGGCCTTGGCGCGCACCGGCGCGGAGAGCCGGCCGAAGGCCTCGCTGACCGAGTGGTGGCGGTCGTCGTGGCTGTGCGGGTCGGAGCGCAGGATGCCCAGGCCCGTCCCGGCGACGGCCTTGAGGACCTCTTCGCCCTCGTGCTCGACCAGGTCGTACTCGCGGTAGCCGAGGAAGGTGAAGTGGTCGTCGGCGAGCCAGCGCATCAGCTCCCAGGCCTCGCCGACCTCCTGCTCGGGCAGGCCGGCCGGGGGCTCCTCGGCCAGCTCGTCGGCCAGGCGCAGTGCGCTCTCGCGCATCTTGCCCCAGTCCTCGACGACCTCGCGGACATCGCCGAGCACGCGGCGCAGGTCGCCCTCGATGGTGCGCAGGTCGTCGCGGTCGGTCTCGCGGTCGATCTCGATGTGCATCCACGACTCGACGGTCGCGTCGGCCGGCCACTCGGTGCCGGCGGCCTGGCTGCGGGAGCAGGCGTCGACGTCCAGGATCTCCAGCAGCTTGCCGGTGATGTCACGGCGGACGACCAGCTGGGGGTGGATCACGATGTGGATCGCGCGGTCCTGGCGGGACAGCTCGTTGGTGACGGAGTCGACCAGGAACGGCATGTCGTCGGTGACCACCTCGACGACCGTGTGGCCGCAGGACCAGCCGTTCTCCTCGACCGAGGGGGTGTGGACCCGCACCTCGGCGGTGCCCTGCGGGCGCTTGAGGCCCAGGCGGTAGTGGGAGGCGGCCGCCCCGTAGACGTCGACCGGGTCGCGGTCGACCAGGTCCTCGGGCGCGGTGTGGAGGTAGTAGTGGTGCAGGTACGCGGTCAGAGCGCCGTTGCTCAGACCCTCTCCCGGCGCCGCTCCCCCTACCTGGCTGTTCTCAGCGGCTGCGGCTGCCTTCTTGAGCAGTTCGGCCTTGGCTGCGTCCAGCTTGGTCTGCATGACTTCTTGGCTCCTGTCGCGCGCCGTTGCGTGACTCGGTGGTGTGTGGATGTACACCGACGGGTCAGCCGCAATCCTGCCGCACCATCCGACTGAAAGGGGCTCATGGCGCGCATGAAACGTCCTCCCAGTGGGTAGGACGTCACGTTCGTCCTGCAAGCCACCCGACGACGCCAGCCAGCCTAACCGGATCAATCGAAGGTGCACAGGGACAGGGAGGCGCAAACCTGCAGGATGTCGGGTCCGTCCTGGACAGCATGTCCAAACCGGAGGCTGATGTTCACTCTCAGCCCATGTGGGGGTAGCCGTGGTGGGTCGGCGGCACGAAGGACTCCTTGATCGACCGGGCCGAGGTCCACCGCAGGAGGTTCTGGGCGGCCCCCGCCTTGTCGTTGGTGCCCGAGGCCCGGCCCCCGCCGAAGGGCTGCTGGCCGACCACGGCGCCGGTGGGTTTGTCGTTGATGTAGAAGTTCCCGGCGGTGAAGCGCAGCTCCTCCACGGCCTGGGCGATGGCGTAACGATCCTGCGCGATCACCGAGCCGGTCAGGCCGTACGGGGCGGCATCGTCGATCCGCCGGAACACGTCGTCCCAGCGGGAGTCCTCGTAGACGTGGACGGCGAGGATCGGGCCGAAGTACTCGGTCCGGAAGATCTCGCCGCGGTGGTCGGAGGAGACCAGCACGGTGGGCCGGACGAACCAGCCGATCGCGTCGTCGTACTGGCCGCCCGCCGCCAGCTCGACCGTCGGGTCCGCCTTGGCGCGGTCGATGGCGTCCCGGCTCTTCTCGAAGGCGCGCCGGTCAATCAGGGCGCCCATGAAGTTGGACAGGTCGGTCACGTCGCCCACGGCGAGCGCGTCCACCTCGGCCAGGAGGTCGTCCTTGATCTTCTGCCAGAGGCTGCGCGGCAGGTACGCGCGGGAGAGCGCGGAGCACTTCTGGCCCTGGTACTCGAAGGCGCCGCGGATCAGCGCGGTCCTGAGGATGTCCGGGTCGGCCGAACGGTGCGCGAGCAGGAAGTCCTTGCCGCCGGTCTCCCCGACGATCCGCGGGTACGTGCGGTAGCCGCCGATGTTGGCGCCGACGGTCTGCCACAGGTGCCGGAAGGTGGCGGTGGAGCCGGTGAAGTGCAGCCCGGCGAGCGCCGGGTCGGCCAGCGCGACCGGGGAGACCTGCAGGCCGTCGCCGGTCACCAGGTTGATCACCCCGGGCGGCAGGCCGGCCGCCTCCAGCAGCCGCATCAGGTGGTACGCGGCCAGGGTCTGGGTCGGCGCGGGCTTCCAGACCACGGTGTTGCCCATCAGCGCGGGGGCGGTGGGCAGGTTGCCCGCGATCGCGGTGAAGTTGAACGGCGTGATCGCGTAGACGAAGCCCTCCAGCGGGCGGTGGTCGGTGCGGTTCCAGACGCCGGGCGAGGAGATCGGCTGGTCGGCCAGGATCTGCCGGGCGAAGTGGACGTTGAAGCGCCAGAAGTCGATCAGCTCGCAGGCGGAGTCGATCTCTGCCTGCTGAACGGTCTTGGACTGGCCGAGCATGGTGGCCGCGTTCAGCGTCTCCCGCCAGGGACCGGAGAGCAGGTCGGCGGCGCGCAGGAACACCGCGGCACGGTCGTCGAAGGAGAGCGAGCGCCACTGCCGCCCGGCGGCCAGCGCCGCGTCCACCGCCGCCCGGGCGTCCTCCCGGGTGGCGTTGCCGAGCACGCCCAGCTTGGCCGCGTGGTGGTGCGGCTGGACCACCTCGATCCGCTCGCCGCCGCCGAACCGCTGCTCGCCGCCGATGGTCATCGGCAGCGGGACCTGTTCGGCCGCCAGCTCGTCCAGCCGCCGGACCAGCCGGTCCCGCTCCGGGCTGCCGGGCGCGTACGCGTGCACCGGCTCGTTGACCGGGGTCGGCACCTCGGTGACTGCGTCGATGGGCATGGCGGCTCCGTCCTGCTGGCTGATCGGCTGTCGGTCCAGCCTGACCAGCGACGGCCCGATCCGCCCGCTCAGACACGCGGACGGCGGACGTGGCGCCCGCCACTGCGGCCCCGGCCGGGCGCGCTCAGCCGGTGATCCGGCCCGCCAGCTCGACCGCCTCGGCGAGGGTGTCCACCACCGGGACGCCGACCGGCTCCAGCTTCTCCCTGGTGTGCGAGCCGCCGGTGTACAGCACGGCGTGCGCGCCCACGCTCAGCGCCGCCAGGGCGTCGTCCGCGGCGTCGCCGATCAGCACCGTACGGGCCGGGTCCACCTGCTCGCCGAGCGCCGCCAGGTGCCGGACCAGGTGCTCCGCCTTCTGCCCGCCGGCCGGGCCGCTGCGGCCGTCGACCCGCAGGAAGTGGCCGGTCAGGCCGAAGGTGTCGACCAGCGGCACCAGCTGCTCGTGCACGTACAGCGACAGCAGCGACTGGCTGTGCCCGGCCGCCTCCCAGCCGGCCACCAGGTCGCGGGCGCCCTCGGTCAGCCCGCAGGACGGGCTCAGCTCGCGGTAGCGGTCGTGGAAGGCGTCGTCCAGCTTCAGCCACTCCTCCGTGGAGGGGTCCCGGCCGAGCAGCCGCCGGTAGAAGCGCGGGATCGGGATCTCGTACTGCTCGCGGTACTCCTGCAGGCTCATCGGCCCGACGCCGATGGTGGCGAAAGCGGCATTGCTCGCCCCGAGCACCGCTTCCATGTCGTGGAAGAGAGTGCCGTTCCAGTCCCAAACGATGTGAGTGCGCACGGGGGACAACGGTAACGCCGGGCACCGGCACGCCGGTAGGGCGGAGCTCACGCACCCGCCCCGGGGCACCCCTCCCGTACTCGCCGTGCACCCGCCTCAGGCGAGCAGTGCGGGGATCTCCTGGGTCGCGAACCAGAGCAGGTCGTGGTCCTCGGCGCCGTCCACGGTGAACTGGGCGTCCTGGTCGCCCGCATCGGCCGCGGCGACCGCCGCCACCGCCGCGGCGACGTCCGTGACCACCTCGTCGTCGGACGGGTCCGCGTGCACCGCCGCCGCCTTGGCCAGCCGCACCGGACCGGCCAGCACCACCCGGCCCAGCGAGGCCTGGTCCTGGTACTCGTCACCGGGGAACGGCCCCACCGAGCCGTCGGCCACGTCCAGCGCCACCACGACCCGGCGGCGCGGGGCGGCCGGGTCGGCGGCCAGCAGCCGCAGCGAGGCCTGGGCGGCGCGGTTCAGCGCCGCGTACTCCAGCTCCTCGATGTCGTCGCTGACGTACCACTCGCGCAGCGCGGGCGTCACGGCGTACGCCGCGGACTGCTCCAGGGCGCCGCCCTCGTGCGCCGCCGCCAGGCCGGTCAGGGTGGTGGGCACGTACACGCGCATCGGTGGCACTCTCCGGTTCGGTCCAGCGGGCTTCGTCCAGCGGAACGGATTCTCCAGCGCCCCAAGAATAAGCTCCGCCGGGCTCCCGTGATCACCTCCGGTCCCGGGTCCGGCCGATCACCGCACGGCCCGCAACGCCTCCCGGCTGGTGCACAGGGCGCTCTCCAGGACGGCGCCGCGGCGGGCCGGGTCCATCATGTTCGGGCCCATCACCGCGAGGTCCGCCAGGGTCGGCGCGAGCAGCTGCACCCGGACGCCCTCGGCCCGCAGCAGCGCGGCCTCGCGCAGCAGCTGCCGGGTGACGGCGCGGCGGTAGCGGCTGACCAGCTGCGCCAGCACTCCGCGCGGACGGTCCCGGGCGCGCCATTCGCGCAGCGCGGCCAGGGTGTCGCGCCCGCGTGCGGCCGGCCCCGCCCCGTCGGCGCGCACGGCCCGTTCCACCCGCTCGGGCCGGGGATCCAGCCGCAGGGCCATCGGGGCCAGCACGTACACCTCGTCCAGCCCCCGGCCGAGCAGCAGGTCGGCGTTGGTGGCCGACCAGCAGCCGCCGTCCACGTAGGCCGAGCCGTCCAGGCGCACCGGAGCGAACCACCCGGGGATCGCGCAGGAGGCCATCACGGCGTCGGCGACCGCGACCGCCGGGGCGTCCGGGTCGCCGAAGACCACCCGGCGGCCGTTGCGGTAGTCCACGGCGGCGACCCGCAGGGGCGAGCCGGCGGCGTCACCGGCGCCCACGGCCCGGGGGTCCACGTCCGCGGCGCACGTGTCCGGAGCGGCCGCGCCCGGCCAGCCGCCCGGTCCGAGCAGGCCGCGCACCAGCTCGCCGACCGGCGCCAGCGAGCCGCGGCCGTGCGGCGCCATCGCCGAGACCATGGTCAGCAGGGGGTACTCGCGCGGGTGCCGGACGGCGTCGCGCAGCAGGTCGGGCGAGCCGATGCCGGCCCGGGGGCGGGGCGGTGTCGCACCGCCGACCGCCGTTTCGTAGTCGAAGGCGATCCCGGCCAGCGGGCCGTCCTCGATCGGCAGGCCGCGCTGGTGGTCGCGCAGCTGCTCGGGACGGACACCGCCGGACAGCATCGCCGCGAGGATCGCGCCCGCCGAGGTGCCGAGCAGGACGTCGGCGTCGCCCGGCTGCCGACCGGTGGCCTCCTCGACGGCGCACAGCGCGCCGACCGTCCAGGCCGCTCCGAGCATCCCGCCGCCGCCCAGGACCAGGCCGCGACGGGGTGCGCCCCCGGCGCGCGCGGCGGTGTCCGCGCCCGCCGGGGTCGGCACCACTACTGCCCGTGTCGTCATTCCGGCCGCCCGTCGTCGTGGGGAGGCGGCTGCCCCGCTCCCCTCGGTTCCCGGTCAGGCTCCGATGGTGCGCGCCGGGCAGGGACGGCGCAATGCGACAGCCCGGCGCCGCCACCCGGTCCGCCCAGTCGGAGCGTCCCCTTTTGGGCCGTACGGCTCGCCGCCGCACGTCAACCAGGCGCCACGGGGCCACCGCGCCGACCCGTCGCCGCACTGGCCGGTTCACCCGGATAGGTGAACTCGCAGACCGGCTCCGGCCGCCCGGGAAAGGCGTTGCGGCCCCGCGCGGCACGCCGCCAGCCTGAGACCCGTCCGTACTCGCACCACCCAGTCGAGGAGCCCCCGTGACCGCCCGTCCCCACGCCCGCCCCGAGGCCCGTCCCGACGCCCGCCGCGCCGCCCACCCGCACCACCGCCCGCGCACCGCCGACGGCGGCGCCTGCGACCCGGCCGGGCGCCGTCCCCGGCACCCGCGCGCCGCCTGCACCGGCACTCCCGGGCACGACCCCCGGGCGCTGGCCTCCCGGTTCGCCCACCAGCTGGTCGAGGTGCTGACCGGCGTCCGGCCCTCCGGCCAGCTGATGCGGCACACCAGCCTGGACGGCTACGGGCAGCTCGCCTCGCTGGTCCGGACGGGCGCGCTGCGCCGCGGCGGGGCCGCCGACCGGCCGAGGCTCGGCCCGGTGCACGACCGCTCGCCCTCGCCCGACGCCGTCGAGGCCTGCGTCCGGGTCGACCTCGGCCGGCGGCACCACATGGTGGCCTTCCGGCTGGAGCAGCGCGGCCCGGCCGGGCAGTGGCAGTGCACCGCCGTGGAGGCCCGGTGACCGCGCACGGCCCGGGGACGGCGCAGGGCGCCGCCCCCGTCCGGGAGCGGCGCCCTGCGTGGCGTCCTGCGGCCTGCTCAGGCCTTGCGGCGACGGCCCTTGGCCGACTTGGCGGCCTTGCGGCGCTCGGCGCGGGTCATCCCGTCGCCCTCGTCCTCCGGCGCGAGGTCCTCGAAGTCGCCCTCGACCACGCCGCCGCCGATCTCGTCCGAGGGGGCGGTGTAGTGCAGCCGCTGCGGCTTCGGGGCCTCCAGGCCCTTGGCCTTGATCTCCGGGCGGGCGGCGTCCTTCTCCAGCTTGTCGAGCACCACCTGGGCGTCCTCGACCGGGACCTCCTCGACCTGCTGCTCGACCTGGACCTCCAGGTTGAACAGGTAGCCGACGGACTCCTCCTTGATGCCCTCCATCATCGCGGTGAACATGTCGAAGCCCTCGCGCTGGTACTCGACCAGCGGGTCGCGCTGCGCCATGGCCCGCAGGCCGATGCCCTCCTGGAGGTAGTCCATCTCGTAGAGGTGCTCGCGCCAGCGGCGGTCCAGCACCGACAGCACGACCCGGCGCTCCAGCTCGCGCATGATCTCCGCGCCGAGCTGGTCCTCGCGGGCGCCGTACTGCCCCTGGATGTCCTCCTGGACGACCTTGACCAGGAACTCCGGGGTCAGGCCGGCCGTGCCGCCGGCCTCCTCCTCCAGGTCCGCCAGGTCCAGGGTGACCGGGTAGAGCTGCTTGAGCGCGGACCAGAGCTTGTCCAGGTCCCAGTCGTCCTCGAAGCCCTCGCCGGTGGCCGCCTTGACGTAGGCCTCGACGGTGTCGTCCATGAAGTGGCCGACCTGCTCCTGCAGGTCCTCGCCCTCCAGCACGCGGCGGCGCTCGCCGTAGATGACCTCGCGCTGGCGGTTGAGCACCTCGTCGTACTTGAGGACGTTCTTGCGGATCTCGAAGTTCTGCTGCTCGACCTGGGTCTGCGCGGACGCGATCGCGCGGGTGACCATCTTGGACTCGATCGGCACGTCCTCGGGCACGTTGGCCATCGAGAGCACGCGCTCGACCATGCCGGCCTTGAACAGGCGCATCAGGTCGTCGCCCAGCGACAGGTAGAAGCGGGACTCGCCCGGGTCGCCCTGACGGCCGGAGCGGCCGCGCAGCTGGTTGTCGATCCGGCGGGACTCGTGCCGCTCGGTGCCGAGGACGTAGAGGCCGCCGGCCTCCTTGACCTCGTCCTGCTCGGCCTTGACCGAGGCCTTGGCCTTCTCCAGCGCGGCCGGGAAGGCGGCCTCGTACTCGTCCGGGGTGTCCGTCGGGGTGAGCCCGCGCTGCGCCAGCTCGGCGGCGGCCAGGTGGTCGGCGTTGCCGCCCAGCATGATGTCGGTGCCGCGGCCGGCCATGTTGGTGGCGACGGTGACGGCGCCCTTGCGGCCGGCCTGCGCGACGATCTGCGCCTCGCGCTCGTGGTGCTTGGCGTTCAGCACCTCGTGCGGGATGCCGCGCTTGCGCAGCTCCTGCGACAGGTACTCGGACTTCTCGACCGACACGGTGCCGACCAGCACCGGCTGGCCCTTCTCGTGCTTCTCGGCGATGTCCTCGACCACGGCGGCGAACTTGGCCGGCTCCGACTTGTAGATCAGGTCGGGCTGGTCGATGCGCAGCGGCGTCTTGTTGGTCGGGATCGGCACCACGCCGAGCTTGTAGATCTGGTGGAACTCGGCGGCCTCGGTGGTGCCGGTACCGGTCATGCCCGCGAGCTTGTCGTACAGGCGGAAGAAGTTCTGCAGGGTGATGGTGGCCAGGGTCTGGTTCTCGTTCTGGACCTCCACCCCCTCCTTGGCCTCGATCGCCTGGTGCATGCCCTCGTTGTAGCGGCGGCCGGCCAGGATGCGGCCGGTGTGCTCGTCGACGATCATGACTTCGCCGTTCATGACGACGTAGTCCTTGTCCGCCTTGTAGAGCTCCTTCGCCTTGATGGCGTTGTTCAGGAAGCCGACCAGCGGGGTGTTCACCGACTCGTAGAGGTTGTCGATGCCGAGGTAGTCCTCGACCCGGCTGACGCCCTCCTCCAGGATGCCGACGGTGCGCTTCTTCTCGTCGACCTCGTAGTCGCGGTCGATCTTCAGGCGCTGCACCAGCTTGGCGAAGTCGGCGTACCACTTGGTCGCCTGGTCGGCCGGGCCGGAGATGATCAGCGGGGTGCGGGCCTCGTCGATGAGGATCGAGTCGACCTCGTCGACGACCGCGAAGTTGTGGCCGCGCTGGACGAGTTCGTCCTTCGACCAGGCCATGTTGTCGCGCAGGTAGTCGAAGCCGAACTCGTTGTTCGTGCCGTACGTGATGTCCATGCCGTACTGGCGCTTGCGCTCGGCGGGCGTCATGTTGCCCAGGATCACGCCGACTTCGAGGCCGAGGAAGCGGTGCACCCGGCCCATCCACTCCGAGTCGCGCTCGGCGAGGTAGTCGTTGACGGTGATCAGGTGGACGCCCTTGCCGGTCAGCGCGTTCAGGTACGCGGGCAGGGTGCCGACGAGGGTCTTGCCCTCACCGGTGCGCATCTCGGCGACGTACCCGAAGTGCAGGGCCGCGCCACCCATGAGCTGGACGTCGTAGTGCCGCTGTCCGAGCACGCGCTTGGCGGCCTCCCGGACGGTGGCGAACGCCTCGGGGAGGATGTCGTCCAGGCTCTCGCCGTCGGCGAGGCGCTGCTTGTACTCGTCGGTCAGCGCGCGCAGCTCGGCGTCGGTGAGGTTGACGAAGTCCTCTTCGATGGAGTTGACCTGGGCAGCAATCCGCTGCAGCTTGCGAAGGATCTTGCCTTCGCCTGCGCGCAGGATCTTGTCGAAGACGGACACTTGAGCGGGCTCCTTGCCTGTATTGGCACTGGACGACTGCACGGCGGGTCCACCCCACCGCACGGGCCATCGTATGCGAGGAGTCCAATGCCCCGGGAGGTGCGTCAGCACGGTATTCCCGTGTCACCCGCGCGAGCACATGGCCCGATAGCACCGTCCACCGGGACAAATCGGTCGACGGGCCGAGGAGTTGGCCACAAAAGCGGATGCCCGCTATTCCGTTCCGGAGAAATAATCCGTTCATGGAAGAGCCCCGAAGCGAACCGGCCACCCTCACCACCGAGCGCCTCGTGCTGCGCGCCCCGGGGGAATCGGACATCGACGCCGTCTTCGCCGCCTGCCAGGACGCGGAGATCCAGCGCTGGACGGTCGTCCCCTCCCCGTACCGGCGCGAGGACGCGGAGTTCTTCGTGCGCGATCTCGCCGTCGACGGCTGGCGCACCGGCGCGAACCGGATCTGGTGCGTCTTCGAGCGCGGGTCCGGCGCCCTGGTCGGCTCGCAGGGCCTCGTCCTGCGCGAGAACGACCCGGGCTGCGCCGAGATCGGCTGGTGGGCCACGAAGGAGTTCCGCGGCCGCGGCTACACGGTCGAGGCCGCCCGCGCGGTCTCCCGCTTCGGCCTGCGCGAGCTCGGCCTGCGCCGCCTGGAGTGGATGGCCTACGTCGGCAACGACGGCTCCCGCGCGGTCGCCGAGCGGGTCGGCTACCGCTTCGAGGGCACGATGCGCTCCTACGCCGAGCAGCGCGGCGTCTTCCACGACGCCTGGGTCGCCTCGCTGCTGGCCTCCGACCTGGACTGAGGCGGTCCCGGGGCCGCCCCCGGCGCCCGGGACGGCTGTCAGTGCCCGGGGCTACGCTCGCCGGCATGACCGCCGCAGCCCCGCACAGCGCCCCCGTCACCGTCCTGAGCGCCGACGACGCCCGCCGGATCGCCCTGCGGGCCCAGGGCCTGCTCGGCGCGCCCGACCGCCGGGCCGGGGTGCGCGGGGTGCTGCGGCACCTGGGCGCCGTCCAGCTGGACACCATCTCGGTGCTCGCCCGCTCGCACGAGCTGGTGCCGTACGCCCGCCTCGGCGCGGTCGGCCGCCCGGCGGTCGAGGCGGCGTACTGGGGCGGCGGCACGAGCTTCGAGTACTGGTCGCACGCGGCCTGCGTCCTGCCGGTCGAGGAGTGGCCGCTGTTCGCCTTCCGGCGCCGCCGCTACCGCGACCGCGGCCACCTCTGGGGCCACCAGGTCACGCCCGAGGCCTACCGGCTGGTACTCGACCGGCTGCGCGCCGAGGGGCCGCTGACCTCCACCGAGCTGGGCGGCGCCAAGAAGACCGCCGAGTGGTGGGACTGGTCCGACACCAAGATCGCGGTCGAGCGGGCGCTGGCCTTCGGCGACGTGGTCTGCACCGAACGACGGAGCTGGAAGCGGGTCTACGCGCTGGCCGAACAGGCCATCCCGGACGCGCTGTTCGGGCAGGAGCGGTCGGACGAGGAGTGCGTGCGCACCCTGGTCGCCCAGGCCGGCGCCGCGCTCGGCGTGGCCACCCGGGCCGATCTGCTGGACTACCACCGGCTGCGCGCCGAGGAGTTGGACCCGGTGCTCGCCGACTGCGGGCTCGTCCCGGTCGAGGTGGCCGGATGGGGCCCGGACGGCACCCCGGCCCCGGCCTGGGCCGACCCGGCCGCCCTGGCCACCACCCCGCGCGGACGCCACCGCACCACGCTGCTCTCACCGTTCGACTCGCTGATCTGGGACCGCGTCCGCACCGAGCGGATCTTCGGAATGTCGCACCGGCTGGAGGCCTACACCCCCAAGCACAAGCGGGTGCACGGCTACTTCGCGATGCCGCTGCTGGCCGGCGGCCGCCTGGTCGGCCGGGTCGACCCGGCCCGCGAGGGCCGCACCCTGATCGCCCGACAGGTCTCGCTGACCGACGGCCGGGGCCGCGGCGCCCGGCACCTCGAACCGCTGGCGACGGCCCTGCGCGAGGCGGCGGCCTGGGTCGGCTGCGACACGGTACGGGTCGAGGCGCTGCACGACGAGGGGCTGCGCCCGGCCCTGGAGAAGCTGCTCGCGGACGGGTGAGCCCGGCCGCGCGGGAGCGGCCGGCCGGGCGGGTGTGCCCGGCCGGCCCGGCTCACCCTATTTCGAGGATCTTCTCCCGCATCGCGTACACCACGGCCTCCATCCTGGAGTGCAGTTGGAGCTTCTCCAGGATGTTGCGCACGTGGTTCTTCACGGTGTTCTCGCTGATGAACAGCTCCTTGGCGATCTCCCGGTTGTTCATCCCGGTCGCCACCAGCTTGAGCACCTCCAACTCCCGGTCGGTGAGCCGGGGTGCGGGCACCAGGTCCCGGTCGTCGGAGCGGCGCTGGATCATCGACTTGAACTCGGTGAGCAGCTTGGAGGCCATCGAGGGGCTGATCTGCGACTGCCCGTCGGCGACCGCGCGGATCGCGGTGGCGACCTCGTCGGTGGAGATCTCCTTCAGCAGGTAGCCGGTGGCGCCCGCCTTGATCGCCTCGTAGAGGTCGGCCTCCTCGTCGCTTATCGTCAACATGATGATCTTGGTGCTGGGCGCCACGTCCTTGATCGCCGTGCAGGCCTCGATCCCGCTGCGGCGCGGCATCCGGACGTCCATCAGGATGATGTCGGGCAGCAGGTCGGCGGCCTTCAGCACGGCCTCGGCACCGTCCCCCGCCTCGCCGACGACCTTGATGTCCGGCTCCTCCGCCAGGACGATCTCCAGCCCCCGCCGGAACAGCGCGTGGTCGTCCACCACCAGCACACGGATCGGCTCACCCCGGTGCGGCGCGTACGCGGGCTCCTCCTCCGGCCCCAACGGCAGCCCGGGCCCAGCCGCGGGCCCCAGCCCGAAGTGATCCCCCA
Source organism: Kitasatospora sp. NPDC101447 (assembly GCF_044767225.1). Taxonomy (NCBI): domain Bacteria; kingdom Bacillati; phylum Actinomycetota; class Actinomycetes; order Kitasatosporales; family Streptomycetaceae; genus Kitasatospora; species Kitasatospora sp. NPDC101447. The sequence continues at coordinate 127,958 of NZ_JBIWNL010000023.1, forward strand.
TCCGCTCCTCCCCCTTCGCGGGTCGTCGTGCGCCAATCATTCCACGCCCGGGCCCCGTCACGGTCACCCTCCGGTGCCAATTCCCTCGCATCGGGTGACCCCTGCCCCGAGACCCGACCGCGGTCGAACCATCCGGCCCCCGAACGCCGGTGACCCCGGCGGCCGCGGCCACCGGGGTCACCCCTCCATCGCTGCTCGGACGGTCAGTCCTCGTCGTCGGCCCCGCCGATCGCGCCGCCCGCGCCACTGCCCGGCCCGGCCTGCAGGTCCGTCTGCAGGTGGATGACACCGTAGTTGTAGCCGTGCCGGCGGTAGACGACGCTGGGCAGGCCGCTGTCCTTCTCCACGAAGAGGTAGAAGTCGTGGCCGACCAGCTCCATCTCGTAGAGCGCCTGGTCCAGCGCCATGGGGGCGGCCGGGTGCGTCTTCTCCCGGACCACCAGCGGGCCTTCGCCCTCCACCTCCAGGGATCCCATCATGGTCTTGCGGACGGCGCCGTTCGTGCCGCCCTCCAGCGACGGCTCCGGCAGCGCGGCCAGGGCCGCGGTCGCCTCGGCGACGCTGATGGGGGTGCGGCCGTTCGCGCCGCCCTTGTGCACCCGGCGCCGGTCTGCGGACTTGCGCAGCTGCGCGTCGAGCTTCGCCGAAGCCAGGTCGAGCGCCGCGTACGGGTCACCGGCGGCGGCTTCGGCCCGGATCACCGGCCCACGGGTACGGAGGGTGATCTCCACCCGCTCCGACCGGTCGGCCTGCCGCGGGTTGTGCTCCTTGGACACCTCGACGTCGAGGCTGATCACCTTGCCGTCGAACTTCTGGACCTTCTCCAGCTTCTCGGCCACGTGCTCGCGGAACCTCTTGGGCACCTCGGTCTTGCGGCCCTTGACGACGATGTCCACGCAGAACTCCGATCCCTCGTGCTGACGCCGATCCGGGTGCTACCGGATCGGGCTGAGACCCAGCTGGACCAGCCCATCCACTGCCGGCCCCCCGCCCCCCGCCAGCGGCGGGAAACGACTGGCCCTCACCTCACTTCCTCCCCACCAGGGACGGTTGAAACCCCCCTGGTGCCTTATCGAACACCTCGCGCGGGGTTTTCGCCTCCCCGGGCGGGAAGGGGGGTATGACCCGATACTGCGATCGGGCGGTCAAGCTGTTGCACCCTGTCTACCCTCCCCAGGGTGAAGTATGGGTAAATACCTGGACAACGACCCCCATACGGCGCATCCTTTGCTCACTCCCCGTGCCTGTCGCCGCCAGGAGCAGCCGTGCCGCCGCATCCCCCCACCATCCGTCCACCGTCCGCACACGGACCGTTCGGCCACGCACTGGCCGGGCTGCTGGACGTCCTGCTCCCCGCGAACTGCGCCGGCTGCGGCAGCGAACGCACCCAGCTCTGCCCGGCCTGCCGACGGGTCCTCGCCACCGCGCGGCCCGGCCCGACCCTGCTGCCCTGGGCGCACGCCGCCGCGCCGTACGCCGACCCGGTCCGGCAGTTGCTGCTCGCGCACAAGGAGCGGGGCGCCCTGCGGCTGGCCGGTCCGCTCGGCGAGGCCCTCGGCCGGGCGGTGCGCTCCGCGCTGGGGCCGCGGGCCGGTGCCGCCCCGCTGCTCCTGGTGCCGATGCCCTCGACCCGCGCGGCCGTCCGCGCCCGCGGACACGACCCGACGCTGCGGCTGGCCGGGGCCGCCGCCCGCTCGCTGCGCCGGGCCGGCCTGGACGCCCGGGCCGCGTCGATGCTGCGTCACGCCCGACCGGTCGCCGACCAGACCGGGCTGAACGCCGCTGAGCGCCGCCGCAACCTGCACGGCGCGCTCACCGTGCTGCCGCGCGCGCGGTCGGGACTGGCGGGGCGTCACCCCGTCCTGGTGGACGACCTGGTGACCACCGGGGCCAGCCTCGCCGAGGCCGCCCGGGCGCTGGCCGACGCCGGCCTGCCCGCCCGGGCCGCCGCCACGGTCGCCGCGACCGAGGTGCACCCGGCGGGGTGACGGGTGGCCGAGCGGCGCCCGCGGGGGCGTCAGCCCGTACGGACGCTGCGTCGAACCGGCCCGGACGGCGTGTCGGCCCGCGCGGACCCGCCGTCAGCCCGCGTCCGGATTCGCCGTCAGCCCGCGTAGAAGAAGGACCGCGGCTTGTCGATCAGCGGGGCCTCCCGCCACTGGTTGTTGACGAGGCGGTAGGCCTTGAGCTCGCTCGGCTTGCCGTCCGGCTGCTTGACCTCCGCCATCGCGAGCACCGGCGGCGCCTGGGTCAGGCGGTCGCCCCGGGACTCCGAGGCCGCGACGGTCATCATGCTCTCGGCGCTCTGCAGCTGGGTGTCCGTGCTCTGCGACCCGTCGGTGCTGATGAAGTAGAGCTGCTGGGTCCGGTCGGCCTCCTTGCCCAGCACCAGCAGCTGGTCGGTCTCCGCCCAGGACACCGAGGCGACGTCGGTGAGCGTGGGGGCCGCCCGGCGCAGCCCGGTGATCTTCACCGTCGGTGCCTGCGGGGTGCCGCCGTGCACCACCAGGCCGAACATCAGCGAGCGGATGGCCACGCCCGGGGTCTTGACCACCAGGGCCACCCGGACGCCGTCCGAGGAGATCTTCAGCGACTGCACGGTCTGCCCGGTCAGGCCCTCGACCGGAACGGTGTACGACTTGTTGCCGCGCACCATCACCACCCGCTGCCCCTGCTGGTTGCGGTCCACCACCCACAGGTCGCTGCGGCCGTCCCAGCTGGGCGAGGCGAAGCCGTCCTCCTTGTCGCCGGACTTCGCCTGCGAGGTGAGCACCGGATCGCCCAGGCCCACCGCGGCGTCCGTCAGCGGCACCGAGTAGACCTGGTGGCCGTCCTCGCTGATCGCGGCGGCCTGGGAGCCGCTCCGGCTGACCGCGATGGCGCCCAGCCCCGGCTTGGTGTTCGACTGCGGTCGGCCGAGGATCCCGTGGACCGGGTCCCCGGGGCGGCCCTCGTCGGTCGCCACCAGGGCGCCGTCGGCACGCTGGTAGTACTGCGTCGTGGGCGTCGGCCCGGCCAGGGCGCCCGGGCCGGTGGCCGGCACGTCGGTGCGGCTGGCGGTGCAGGAGCCGCGCTGCCCCTTCAGTTCCAGCCGCTCCACCTGGCCCTTGCCCTGGTCGGCGAGGGTGTAGAAGAGCTGGGTCGCCATCCGCCGGCACGCCATCGGCTCGCTGACGTCCGCCTCGCCGAGCTGCACGTGGGCGACCCGGCTGTCATCGATGGTCACCCGGTCGACCCTGGCGCCGTTCGGGAAGGCCGTCCGGACCACCGGCGAGAGCCAGGTCGAGGGCCCGTCGGCCAGCGCCTGGGCGGCCGTGGTCAGCGGATCTATTCGGCGCCGCAGGTAGATCGGGTCGGCGACCAGCACCTCCTGGCCGGCGTTGCCGGAGGCCACCGCGGACGGGTCCGGCGCGGTGTAGAAGAACCGCTCGACCTGCCGGAAGCTGTTCCGGAAGTTGGTCTCGTTCATGATCACGCCGGGCGGCAGCTTGTCGATCCGCCACTCGCCGTCCTTCTCCCGGACGAAGGTGAAGTCGGAGGAGACGTTGTTGTTCTGCCCGGCCACCTGCAGGTACGAGCGCTTCTCGTCGACGCTGGCGACCAGCTGCCCGCTCACCGTCACCGTGGCCTGGGCGTCGGTGTCGACGACGTCCTGGCCACCGGGGATGGTCGTGGACGAGAGCACCCGGATCCCGGCCTCCGGCTTCCAGGCCGCGGCGGCGCTCTCGGTGAGGTACTTGCGCGCGGTCTCGTACCCCTCGTCGGCGGTCACCGCGTCCAGGAACCCGGTCAGCAGCTCGCGCGGCTTGGCGCCCTTGCCCGGCGCCACCGGGTAGACCCTGGCCTGCAGGTTCTTGTCCGCCGAGCCCTGGGACAGCTCCACCTTGGTGATGCCGCCGGAGTCGGGCATGGCCGCGCAGCCGCTCGCCGTCAGGGCGAGCAGCGCGCCGGCCACCGCGAGGAGCCGCGGCTCAGTCCTGTTGCTCGTCCCTCGCACGCTGCGACCCCTCCACGTCCGTCCCACCCGTCATGTCCGGCTCCGCCGTCCGCTGTGCCACCGACGGCCGTCCGGGCGTCGGGTCCACCATGACCTGGGCGCCGGTCGCCCCGTAACCCGCCCCCGCCGTCCGCACGTCCGAGGGGTCCGAGCGCGGGCCCTCGGGCATCCGGCTCCGACCGAGGCCGGGGCCGATGTTCAGCACCCCGCCGAGCCCGCTGCCGAAGCCGAAGCCGGCTCCGCCGCCGTCCGGCGCCTCCGTGGGCTCCTCGGCGACGGCCATCGCCGTCGAGCCGACCGGGCTGATCGCCCGACGGTACGGCATGCCGTACGTGCCCAGGCCCCGGTTGTTGCGGGAGTCCTCCGGTTCGAGGCGGAACGGCGCCCGGGAGATCTCGCCGCCGCGGGTGCGCGGCAGGGTGAGCCGGAAGTGCGACCCGCCGCCGGGCTCGCCCCAGGCCTGGAGCCAGCCGCCGTGCAGGTGGGCGTCCTCGACCGCGATGGACAGGCCGAGGCCGGTGCCGCCGGTGGTCCGCACCCGGGACGGGTCGGCCCGCCAGAAGCGGTGGAACACCCGGGACGCCTCGCCCGGCTTGAGGCCGATGCCGTAGTCGCGCACGCCGACCGCGACCGCGCCGTCCGCCGAGCCCAGCCGGACCACCACGTCGCGGCCCTCGCCGTGCTCCAGCGCGTTGACCACCAGGTTGCGCAGGATGCGCTCGATCCGGCGGGAGTCCACCTCGGCCAGCACCGGCTCGCCGTCGCCGCGGATCACCACCGCGCTGCCCTTGGCCTCGGCCAGCGGCTCGGCGGCCTCCACCACCCGGCCGACGATCTCCCGCAGGTCGACCGGCTCGGCGTCCAGGATGGCGGCGCCGGCGTCGAAGCGGCTGATCTCCAGCAGGTCGGCGAGCAGCGACTCGAAGCGGTCCAGCTGGCCCTGCAGCAGCTCCGCGGAGCGGGCCGCCATCGGGTCGAGGTCCTCGCGGCTGTCGTAGATGAGGTCCGCGGCCATCCGCACCGTGGTCAGCGGGGTGCGCAGCTCGTGCGAGACGTCCGAGACGAACCGCCGCTGCACCCGGGACAGCTCCTCCAGCTGGCGGATCTGTGCCTGCAGCGCGTTGGCCATCCGGTTGAACGACTCCCCGAGGCGGGCGATGTCGTCCGTCCCGGTCACCTTCATCCGCTCTTCCAGGTGCCCGTCGGCGAGCCGCTCGGAGATCCCGGCGGCCATCCGGACCGGGGTGACCACCTGGCGCACCACGACCCAGGCGATGCCGCCCATGAGGATCACCACGAACACGCCGGCGGTCGCCAGGGTGCCCGTGACCAGGTTGAGGGTGTCGGTCTCCTGGCCGAAGGAGAACACGTAGAACATCTGGTAGCTGTTCCCGGCCGGACCGACGAACTGCATGCCGAGGGCCAGCCCGGGCTCGGACTTCACGCTGCTCTCGGGCGCGCGGTGGATCCGGGTCGGCTGGTCGAACATCTGGCCGGGCTCGGACATGAGCTTGGCCCGCAGGGTGTCCGGGATGCTGCTGGGCTGGATGTCGCCCGAGTAGCGGGGCGCGAAGCCCCCGGTGTCCGGGACGACGGCGCCGGTGCCGGGCGCCATCGCGATCACCGAGTAGACGGTCTGCCCGCTCCCGGCCAGGTCGTTGACCTGCCGCAGCAGCCAGGTGCCGGTCTCGTCGACGGTCGGGTCGGCGGTGCCCCGCAGCTTCTGGTCCCTGGCCTCGTCGATCTTCTTCTGCTCGACCTGGAAGCCGATCCTCGCCTGCGCCCGCGCGGCGTCCATCTTGGTGTCGAGCAGGCCGGTGCGCACCTGCGCCACCACGACCACACCCAGCACCAGGACCACCGCGATGGAGGCCAGCAGGGACACCGCGACCACACGCAGCTGGATCGACCGCCGGTACAGCGCGGTCACCCGGTGGGTGGGACGGCGCAGCTGGCGCTTCACCAGTCCGACCAGGCCGGAGGGGCCGCGTCGGCGGCGGGTGGTCGAACTCAGCACGTCCCCGCGCACGGCCCCGGCCCCGTCGGTCGCGGTACCCGACGGGGTCTCGTCAGCCCGGTCCGTCACGTCAGCTGGGTCCGGCCTTGTAGCCGACGCCGCGGACGGTCACCACGATCTCGGGGCGCTCCGGGTCCTTCTCGATCTTGGAGCGGAGGCGCTGCACGTGGACGTTGACCAGGCGGGTGTCCGCCGCGTGGCGGTAGCCCCAGACCTGCTCCAGCAGCACCTCGCGGGTGAACACCTGCCAGGGCTTGCGGGCCAGCGCGACCAGCAGGTCGAACTCCAGCGGGGTCAGCGGGATGCCCCGCCCGTCCCGCTTCACGGAGTGACCGGCCACGTCGATCACCAGGTCGCCGATGGTCAGCTGCTCGGGCGTCGGCTCCTCGGCGCGGCGCAACCGGGCGCGCACCCGGGCCACCAGCTCCTTGGGCTTGAACGGCTTGGTGACGTAGTCGTCGGCACCCGACTCCAGGCCCACCACGACGTCGACCGTGTCGGTCTTCGCGGTCAGCATGACGATCGGGATGCCGGACTCGGCCCGGATCTGCCGACACACGTCGATGCCGTCCCGGCCGGGCAGCATCAGGTCGAGCAGGACCAGGTCTGGCTTGGTCTCCCGGAACGCGGCTAGTGCCTTGTCCCCGTCGGCGACGAAAAACGGCTCAAAACCCTCACCACGCAGCACGATGCCGAGCATCTCGGCCAGTGCGGAGTCGTCATCAACGACGAGGACGCGTCCCTTCATGCGTCCATCTTCTCATTACCGGATTGTGACCTGCCGCACAGCAGTGCCATTGCTCCAGAACGGCCAACTCCGACTGCCGGTGAATTCCGGCCATACCGGGCGAATGACCCCCGGTGGAGCACCGCCGAACCGTCCGCGGCGCGCCGCCCGCGCCACCTCGGCGCCCCGTTGCCGATCAGCAACCGGATCCCCATGGGGCCTGCTCCGACCCCATGGCACGATTGGCGCTGCGCGCGGGTGGAAGATCCATCCGCAGTCGCGCCCACGACGCCCCTCCGAGGAGCAGTGATGACCGACACTCCGGGCTGGGCCTCGCCCGGCTCGTCCGAGCCACCCCGCGACGGCGTCCGGCCCCCGGTCGACGCGCCCGCCGCCGTGCCCGGGCCGTCGGCACCACCGCAGGCCACCCCCGGCTGGAACGCCCACCCGGGCGAGCAGGCCCGCCCTCAGTGGGGACAGCAGCCCCCCGGCAGCCGGCAGCCGTACGGCTGGGGCGCGCCGCAGAGCCCCAAGCCCGGCGTCATCCCGCTGCGCCCCCTCGGCATGGGCGAACTGCTCGACGGCGCCGTCAGCACCGTCCGCCGGCAGTGGCGGACGGTACTCGCCCTCTCGCTCGGCATGGCGGTGATCGCCCAGGGCGGCACCGTCGTGGTCGACCTCCTGGTCAAGGGCAAGACCGGCACCGCCACCCAGGCCCTGCGACTGGTGGCCGCCCTGCCGCTGCAGCTGCTGCTCGACGTGCTCGCCGCCGCGCTGCTCACCATCGTCGTCAGCCGCGCCGTGCTCGGCCGCTCCGTGACCGCCGGCGAGGCCTGGCGCGACGCCCGGCCGCGCCTCCTGCAGCTGCTCGGGCTCACCCTGCTCACCGCCCTGATGGGCCCCGGTGTGGCCCTGCTCGGCTTCGCCCCCATGTTCGGCTACAGCGCCGGAGGCGCCGACGAGCCCGCGACCACCGCGCTGCTGTCCCTGGTCGGCCTGCTGGCCCTGCCGGTGGCCGCCTGGCTGTGGATCCGCTACAGCCTCGCCGCCCCCGCACTGATGCTGGAGAAGCAGGGCGTGGCCGCCGCGCTGTCGCGCTCGCGGCGCCTGGTCCGCGGCTCCTGGTGGCGGATCCTCGGCATCACGCTGGTCAGCAAGGTGCTGTCGATCGTCGTCGCGGTCGTCATCGCCGTCCCGTTCCGCTTCCTCGGCGTACTGCTGGGCCTCGACAGTTTCGCCGGCCAGGGCCTGACCGCTGCCGCCCATGAGGGCGCCGGGATGGTCGCCCTCATGGCGGTCGCCGGGATCATCGCCGGCACCCTCACCACCCCCTTCATGGCCGCCGTCGGCGTCCTGCTCTACGTCGACCAGCGGATCCGCCGCGAGGCCCTGGACATCGAGCTCGCCCGCGCCGCCGGCCTGCCCGAGTACGGCGGCACCGGCTGGGGCGGACAGGCCGACCAGACCCCGGCGGGGCGCTGAACCGGATGCCTACCTGGGGGGACAGGCTCCTCGCCGCGGGCGGCACCCCGGTCACCGTTCCGCGCGACCCCGCGCGCGACGCCGCCCGGGACGAACTGCTCGACGCCGAGTACCACAAGCACGACCCGTCGGTCCTGCAACGGGCGATGGACTGGTTCTGGGACCACATCTCCGGCGCGCTCAGCGGCATCTCCGGCGACGGCACCGACGGCACCACCGGCCTGGTGCTCTTCCTGATCGTCGCGGTGCTGATCGGCGCCGCACTGTGGTGGCGCCTCGGCGCGCCCCGCCGCGCCGCCCGCACCCTCGGGGACGTGTACGGCGTCGAGGGCCCGCGCAGCGCCGCGCAGTACCGGGCGGACGCCGCCGGACACGCCGCCGCCGGGCGCTGGACCGAGGCCGTCCGCGAGCAGATGCGCGCCCTGGTGCGCGCCCTGGAGGAGCGGACCCTGCTCGACTCCCGCCCCGGCCGCACCGCCGACGAGGCCGCCGCCGAGGCCGGCCGGGCGCTGCCCGAACACGCCGCCGCCCTGTCCGCGGCCGCCCGGACCTTCGACGACATCGCGTACGGCGAGCGCACCGCCGACCAGGCCGCGTACCGGCTGCTGCACGAGCTGGACCGGACGCTGGAGCGCTCCCGTCCCGTCCTCGCACCGGGCCCGCCGGCCGTCCCGGCCCCCGTGCCGACCCAGGCCCCGGGAGGAACGGCATGACCGCCACCACCCCCGCGCCGCCGGTGGCCGGGACGCCCCCCGGCGCCGCCCCGACCAGCCTCGCCCCCACCGGGCGCGGCCTGTGGCGCCGCGCCCGCTGGTACCTGGCCTTTCTCGGGGCCCTGCTGATCGGCGCCCTCCTCGTGACCTCCCTCGGCCGGGACCACCTCTACCCGCCGCTCGACCCGCGCTCGTACGACGCCGACGGCGCCCACGCCGTCGTCGCGCTCCTCGAACGCCAGGGGCTCACGGCCGAGTTCACCACCGACCCGACCGGCAACCCGGCCGGCCCGGACACCCTCGTGCTGCCCGAGCCCGACCTGCTCTCCGCCGACCAGCTGCGCGCCGTCGCGGCCGCCCGGCACCGGCGGCTGGTCCTGATCGCCCCGGGCCCGGCCGCCCTCACCGCGCTCGCACCCGGCATCCGGCTGTCCGAGGAGGACGGCGGCCTGCCGTACGCCTCCGTCCGCAGCACCGACGCGGACTGCTCGCTCATCGAGGCCGCCCGGGCCGGCAGCGCCCACCTCGGCGGCATGCTCTACACCAGCGGCAGCCGCGGCGAGGGCTGCTACCCGCGCGGCCACGGCTACCCCCTGGTCGGCACCCGGAACGACGACGGCGGCGACGTCGTCGTGCTCGGCAGCGGCGCCTTCCTGCAGAACGGAAAGCTCGCCGCAGACGGCGACGCCGCCCTCGCGCTCGGCCTGCTCGGCTCGCAGCCCCGCCTGACCTGGCACCTGCCGGACTACTCGGCCCCGCTCGCCGAGGGCAACGGCTTCAAGAGCTTCGAGGACTACATCCCGAGCGGCTGGCACTGGGCCTACTACCAGCTCGTCGTCGCCGCCGGGCTCGCCGCCCTGTGGCGCGGCCGACGGCTCGGGCCGGTGGTCAGCGAGGACCTGCCCGTGGTGGTCCGCGCCTCCGAGACCACCGAGGGCCGGGCCCGCCTCTACCGGCGCGCCAAGGCCCACGGCCACGCCGCCGAGGCCCTGCGCCGCGCCGCCGCCCACCGCCTCGCCCCGGCCCTGGGCGTCCCGCTCCGGGCCGGCGCGCCCGACCCCGAAGCACTCTGCGCGGCCGTGGCCGACCGGCTCCCCGACCGGCCCGCCGGGGACGTCCGGGCCCTGCTGTACGGCCCGCCCCCGACCGACGACGCCGCACTGCTGCGGCTCGCCGACGACCTCGACACCCTCGAAAGGCAGGTACGGAACCCGTGACCGACCAGGCAACCGCCCAGCTCCGCACCGTTCCCGGCACGGCGACCGCCACCCCCGGCAGCACCGACCCGCGGGCCGCGCTGACCGCCCTGCGCGCCGAGATCGGCAAGGCCGTGGTCGGCCAGGACGCCGCCGTCACCGGGCTGGTGGTCGCGCTCCTCTGCGGCGGCCACGTGCTGCTGGAGGGCGTCCCCGGCGTCGCCAAGACCCTGCTGATCCGCACCCTCTCCACCGCGCTCAACCTGGAGACCAAGCGCATCCAGTTCACCCCCGACCTGATGCCCGGCGACGTCACCGGTTCGCTCGTCTACGACGCCCGCACCGCCGAGTTCTCCTTCCAGCCCGGCCCGGTCTTCACCAACCTGCTGCTCGCCGACGAGATCAACCGCACCCCGCCGAAGACCCAGGCCGCCCTGCTGGAGGCCATGGAGGAGCGCCAGGTCACGGTCGACGGCGAACCGCGTGCGCTGCCCGTCCCGTTCCTGGTCGCCGCGACCCAGAACCCGGTCGAGTACGAGGGCACCTACCCGCTGCCCGAGGCCCAGCTGGACCGCTTCCTGCTCAAGCTGGTCCTGCCGCTGCCCGACCGCGACCAGGAGTTCCAGGTCCTCGCCCGGCACGCCGCCGGCTTCGACCCCCGCGACCTCGCCGCCGCCGGCGTCCGTCCGGTCGCCGGCCCCGAGCACCTCGCCGCCGCCCGCGCGCAGATCGCCAAGCTGACCGTGTCCCCCGAGGTCCTCGCCTACATCGTCGACCTCTGCCGGGCCACCCGGCAGTCCCCGTCGCTGTCCATCGGCGTCTCCCCGCGCGGCGCCACCGCCCTGCTCGCCGCCTCGCGGGCCTGGGCCTGGCTGGCCGGCCGCGACTACGTCACCCCGGACGACGTCAAGGCGCTCGCCCTGCCCACCCTGCGGCACCGGGTCGCGCTGCGCGCCGAGGCCGAGATGGAGGGCGTCACCGCGGACTCCGTCATCCAGGCGGTCCTCGCCCAGACGCCCGCACCGCGCTGACCGGACCGGTCCACCCGCCCCTCCCGATCCCGCCCGATCCGCCCGATCCATCGCCCGCGCCCCGTCGCCCGTCGTCCCGTCGCGGGCCCCGGGGCGACGGGTCTCCGAAGGAGCGCACCGCATGGCCCTCACCGGGCGAACCGCCCTGCTCGCCGCGCTCGGCGCGCTCGTCGTGGGCCTGCTGCTGCCGTCGACGTCCGGGATCTGGCTGGTCACCGGCGTGGTCCTGCTCGCCGCCGCGGTCGACCTGGTGCTCGCCGCCCCCGTCCGCGAGCTGCGGTTCGAGCGGGGCGGCGACACCACCGTCCGGCTCGGCGAGCCCGCGTCGGTCGAGTTGACCGTCACCAACCCCTCCGGGCGCCTCCTCCGCGCCCTGGTCCGGGACGCCTGGGCACCGTCGTCCTGGCGCCCCGGCACCGCCGAGACCGCCTCCCGGCACACCCTCACCGTCCCGGGCGGCGAACGGCGCCGGACCGTCACCGTGCTCGGCCCGACCCGCCGCGGCGACCACCACGCCCACCGGGTGACGGTCCGCTCGTTCGGCCCGCTCGGCCTCGCCGCCCGCCAGGGCTCCCACCTGGTCCCCTGGACGGTCCGCGCGCTCCCCCCGTTCGCCAGCCGCAAGCACCTGCCCTCCCGGCTCGCCCGCCTGCGCGAACTCGACGGCCGCACCTCGGTGCTGACCCGCGGCCAGGGCACCGAGTTCGACTCCCTGCGCGAGTACCTGCCCGGCGACGACGTCCGCTCCATCGACTGGCGCGCCAGCGCCCGCCGCAACACCGTCGCCGTCCGCACCTGGCGCCCCGAACGCGACCGCCACATCCTCGTCGTCCTCGACACCGGCCGCACCTCGGCCGGCCGCGTCGGCGACGCCCCGCGACTGGACGCCGCCCTCGACGCGGCCCTGCTGCTCACCGCGCTCGCCACCCGCGCCGGGGACCGCGTCGACCTGCTCGCCCACGACGCCGTCAAGCGCGCCACCGTGGCCGGTTGTTCGGCCCACGAGGTGCTGCCCGCCTTCACCAACGCCATGGCCGGCCTGGAGCCCGCACTGCACGAGACCGACATGCGCTCGCTGGTCTCCACGGCCCTCAAGATGGCGCCGCACCGCTCGCTGATCGTCCTGCTCACCGGCCTCGACGCGGCGCCGGTCGAGGACGGCCTGCGCCCACTGCTGCCGCTGCTCACCAAGCGCCACGAGGTCGTCCTGGCCTCCGTCGCCGACCCGCGGCTGGACGTCCTCGCCGCCGGCCGCGGCACCGTCGAAGCGGTCTACGGCGCGGCGGCCGCCGAGCAGACCCGCGCCGACCGCCGCACCACCGCCGACCGCCTCACCCGGCACGGCGTCACCGTCCTCGACGCCCCGCCCGCGCGGATCGCACCGGCCCTGGCCGACACCTACCTGGCGCTGAAGGCGGCCGGCCGCCTCTGACCCGCCCCGGCAGGCGCCTCAGCGTGGCCCACGGGCGTTCAACCCCGCATTGAGCCGGGCCGCCTGACGCGTCAGGTAGTCGCGCTCGGCGAGGTTGGACGCCTTGTGCGCCGCCTCGACGTACAGCCGTGCCGCCGTCCCCTGATCACCGTCGCGCTCGTGGAGGTACGCCGCCACCGCGGTGTGGCGGGGCAGCGAGTCGTCGAGCTCCGCGAGCGCCGCCAGCCCGGCCCGCGGACCGTCCGCCTCGCCGACCGCCACCGCACGGTTGAGCCGGGCCACCGGACTGTCCGTCAGGCGCACCAGCTCGTCGTACCACTCGACGATCTGCACCCAGTCCGTCTCCCCGGCCGTGGGCGCGTCGGCGTGCAGCGCGGCCACGGCGGCCTGGGCCTGGAACTCGCCCAGCCGGTCGCGCCCGAGGGCCCCCTGCAGGATCCGGACACCCTCGGCGATCAACCCGGTGTCCCACCTGCTCCGGTCCTGCTCGGCCAGCGGCACCAGGCTGCCGTCGGGCGCGGTCCGGCCGGCCCGCCGGGCGTGGTGCAGCAGCATCAGGGCCAGCAGTCCCGCCACCTCGGGGTGGTCGATCGCGGCCGCGAGCTGCCGGGTGAGCCGGATGGCCTCGGCAGCGAGGTCGACGTCCCCGGAGTAGCCCTCGTTGAACACCAGGTACAGGACCCGCAGCACGGTGGAGAGGTCACCGGGCTGGTCGAACCGCACGCCGGAGACGGTGCGCTTGGCCCGGCTGATGCGCTGGGCCATGGTCGCCTCGGGCACCAGGTAGGCCTGAGCGATCTGGCGGGTGGTCAGACCGCCCACGGCCCGCAGGGTGAGCGCCACCGCCGAGGACGGCGTCAACGACGGGTGGGCGCACAGGAAGTAGAGCCGGAGCGTGTCGTCCACCTCGGTCGCCGGCCCCGGCTCCGGCTCCTGGTCGACCAGGTCCTCACGCCGGCGTCGAGCGGTGTCCGACCGCGCCGCGTCGAGGAACTTGCGCCAGGCCACGGTGACCAGCCAGCCCTTGGCATCACGGGGCTGATCATCCGGCCAGACGCGGACCGCCTCGACCAGCGCTTCCTGCACGGCGTCCTCGGCCGCCGCGAAGTCGGCTCCGCGGCGGACGAGGATCCCGAGCACGCTCGGTGTGAGGCTCCGGAGCAGGGCCTCGTTCATCGGGAGGGTCACTCCGTGATGGTCGGCGGCTCGGCCAGGAACGGACGCAGCTCCAGCCACTCGTGGATCGGCTCGCCACCGGCCCCCGGCGCCGCCGACAGCTCACCGGCCAGTTCGACGGCACGCTCGTAACTGTCGACGTCGATCACCATCCAGCCGGCGATGAGGTCCTTGGTCTCCGCGAACGGACCGTCGGTGACCGGCGGCCGGCCCTCACCGTCGTACCGCACCCACGTCCCCTCGGGGGCGAGCGCCTGGCCGTCGACGAACTCGCCGGTCTTCTCCAGACGGGCCGCGAAGTCCTGCATGTACCGGATGTGCGCGGAGATCTCCTCCGGCGTCCACTGGTCCATCGGCACGCAGTTCACCGCGTCCGGGGCGCCTCGGTAGTGCTTGAGCAGCAGGTACTTGGCCATCGTGCTTCTCCCTCAATGCTGGTGCCACCCATTGTGGGCCGCTCTCACCCCAGGGACGGAGCAGACCACGGGTTCTCGACATCGCCGACCAAGATTTTTTCGAGAAGCTTCCGTCCCGGCCCCGCACAGGCCCGGAAACGCGAAGAACCCCCATCCGGAATCCGGATGGGGGTTCTTCAGCAATGATTGTTCGGCGGCGTCCTACTCTCCCACAGGGTCCCCCCTGCAGTACCATCGGCGCTGTGAGGCTTAGCTT